>DASVRN010000269.1:0-71518 GCA_036388595.1 Chloroflexia bacterium
CTTCTCCCGCTCCTGGACGCAGACGCCGCAGCGACGGGCATGGTCAACGAGGGTGGCATCCAAAATGCGCCGGGGGGTAGCAATAACATGCGCTTCATCGGAGTGGCATTCGCGGCTGTACTGCATGGTGAAGCTACAGCCGGAGGGGCTGATTACCTTCATCGCGGGTAGTCGACGCGCCCCCGCCCTTAGCACCGGCTCCAGCACGCCTATGCGCTTGAGCACCTGCTCGGTCTCAGGGCTGGTGTACTCGCCGCAAGCCTTGTCGCGAGGGAAGGCAGCGCGGTCGAGTAGGAGCACGGAGAAGCCACGGCGGGCGAGCAGCGCGGCTGTAGCGGAACCGGCGGGACCCGCCCCGACTACAACAGCATCATATTGCCCCGAAACCGGCGTTCCCACAAGTTTCTCCTTCTATCCCGCCGCCGCTAACCGCCTGTCCTGCCCACAACCGCCATGCGCCAGAATGGGTGCGTGTGCACCGTGACAGGCACCCCCACTTCGGAGGCCATGCGCCGCAACTCCCTCGGTGTGAAGGCCCTCAGCACCGAGGCCGGGCCGTCGTGACGCGTGAGGCGGTTGGTGGTCGTCAAGTGGACCAGCACCCAGGCCATGTACCAGGCACCCCGCGAGCGGTACACGTCGTTGATGATAAAACCTATCCTCGACAGCCGGGCCATCTCCCGCAGCGCCGCCTTCCCCTGGGAAAGGTTCAGGTGGTGGAAGGCCAACGAGCAGACCACCACGTCGAAGGACGCGTCCGGGAAGGGCAATTTGCCTGCATCGCATACCGCGAAACTAGCGGCGCTGCCAAACCCTACCCTGTTAATACGCTCGCGGGCAACGCCAAGGATTTCGGGGCTGATATCGGTTAGCACGCATGATAGCTCGATTCCGCGAGAATCGGCCCATCGGAAAAGCTCTTCCGGTATGTCGCCCGACCCCGTCGCCACGTCCAGCACGCTCAGTTTGCCAGTGTGGCCCGCGATTAGCTTCTCAAGGTGGTGCTTTACTACCCAGGTCCCAAGCCCGAAGATGTTGGCCCGCCGGATGTCGCGAAGCGTCGTTTGCAGGTCGCGGTCGTCTATGCCCGCCGTCGAGTCTAGAAGCTCCGTGACGTCGCGGTAGGGAGGTGTTCGGAAGATTCGCATGCTGTGGACATTCTATGTCGCACGCGGCAGGCTGTCAATGCAAGGGGTGGTGGGTCTCCAACCAGCGCCCAGCAAGCTCCGCAGCGGTGTCCTTGTCGTCCCGTGTGAGTCGCCCGGCCGCCACTTCGCCGCAGAGAAAGTCCTTCAGTTGCCCCACCCACGGACCAGCATCGCGATTCCCGAGGGCCAGCAACTCTGTGCCATCAAGGGGCGAGCGGGGTTCAAGCCGGGCAAGTTGGTCTGCCTGCGCCTCGGCCTCGTCCATCTGCCGCCTGCGCTCTTCCAGGGTTTGCAGCACCCAGAGGCCGCGGTCTATCGGCTCGGGCAGATACCCGCGCAAGTCGGCATGTGCCAGGGACATGAGGTCGTCCCAGCCCTCGCGCCCGCGCGTCTCCTCGGCTTCCTCCACCAGGCGGCGCACTGCGGCGTCGGTCCAGTCGGGGCGGTACGAAATCGGGCGCATGTGCAAGCGGACCAGGCGCTCGACCGCCTCGACCGTCTCGGCAGCCTCACCATGCCCCGGCATGATCTCGGTAGCCATTACCGCGCCTACAAGGTCGTGCTCGAAGAAGCGGGAACGGCCTTCCGGCGTCTCGATATATGTCGGCCCTTTACCGATATCGTGCATCAACGCGGCCCACCTCCTGATTAGTGTAGGCTCGATGGCATCCACCACCTTCAGGGTGTGGATGAAGGCGTTGTCACGGTGCGCCGAAAGCTGTGGGACGTTTCGCAGGTAGTCCAGGTCGCTCAGGATGCCCACAAGGACGCCCTCATCCGCCCAGCGAGCAAAGGTGTCGGAGGGGCGCTCCGAAAGCAGGGCTTCGCGCACGGTAGGCTCCGACGCTTCAGGCACCGCCTCCGTCTGCGAATCTAGCTTGTTCTTGAGCCATGCAAACATGATAGTTGGCAGGTTCACTCCCGGCTCACGCCGCGACACGGCCCGCATTGTCCTCTACGCAGGCTTCCTGGTTACCGCTGATGACGAGCTCAGCGAAAGTGCAGGGTGCTATGTAAAGCACTACTGCAAGGGATGTGCCTAACGGAGTTCAAGTGCGCGTCTGGTAGGAAAACCGGGCAGGTAGGGAGAGTATTGTCAGCCGCATTGATGGGGCCAGCAACAAGGGCAAGGGCAAGACTTCAGGTAGGACATTGCTGGCTGGCTTAGCTAACCGCCTCCCTGAGCTTCTCCATGCTGCCGTCTCCGCGCTGCCTCACGGCTTCGAGGAAGTAATCTATGACGCCATCCCCAAAGTCCTCGAAGAGGCCGTTGACGACGCCTCGGACCACGTAACGCTGGAAATCGCCACGCGACAGGGTGGGCGTATAGACGTAGCTGGAGTTGGTGGTGTCCTGGTTGAGCAGGTGCTTCTTGGCGAGGCGGCTCATAGTGGTCATCACGGTGGTGTAGGCTATGTCCTTCTTCTCGCGAAGGGCCTTGTGCACAGTGCTCACAGTGGCGCTGCCCTGCGACCAGACCACCTCCATGATGTCATCTTCGAGCGGGCCAAGTACCTTGCTCGAACGTTCCGATGAGGGGTTGAACCGGAATTTTATGTCCTGGGAGGTGTTCATTTCCTGCTCCTGATACACAAAAAGGATACGCGGAAGCAAAAGCTTCCATCGCCGTGCGCCATTGAGCAGGAAGTGAGAGGCCAGGAAAAGGCATCCGGCAAGTTCATTTTACCACGAGTCGTACAGGCACGCTAGGGGAGGACGATGGACGATGGACGATGGACGATGGACGATGGACGATGGTAGGAGACGAAAACGCCAAGACGCAAAGGACGCGCAGAGATTAGGGTTGTTTGGGAAGGGTGCTATCTTCTACTTGGTCCTCAGTCCTCAGACCTCAGTCCTCATCACTCCTATCGTCCATCGTCCATCGTCCGTCGTCACCTTACGTCGTCGGTGTTGTCGCCGAGGCCGCGCGGGTCGGCGGTACCGGGGATGTCGGTGCCTGAGCTGGCCTGGGAGTCGTCGGTAGGGGTGACGGCGTAGGTTGGCGCGGTATCGACGTCGCTGTTGGAATAGAGGTCGGTGCGGTCTACCTCCTGGCGAGTGCCGGGGCCGTAGCTTGGGCCTGCTTCGTAGACGTCCACCGTGGCGGGGTCCTGCTGGATGGGCACGGCATCGGTGTCGGTGCGGGCGTACTTGTCCTCCACCGTGGCATCGCGCTCGTCACCTTGGAGCGACTCCTGCGAGTCAGTGGAGGCCCTACCGCCCATCTCGTACGCCGCCGTATCGGGGGTCGAGCCACGGAAGTCGCCCGACTGGCTGGCCTGCTCGCCGCCCGCGGTGCCGGTGCCTATGGTAGAGCCGGAGGTACCGTGCCCCGTGGTGACAGGTGTCCCGGCTGTGCCGAAAGTGCCTGTGTCCGGGTTGATGGCACCCTGAGTGCCTGTCGCCGTGTTCGGATTGGTGCCCTCTGGATTTTCGTTCACGTTGCTATCCTCCTGTCGTTCCAGGTTCGCAATGTCGGCCCAGGTCTCTTCGTCCTCGGTCAGCCCCGAATATGTCGTCGGCGCGGCATCGGCCTCGGCGGTTGTGGGTGGGTCGGGCAGCGACTCGTACCAGCCCGCTTCGCCGGTGCTTGCCTCCACGTCGCGCTCTACTTCTTCCTCGGTTGTTACATCGTCAGCCTGCTCGGGCCGGTCGTCACGAGGCTCGTCATCTGCCATCCAGGTACCTTGCATATCAGGCTCCTCATCGTCGCGAACCAGTGCCTGCAACCCGCTGAAATCCACGAGCGATGGGGTTGCAGGTTCGGCTTCGTCTAATTGCGCGGCCGTAAAGCCGACTACGGGCGTAGGTTCGACTACAGGTGCGCTCGTGACTGCTTCAGTACGCACTTCCCGTCCCCCGCTCGACGCCAGCAGCTCCTCGACGTACCGCGAGTCAGCTGTGGCGGGCGTACGCACCTGCACCAAAAAGCCGCCTTCCGCGCTGTCCTCCGCTTCTTGTGAGGCCGGGATGCTCAGCCCCGCCAACCCTCCAACGAGGCCGCCTATGATTGCCCCAAGAAGCATGCCGGTGAGAGTGGCGGCGATCGAGCTGACGCCTGAAGTGGGGCCTTGCCCCGGCTGTGCCATGCTCCCCAGAGCCATGAACCAGGCTGCCGCGCCTCCCAGCATGGCCCCCAACAATGCGCCAAGCCCCGCAGCGACCAGGACATTCGAGCCGAGGTCGCGCCCTATCCGGTTTTCGTGTTCGGTGGCTCGCATGACGACGGAGATGTCCTCTGCGGCGTGACCCCTCGAACCCAGGGCTTCCAGCGCGTCCTCCGCGTCCTCTTCGGTCCGGAAGGCGGCGACTACGGTGCCACCCGGCTCTCTTGACATTGTGACTGCCTCCACAGGTCTTCAGCTCGGTTACGGAGCTTGCGATAGTAGGAGACATGATACCACAACCGACCGTGAGCGTGTCGAGTGCAACATTCGTGCCCCTCGTCATCGTTTGCCACTACCGGGGATTGGTTCTAGTCGCAGGCGAATACTGGTGCTATAATCGCCGCAATATTGAGCAGGTGGTGTAATGAACTCGATTGGCTTCGTAGTGGCCTGGATTGCCGGTTGTACGGCCGGACTGGTGCTGCATCTCTCGCGACCGGAGGGGCTGGACAAGACGTTCGGCACCTGGGTGCTAGGTCTCGCTGCCCTGGCGGTTATACCCCTGGCGTTGGGCTGGCGGGAGAAACGCCTGCGCTGGGCCGGGTTGTGGCTCCTTGCGTTACTGGCAGGTGCCGGTCGTACCCTGCTCATACATTCCCCGGCCGGACCGAGCGATCTTGCGTATTACAACGGCACCGAGGACTCGGCGCACGTGCGAATCACAGCAATCGTGAGCGCCGAACCAGTCTATCGGGATCGCTCCCAACGGCTGAGACTTTCCGCTAAATCCCTTGTCCGCGAGGGCGACAGCACCGCGGTGCCGGTCTCAGGGGATATGCTGACTCTCTTGCCCCGTTACCCTACCTACTATGTGGGCGAGCAGCTTACCCTCTCGGGCAAGCTAACGGTACCCCCCCAGGTTGAGGACTTCGATTACGCAAGCTACCTAGCGCGCCAGGGCGTGTACTCGTATATGCTGTTCCCGGCGGTAATCGACCGTCGCGCAGGCACTGACGGCGGGCTGCTTGGGCCAATCTCCTTCACCCGTAATGCGGTGCGGCAGGCGTTGCGAGAGGGCTTGCCGGAGCCACAGGCCGCCCTCGTGATAGGCGTCGTCACCGGGGACCGGACCGGCATCCCCGAAGAATTGCAGGAAGCATTTACCAGGAGCGGCACGAGCCACATCCTAGCTATTTCAGGGCAAAACATTTCGATGCTCGTCGGCCTCGTATTCCTGGTCTACGGCGGGAAAGAGAGGCGAAAGATGCCACTCTGGCTGCTGGGGACCGTGCTGGCGCTGCTGGCAGCCTACACCGTCTTCACCGGCGCGACACCTGCCGTGGTGAGAGCCTCGGTGATGAGTGCCGTGTTGCTGGCGTCGCAGGTGGCGGGCAGGCGGTTCGATCCAATTTCGGCGCTGGCGGTATCGGCAGCCTTGATGTCGGTGGTGGACCCGGACCTGCTGCTCGATGTGGGATTCCTGCTGAGTTTCGCCGCGATGGTTGGCTTGGTGCAGATTGCTCCATTGGTCTTGAGGGTGCTGGACAAAGCGAAGGTGCCGCAACTCCTGGGCGTACCTCTATCCGCGAGCTTAGGGGCGCAACTGAGCACCGCGCCTCTAATACTCCTCTTCACCGGGCGTTTCTCGACAGTGTCGCCGCTGGCTACTCTCACCACGGAGTTCATGCTGCTACCGCTCATGCTCGCGGGTATCGCCGGAGGTCTTGCGGGCGCAATGTTCGGGCAGGTAGGCTCTCTGGTGTCATTGTTAGCCTGGCCTCCCGCTACCTGGATGATCGAGTCGGTACGTTGGTGGGCGAGCCTGCCCGCTGCTTCGTTGGAGGTCGGGGAGGTAGGTCTGCCGTGGGTTGTGGGCTATTACCTGCTGGTGGCGCTCTGCATCTGGTGGTTGCGCGAAGGACGGCTCCGCTTCAAGATACGCCCTCGCGAGTTGGCACTTGCGGCGGGCGCGGTAACTGTGTGGACCCTGTTCCTGGCCCTTCTAGTGAGTCCCTAACGTACCGTTCCATACCGTTTTCGCAAGGAGATTGCACTCCTAATACTTTGGCGCTACCGGACACAGGACTTAAGGTGCCGCGACTATTACCCAATCGTCTCTTCCCGCCGCCCGTACCATCATGTATAATCCTCAACATAACTCTCTTTACCGGCTCGTCCCGCACCATTGATGAAGGACTGTCATTGATGTCGCGTTTCACCCGAGCATTCACAGCCTCAGCCCTGGTATTGCTGGTGGCTGCGTCTGTGTTTTCACCAACCTACTTCAATGCCAACTCCAGCGTCCCTAGGGCGCAGGCGGCAGCGGCATACGCACCCGACCCAGGCTCTCCCTTCGGAATCGCCGGTGTGATGCGCTGGCCGGAGTGGGGTACTTTCAGCCGCCCCGCCGACGCGTTCATGGAGACGGGCGCTTCCTGGGTGAGGGAGGACTTCGCCTGGGGCCTGATACAGCCTACCGAGCAGAAGTACGAGTGGACCGCCACCGACCGGATAGTAGGCGAGCTAGCCACGCGCAAGGTAAACGTGCTCGGCATCATCTCCTACTCGGTCAACTGGGCCACCCCCACGAAGGAAGACGACAAGCAACCATCCGCCCTCTCGTTCTACCCGCCCGATCATGCGAAGTATGCCCATTTCGTGCGCACGCTGGTGTCACGCTACAAGGGCACCGTGAAGCACTGGGAGATCTGGAACGAGCCGGACAACTCTATGTTCTGGAAGCCCAAGCCCAACGCCCGCGAATACGCCGAGTTGCTGAAGGTGGCCTACAAGGCGGTCAAGCAGGCCGATCCCACGGCCAAGGTGCTCTCCGGCGGCGTGTCGGGTAACGCGGTGCCTTACCTCGAAGAGATGATGTCGGCAGGGGCAGGTGGTAGCTTCGACATACTGGCCTTGCACCCTTACGCGGTACCCCTGAACCCCGCGAACGCCCGCGCCGAAAGCCGCCCCGAAGTGCACAAGATGGTGGACGTGGAGCTAACCAAGTACCGCGCCTTCCTGGAGAGACATGGCATCAAGCGGCCGGTCTGGGTCACCGAGATGGGCTGGCCCGCGCTCGACTGGGGCCTGGACGAGGCGGCGCAGGCCGATTACATGGCGCAGGCATACGCGCAGATGCTCGCCAGCGGACTTGTAGAGCGCATCTTCTGGTACAGCTTCAAGGACGACTCGGAGCGTCCTACCCAGACGTGGGGTATGCTCGGCTGGGGCGCGGGTAAGACCGACCTGGCACCCCGCCGTGCCTCCTTCGCGACTTATGCCACCCTCTCGCGCATGCTCAAATTCACCAAGCCTGGGGGCAGGTTCCAACTGGGGCAGTTCGCCATAGTAGAAGGGTTCGAGTCGCCCGCGACCTGGCAGCGCTCGTTCCACACGGAAGGCAGCATGCTCGCAGCTACCGGACTGGCGCGGGATGGCACCGGGGCGGGCAAGCTCGAATACAACTTCAGCGCCCCCAACCAGGCGGTAGACTTCGCGCCCGGTAATCCGCTACCGCTGCCCGGCAATCCGACGCGGCTAGGGCTGTGGGTGAAAGGCGACAACTCCGGCAATTACCTGTCAGCGTGGCTCAAGGACAAGGATGGAGAGCTATTCAAGGTCCGATTAGGTGCCGTATCCAGCGTAGGCGATGGTTGGCGGTACTACGAGTCGCGAGTGAACAACTACTACTTCGACTGGGAGCGCGCGGGTGGCGAGCCTCCCAACGGCAAGCCCGACTACCCGCTGCACTTCATCGGCTTCCGCCTGGAAAACACGCCGGACGAGCCGCCCGGCAAAGGCACGGTGCTGGTGGACGACCTGCAATCGTACGACGGCCCCGACGTGAGCGCCGTCCGCTTCACGCGAACTGACGGGCAGGTAGTGGACGTGCTGTGGTCTGTAGACCCCACGGGGGTGCAGCTTGCCACAGGCTCCCCGAGGGCCACGGTGGTGGACCGCAACGGCAAAGAGACGCAACTGTCGGCCAAAGATGGGGCGCTCTCCCTGAAGGTGTCCAGCAGTCCGATCTACGTTGTGCATAAGCCTGGGGAGATTTCCAGGGCAGGGGAATCGCCTGCGTCAGGTGCTACGGGTGACGCCCAGGCGCCACCGAAGATGGAGCGCCTGCCGCTATGCGCCTACACAGACCGAGTCGAGGCCGAACAGGAGCCGGACAACCTTTACTTCCAAGAAACAGGGCACAACCTGGGCGGTGTCTTCCGGCAGTACTGGGAGAGCCACGGCGGGGTGCAAATTCTCGGGTACCCACTGACTGAGGTGTTTACCGCGCCTTCCTCGGACGGCAAGTCGTACCGGCAACAGTACTTCGAGCGCGCGAGGCTGGAGCACCACCCGGAGAACTCGCCGCCCTACGACGTGCAGGTGGGACTCCTGGGCATGTGGGTCACGGACGGGCGCGCCTTCCCTAGCTCCCACGCGCCCACGACCGCGGGTGAGTACTTCCCACTGACGGGGCAGAGCCTGGGCCTATTCCAGGAGTGGTGGCGGGCGCATGGGGGCCTGGCGGTGTTTGGATATCCGATATCAGCCGAGCTTCAGGAGCGCAACGCGGCTGACGGTAAGACCTACACCGTGCAGTACTTCGAGCGCAACCGCCTTGAATACCACCCCGAAAACAAAGGCACCAACGCCGAGGTGCTGCTTGGGTTGCTAGGCGTGGAGTACTTGAACAAGCAGGGCTGCCAATAGTAAGTCGCTGCCCCTCGTCAACGCGCCAACTGCCCGCGCAAGGTGCGCACCGCCAGGCTTCCGAGGCAAGGGCGCTTCTCGGCGCGACGTAGCGGCCAGACGTGCGCTTCCATGAAGTGGGAGTAGTGCAGCAATGCGTCTGCTCCGTCCACCTGCAAGCCATATGCAAGTGCCATGCTGTTCTCGCGGAAAGTTGCGCGGGCGGATTGCAGGTCCCACTTCGGGTGCTCTATGTCGCAGCGCCGGACCCTACCCTGGCTCACAGAGTAGTAGCAATAGCGCTCGGTGAGCCACTTTTGTAGATGTATGCTGCCAGCATTAGGGGTGCTTCGACCTTCTCCCATCGGCGCATAAGTCACGTCCAGCCGCGCCTCCGGTAGGCCGCGCTCTATCCGGCGGCTCTTGAAGTAGAAGCCGTCCGCGTCCTTGCCGTAATGGATTTCGGCGTTGTAATAATTGAGGCCATACCAGGGGCGGGCAATCGCAACGGCTAACGGGTTGTCGGCGTCCAGGCTCAAGAAATAGACACCCGGCTGCCCCTGATAGGTCACATAGGTGCGGATGTTGACCTCCGGGAAGGAAGCTACGGCTTTTACTTCAGGCAAGCCCCGCAGCTTGATGCCGCTCAAGCGGAACACCACCAACCCCAGCCACACCTCTCCGGCAAAGGTATCGAGGTCCAGTTCCGGTGGAACGGCTTGGCGCAAGATGTCAGGACTAACGGGCCAGTGGGCAAACAGGAGATGGTGCCAACGCTGCCGCATGATCCAGGGGCCTGTGCGCAGGGGGCTTGGTGCAGTTCCAGGACGCCGGTCGCTCGCCATTGATGCCCTCCTTCCTGGTGGCCCGGTGCCACTTCCTCACTGGACAAGCTTCAATGTGTTCCCCACAGCTAGATTGTGATATTACTCACAAGTACTTGTGATTTATTGTACAATTAATCTTCTGTTAATGCAATACCTTTTGCAGTTGAATGTCCCAGCAAGGTGTGGTACGATACACCGCACCCGCCATCCCAGGCAGGTGCTAAGGGCACGTATAGTGTTGTGAGGACCCCCGCCCATGCACTCACCCGACCCCGGCAGACCACCCCTCGTTGACAGCCACGCTCACCTCGACTCCACCGACTTCGCGGGAGATAGGGACGAGCTAGTGGCGCGTGCGCGCGAAAAGGGGCTGGTAGGCATAGTCTCCATCGGCTTCGAGCCTGAGGGTTGGGCATCAACGCTGCAACTGGCAGACCGTTACGAGATGGTGTTTCCGGCACTCGGGGTACACCCCAATAGTGCCGACCAGACCTTCGAGGCTACGCTGGCGGATTTGGAGTCGTTGTGCAGGCGGCACCAAATAGTCGGGCTGGGCGAGACAGGGTTGGACTACTACCGCGAGTACGTGACGCACGAGCAACAGCGGGAGTCCTTTCGGGCACACCTGGACCTGGCGCGACAGCTTGACCTCCCCGTGATCGTCCACAACCGCGATGCACACACCGACATCCTCGACATCTTGAAGCGGGACGGCCATGCTACACGCGGGGTGATGCACTCATTTTCGGGCGACGTGGCCTACGCGGAGGAGTGCATGGCGCTGGACTATATGATTTCCATGTCCGGGCCGGTGACTTTCAAGAAGGCAGTCGATAAGCACCAGGTGGCGGCAGCGGTGCCGCTGGACATGCTGCTGGTGGAGACCGACTGCCCCTACCTTACGCCCGAGCCTTACCGGGGCAGGCGCAACGAGCCGTCCTACGTCTACTACACGGCGGAGGCTATTGCGCGCCTACGTGGAGTACCCTTTGAAGTGGTAGCGGAGGCCACCACAGCGAACGCCGCGAGGTTGTTCGGCCTTCCTATACGAGTTGAGCGGACTGCAACGTGGCAGCCAGAACAGACAGCTATTGAGGCACAACCATGATAAACCTATGGCAGGTACAGGTCTTCCTGGTGGTGGCGGAGACGGGTAGTTTCTCGGCGGCGGCGGTCCGGTTGCACCTCACGCAACCCGGTGTGAGCCAGCAGATCCGCGCGCTCGAAACCCACCTTGGCACCAAGCTTTTCATCCGTCGCGGGCACGGCGTAGAATTGACGGCGGCGGGCTACGACCTGCTCGATCCGGCGCGCCGCCTCATCCACCTCTCGGAGATGACCGAGCGCACCGTCATGTCGCGCCGCAGCGAGGTCAGTGGGCGTATCCGCCTGGGCTGCTGCGTCTCGTCCGCACCGTACACATTGGGCGGCTGGCTGTACGAGTTCCGTAGCAAGTTCCCGGAGGTGTCGGTGCACCTGGAGCACACCGAGCCGGGGCCGATGCTGGGGGCGTTGCGCGCGCAGGAGCTTGACGGCGGATTTGTGCTTGGCCGCATGCGGGGCCGGGGCCTGGTACACCACAAGATCACCGAGGACCCCATCACGCTCATCGTGCCATTGAACCATGCCTGGACCTCCCCCGCCGAGATAGGCCGCGCCGAGATGGAGCTTCAAGCCCAGGCCCGTGAGGAGCGTCATACCACGCCCGCCGCTACCCACCCCGCGCCTGCCTCCGCCTCCGGTGGCCGCACTCCGCGGTTCGGTGAGGACGGCTGGGTGCCCGCCATCAAGCCCGCCCTGCTCAAGACGCAGCCGCTCATCATCGAACACGGCAACGGTGAGAGTCATAGCGACGCCCGCCGCGCCCTCAACGACGCCCTGGAGGAACGGAGCCTTTCCATCCGCGATATGCGCGTGGTGCTGGAGCTACCCGACCCCACAGCGGTGGCGTGCGCGGTAGCCGAAGGACTAGGGGTGGGCCTGGTGCCGCTGTCCATAGCGCGCCGCTTCGTCGGCCAGGTCTTCCCCCTGCGGATAGAGGGTTTCTCGCTCGCCCAACACGTCTACCTGATCCACGACCGCAAGGCATTGCACAGCCCGGCGGTGAGCGCCTGGTGGAAGTTCGTGGACAACAAGGTCGGCAAGCAGGGGCGCACCGAGTCGCAAGTCGAGGAAGAGCAGCGAGAAGAGGCACTAGCGCCTGTGGAGATGGCGGCCAGCCTGGTTTAGCGGGCACTGGACGAGTAGTGGCAGTGCATAGTCGCAGGGTGAAGGTGCATAGTCGCAGGGTCAAGGTGCGTAGTCGCCAGGAGACGCCCGTCGACTAAAGTCGAGGGCTATACTCTGCAAAGTCCCCCTTCGGGGACTGGCTTGTTCTAAGGGCTTCTATCGTGGTGAAAATGTAGCTAAAGCAGTCCGCCGCAGGGCGGACTTTGTAATGTGTAGCCCGCGATTTCAATCGACGGGCGTCACCCTGTGACTGATACACAATTTCACCGCTTGCTTCCTTGACGCTCCCCGCACCCCTCCTGTACTATGGTGGGACCGCATATCTCCCACGGAGGAAGCCTTGAGCGACCGGCGCATCTTGCAGGTTCCCGCCACAATCCAGATTCCATCTGGGATAGTCAGCCCCCGTGCCCGCGAAATTGCCTGGCGGCCCAGCCCTGTATACCTGGAACGCTCTCGGTTACGGCGGTTCATGCAGCAGCAGGGCGTCGGCTCGTTCGAGGAGCTTTTGCAGCGCTCGGCGGCGGACCCGGTCTGGTTCTGGGATGCCACGGTCAAGGACCTGGGATTCGAGTTCTACACTCCCTACACTCAGGTGCTGGATACTAGCCGAGGCTGGGAATGGGCCACCTGGTTCACGGGCGCGCAGTACAACTACGTACACGACGCCCTGGACAAGCACGCCACAGGTGACAACGCCGACCGCCCCGCCATCATCTTCGAGGGCGAAGAGGGCGTAATTCGTACGCTGACCTATGCGCAGCTACACGCCGAGGTCTGCCGCTTTGCGAACGGCCTGAAGTCGCTCGGCATAGAGAAGGGCGACCGCGTAGGGCTGTTCATGCCGTTCACGCCGGAGGTAGCAATCGCCATGCTGGCCTGCGGCAAGCTGGGGGCTATTTTCATCCCGGTCTTTTCGGGCTACGCCGCCCCATCTGTGGCCTCACGTCTGAGCGATTGCGGGGCGAAAGTGCTGGTCACATCGGACGGCTTCACCAGGCGTGGCAAGCCTGTAGCTATGAAGGAAGTCGCGGATGAAGCAGCGGCCGCCGCGCCGTGTGTCGAGAAGGTGGTGGTGCATAGACGGTTGGGGCGCGACGTTCCCTGGAACCCTGAGCGCGACATCTGGTGGGACGACCTTCTAGCGACCCAGGACGACCACCTTGAGACCGAGCGCACCGGGGCCGAAGACCTCTACATGATAATTTACACGTCGGGCACCACCGGCAAGCCGAAGGGCGCTCAGCACGTCCACTGTGGCTTCCCAATCAAGGGCGCGCAGGACATGGCCCACTGCTTCGACGTGCAGCCCGGCGACGTCTTCTTCTGGTTCACCGATATCGGCTGGATGATGGGGCCGTGGGCAATCAGCGGTACGCTCATGCTCGGGGCCACCCTCTTTATGTACGACGGCACGCCCGACTCCCCCGGACCCGACCGCGTTTGGGCCATGATCGAGCGGCACCGCATCACGCACCTGGGCATCTCGCCCACTGCCATACGCTCCCTCATGGCGCAGGGCGACGAGTGGGTGGACAAGCACGACCTGTCTTCGCTGCTGTTCCTGGGGTCTACGGGCGAGCCGTGGAACCCCGACCCCTGGTGGTGGTACTTCCGCAAGATCGGCGGGAGCCGCTGCCCCATAATCAACTATTCGGGCGGCACCGAGATTTCGGGCGGCATCCTGTCCTGCATCCCGCTTCTGCCCATCAAGCCTTCCTCCTTCAACTCCCCCGTGCCCGGCATGGCTGCCGACGTTGTGAGCGACACCGGGGAGCCTGTGAGGGGCGCGGTGGGCGAACTGGCGATACGCGGCCCCTGGCCCGGCATGACGCGTGGCTTCTGGGGCGACCAGGAACGCTACATCGACACCTATTTCTCTAGGATACCAGGGCTGTGGGTGCATGGCGACTGGGCTCAAATTGACGAACACGGCTACTGGTACATCCTGGGCCGCTCCGACGACACCATCAAGGTGGCAGGCAAGCGACTGGGTCCGGCGGAAGTAGAGTCGGCCGCGGTGAGCCACTCCCATGTGCGTGAGGCGGCGGCGATAGGGGTGCCGGACGAATTGAAGGGCGAGTCGGTGGTGGTGTTCGCCGTGCTCAGGCCCAACGTCGAGCAGTCGGACGCGCTACGGGGGGAGATAGCTGCGGCCATAGTGGGGCAGCTTGGCAAGAGTCTTGCACCCAAGAAGGTGCTGTTCGTGAGCGACTTGCCCAAGACACGCAACGCCAAGATCATGCGCCGCGTCATACGCGCCCGCTACCTGAACGAGACCCTGGGCGATATTTCCTCTCTTGAGAACCCGGCGGCGGTGGAGGAGATAGCCAACGCCCGGTGAGCAAGAAATACCCTCAACTAGGACGACATTATGAGATTAGTTACTTTCGACTCCGGAGAAGGTGGACCGCATGTCGGCGTGCTGCTGGACGACCAGGTGCTGGACCTGACCGTATGGCTGGGCACGAAGCAAGCGATGCCGACGTTTGACATGCTCGACCTGATAGAGATGGGCGAGGCGGGCTTGCGATTGGTCAGGCACGCGGTGGAGTCAGCCCCCGAGGACCTCGACATAGAGGGAGCCATACTGCCACTGGCGGAGCTTCGCCTATTGGCACCGATTCCCCGCCCGCGTAAGAACGTGTTCTGCCTGGGCCGCAACTACGCCGAGCACGCGAAAGAGTCTACCCGCGCCTGGGGTGAGGACGCGCCCCCGCCGCCTCCGCAGTACCCCGCCATCTTCACCAAGGCCCCCACGTCCGTTATCGGACCTTACGACGACATTCCATACGACCCGAACGTCAGCACGCAACTGGACTGGGAGTGTGAGCTTGCGGTAGTCGTGGGCCAGGCGGGCAAGAACATCAGGCGCGATGAGGCGATGGACTACGTCTTTGGTTACATGGTGCTCAATGACGTGTCGGCCCGCGAGGTGCAGAAGCGGCACGGCGGTCAGTTCTTCAAGGGCAAGAGCCTGGATGGTACCTGCCCCATCGGCCCCTGGATCGTCACAGCCGACGAACTCGGCGACCCCGGCGACCTCAAACTCTGGACCCGCGTGAACGGCGAAGTGAAGCAACACGACACCACCCGCTCTATGCTGCTCGACGTGCCGGGCACCATCGAGAGCCTGTCCCTCGGCATGACGCTCGAACCGGGCGACATTATAGCCACGGGCACACCCGCCGGGGTCGGTTTCGCCCGCACGCCCCCCGAATACCTCTTTCCAGGGGACGTGGTGGAGTGCGAAGTGGAACGCATCGGCATCATCAGGAACAGAGTGGCTGGCGCGAGCTAGCCCACAAACAGAACAGGCAGGAGACATAGAAGTTGCTTACAAGTGAGGAAGTGCGCCACGTCGCCATGCTGGCCCGGCTGGGCTTGTCGGACGAGGAAGTGGAGACGCTACGGAGCCAGCTAGGGCAGGTGCTGGAATACATCGAGATACTGCAAGGGGTAGATACCTCGGCTGTGGCCCCCACCGCGCAGGTGCTGTCACACGTGAACGTGGTGCGCCCCGATAGCTCCAGGCCGTCGCTACCCCCCGGTGAGGCCCTGGTGAACGCCCCCGGCCGCGAAGGCGAGTTCTTCCGCGTGCCTGCCGTGATGGAGGACTTCGAGGCAGGGAGCACGGGCGGTGGGACCGGAGGCGGCGATGAATAGCGCAGTTGGCAGCGAGTCGCTGGCGTTCCTCACCATCCACGAAGCCCGCGACCTGCTGGACGGAGGGCAGGTCTCCTCAGTGGAGTTGACGGAAGCGGCCCTGGCCCAAATCGATAGCCACGAAGAGCAGGTCCACGCGTTCGTGTCCGTCACCCGAGAGCGCGCCCTGGAAGCCGCCCACGACTTCGACCGCCGTAGGGCTTCGGGCGGAGGGCCACGCTCCACCCTGGACGGCGTCCCAATGAGCCTCAAGGACGTGCTGATTACCAGGGATGTGCCTACGACGTGCGGTTCGCGCCACCTTGAGAACTTTTCCCCTCCATTCGACGGCACGGTGCCCGCCAGGCTCATGGAAGCAGGGGCGGTGCTGCTCGGAAAGAACAATTGCGACGAGTTTGCGATGGGTTCTTCCACGGAGAACTCGGCGTGGGGCGTGAGCCGCAACCCGTGGGACACGTCGCGCGTGCCGGGCGGCTCCAGCGGAGGGTCGGCGGCGGCCGTGGCGGCAGGCATGGGCCACTACTCGCTCGGCACCGACACCGGCGGGAGCGTGCGCCAACCGGCTTCCTTGTGCGGCCTGACCGGGCTAAAGCCAACGTATGGGAGGGTGTCCCGCTACGGCCTGGTGGCCTTCGCTTCCTCTCTCGACCAGATCGGCCCCTTCACGCGGGACGCTATGGACGCGGCTCTGGTGCTGGAACTCATCGCGGGCCAAGACCCATGCGACTCAACTTCGCAGCCGGTGGAGGTGCCCAGCTACAGCACAATCCTTCGCGAGAGCGGAGAATCCCTCAATGGCGTTAGAGTCGGTGTGCGGCGCGGGGCTTTGGATGCTGCGAGTGGCTCAGATGGAGGTCTAAATCCAGAAGTGGCGGCTGTGGTGCAGTCGGCGGTCACGCAGTTGACGGAGCTTGGTGCCGAGTTGCGCGAGATAGATTTACCCAGCCTCGACTACGCACTGGCGGCTTACTACATCATCGCGCCCGCCGAAGCAAGTTCTAATCTTGCTCGCTACGATGGCATGAAGTACGGCTACCGCGATCCAGAGGCACGAAACGCGGTCAACTCCATGCTGGCAACCCGCGAATACGGCTTCGGACCGGAAGTCAAGCGGCGCATCATGCTAGGCACCTACGCCCTGAGCGCGGGCTACTATGAGGCGTTCTACAAGAAGGCGCAGCAGGTCCGCACACTGGTGGCCCAGGACTTCAAGCGCGCCTATGAGGACGTGGACGTCATATTGGACCCCACCTCCCCCACGGTGGCCTTCAGGATTGGCGAGAAGCTAGACGACCCGCTGGCGATGTACCTCACCGACATCTACACCGTACCGGCCAACCTGGCGGGCGTGCCGGGCGTCTCGATCCCCTGCGGCTTCTCGGACGGCCTGCCCATTGGCCTGCAAATCCTCGGCAGGCACTTCGATGAAGCTACCATCCTGCGAGTGGCCCACGCCTACCAGCAGGTGACCGATTGGCACAGGCAGACACCACGACTTTAGGATGATGGACGACGGACGATAGACGATAGGAGACGGAACCGCCAGGACGCCAAGGACGTAAAGTGCGCGCCAAGTGGATGAAGGGTAGGTAGCAGCACTCTACCTACCCACTACTCAGCCCTCATTCCTCATCACTCCCATCGTCCATCGTCCATCGTCCAAATCGGGTGCAAAACCACGGCGCGCAACCCCATTTGCTATATACTCTCTTTCGTGCCGGAGTCGAGGGAGATATGAGCGTCGTATTCAAGCTGCCCACAGGTAGGAACAGGTCGTTGTCCACCACCGCTATCTCGGTTGTGCTGGGGCTGTTTGCCTTGCTGTTCCTCGTGCGCTTCGGACAGGAGCTACTGCTGGAACACGATCTGAACGCCAGGGCAGCAGCGCAACGCCGCGCCAACTCAGCCCTGCGGGACGACAACACCCGGCTGCGAGCCAGCCTCCAATACTTCCAGTCTACCAAGTACATCGAGCAGCGCGCCCGCGAAGACCTCAACCTGCGTCGGGCCGACGAGGAAGTGCTCATCCCGGTCGGGTTGGATGCTACACTTGCGGGTGGGCTGGGAGGCACTATGGGGCAGGGTGCGGAGGAGAACGCGACCCGGCAAGAACCGTCGAACTGGGAGAAATGGTTCGGGCTTTTCACCCCCGCAAAGTCCGCCGACCAGTTTCCTTGACATTTGCTCCGCGACCCCGTATAATAGCAATGTTGACGCGGGGTGGAGCAGTGGAAGCTCGTTGGGCTCATAACCCAAAGGCCGTAGGTTCGAATCCTACCCCCGCTACCAGTAAGAGGCCGAGAGGCCTCTTTTTTGTTGCCTTCTTTAGGGTGTGATAAAATGGAGTACTTGCCCGGAGTCGCGGGTGGTCGCTAAGTCAGGCGGTCTGAGAGGCAGCGCCCCCACGCTCATTCTACCGGCATTCACTTCATGTAGGAGACAACTCATGGTCACAAAAGCAGTTCCGACACGCTCGGAAATAGCTGACGAGCACAAGTGGGACCTGGAAGCGATTTACAGCCAGGACGTAACCTGGGAAGAGGACTTCAATTCGCTCATGCCCCTGGTGGAGCGGCTGTCGAGCTACCGTGGCAGGCTTGGGGAGAGCGCCGAGACCCTGCTGGAAGCGTTGCGGTTGCGCGACGAACTGGGCCAGGTACTTGAGCGGGTCATCGTATACGCCAAGATGCGCCGGGACGAAGATAACTCCAACGCGCAGTACCAGGCCCTCTCCGACAGGGCTTTCGCGCTGTACGCACGCGTGCAGGAGGCGCTGGCGTTCGTCAGCCCCGAGCTGCTGAGCGTGGGGCAGGAGAAGATAACCGGCTTCATGCAGGAGCTTGAGCCGCTGAAGCTGCACGAGCACGAGATGGACGACCTCTTCCGCGAGAAGGAGCACATGCTCAGCGAACGGGAGGAGGCCCTGTTGGCGGGGGCGGGCGAGATAGCCGGAGGCCCCGAGACCACCTTCGACATGCTCACCACCACCGATATGGTGTACGGCACGATCAAGGACGAAGAGGACTCCGATGTGGAGTTGAGCCACGGGCGCTACATCCGCTACATCATGTCGTCCGACCGCCGGGTGCGCCGCGATGCCTTCCTCACCTACCACAAGGCGTACTCACAGAACCGCAACACGATAGCCAGCACGTACGCGACCCAGGTGAAGGCAGATATCTTCTTCTCCAGGGCGCGCAAGTATGGCTCCTCGCTGGAGATGTCCCTGTCAAAGGACAACATCCCGCTGAGCGTCTACACCGGGCTGATTGATGCCGTACACGAGAACCTGCCGCAGATACAGCGGTACCTTGAGCTGCGCAAGCGCGTGCTCCAGCTCGACGAGTTGCACATGTGGGACTTGCACGTGCCGATGCTGCCCGAAATCAACGAGGAGATTCCGTACGACCGTGGCACGCAGATGGTAAGCGACTCCCTCGCCCCGCTGGGTGCCGAGTACAACGCGGCGGTGCGGGAGGGCTTTACCTCGCGCTGGTCCGACGTGTTCGAGTCGGTGAACAAGACCTCCGGCGCCTATAGCTGGGGCACCTATGGCGTGCACCCCTTCATCCTGCTGAACTACCAGGACACGTTGCGCGACGTTTTCACCGTGGCGCACGAGATGGGGCATGCCATTCACTCCTACTTCTCCAACAAGAACCAGCCTTTCCTGTACGCGGGCTACACGCTCTTCGTGGCCGAGGTGGCTTCCACGCTGAACGAGGAGTTACTCATTCATCACCTGCTGACCAACTCGGACGACAAGAACGTGAAGCTGGCAGTGGTGAACTACAGCCTGGAGCAGTTCAGGACCACCCTTTACCGCCAGACGATGTTCGCGGAGTTCGAGAAGATCGCGCACGAGCGGGCGGAGGCGGGCGAGGCACTCACGGCGGATATGCTGTCGGAGGTGCACTACGACCTCAACAAGCAGTACTATCCCGGCGTGAACGTGGACCCGGAGATTGCGATAGAGTGGGCGCGCATACCGCACTTCTACCGCAGCTTCTACGTCTACAAATACTCCACGGGTATGTCGGCGGCGGTGGCGCTTTCGCAGCAGATCATCAACGAAGGCCAGCCCGCGGTGGACCGCTACCTGCGCTTCCTGAGCCGGGGCGGCAGCGACTACTCGATCAACCTGCTGCGCGACGCCGGGGTGGACATGGCATCTCCCGACCCGGTGCGCCAGGCGCTCCAGATGTTCGGCAAGCGGCTCGACCAGATGGAGTCGCTGCTGGGCATCGGTGAAGCGGTAGCATAAGGCAAGTTCCGGCACGAAAAAGACAGAGCTGTGACTTTGCTCCGGCTCTGTCTTTCCGTCTGACAAAATTGACAGAAACAGGGTTCTTAGGTATAATATTTCGGTCCCTCGTGCGTCTGAATGTATGGAGGGAAGCAGTTCCGTGGCGAGGTAGCTCAGTGGCAGAGCAGGGGACTCATAAGCCCTTGGTCGGCAGTTCAAATCTGCCCCTCGCCACTTTTGTATTTAAGCCTCCTATACCGCACCCGCCTGCGCAGTCCTCCTCTTGCCCCGGTGCGGCACTCTTCTACTGAACATCAACTCCCCTAAGCATTCGTGAGAGGCCGATAGCACTAATGTCTCTGCTGGCCGAGTCAGTCGCAAGAGAGGCCCGAGTAGCGGGCTTGTTCGACCTGCTGAGTGCGGCTCCCCTGGTCGTGGCGGTGTCGGGCGGGGCAGATTCGCTTGCTCTGCTCAGCATCTTGCGCGAGCTACGGGGTAATAGTGCTCGTCAGACGTTGCACGTGGCTCACCTCGATCACAGCTTCCGGGGTGATGAGAGCGCCGCAGATGCCCGGTTCGTTGCAGAGTTAGCGGAGGCTTGGGGGCTACCCTGTACCACTGGGCGCTTTGACGTGCCTGCCTATGCCGCATCTCGCAAATTGTCAGCCGAGGACGCGGCCCGCCGTGTGCGTTACGCATTCCTGGCCGGGGTGGCCCATCAGCGCGGCGGCACGGTGGCCGTGGCCCACAACGCGTACGACCAAGCCGAAACGGTGCTCATGCACCTGCTGCGCGGCTCGGGCATAGGTGGGCTGGCGGGTATGCGCATGTTGAGTGAGCCTCCCGTTGCTACGGGCGACTCGGCTTTGGGTCCGCTGTTGGGTAAGGACAGTTTCTCAAGTGTCCGTCTGTTTCGTCCCCTACTCGGTACGTGGAGAGCAGAGATTGAAGCCCACTGCAAGCAAGCGGGCCTTGAGCCTCGGCTGGACGCGACCAACCTGGACACGGCCTACCGGCGTAACTTCATCCGGCATGAGGTCTTACCCCCGCTTGAGGCGGCAAGCCCGCAGGTCAAGCGCCACCTGGTGCGGCTGGCGAACATCGCGGCGGCTGAGGATGACGTGTTGCGGGGCCTCACCAATCAGGAGTGGGACCGGCTTGGCATAGACCTGGAAAGGGGTTCCAGGGCCAGTGTCTCCTCACAGGCCCTTGCGGGTCTTCCTACCGGCCTGTCCCGGAGAATGGTCCGGCGCATGATTCAAGAGGTCGCGGGACATACCGAGGGGCTAGATTTTAACCAAGTGGAGGCGGCGTTGCAAGTCCTATCCGGTGCTCCTGGAGACCCTGGCGCCGTGGACATCGTTGGAGGGTTGCGGGTTAAACGAGTGGCTGGATTAGGAGTGGTGGAGCGTCGGAAGGCCGACTATGCCGGGGATTTAGCGCAAGTTCCGGGGGGCACATTGGACCGGCCCCTGATGTCCGTCGGGTGCACCATGACGCTCGAAATCGGAAGCACAACCACGCTGGCGAACGGCTGGACCGCGAGCGTGGAGGTGATAGAGCACAGCAGCTCGGCCTCTACTCCGGGCGATTACCTTGCGTTGTTCGACCTGGACGCACTTCCACCTGATGCCCAGGTTGTGCTGCGAACGCGGGCGCCGGGCGACGACATCCGGCCCTTTGGTATGGTCGGGCGCAAGAAGTTGCAGGACGTGCTGGTTGATGCTAAAATCCCCAGGGAAGTGAGGGCTTACCTGCCGGTAGTGGCCCTGCACGGCCCGCACGCGGAGGTGTTGTGGGTGCCCGGCCCCGGTGGCAGGCGCGCCGCTATCGCGCCCGTCACCGGGCACACGCGCCGGTTGCTGTGCATCGAGTTTAGACCGCCAACAGAGCCAGGCCAGGAGGCAGAGGGCAGCGCATGACACCCGAACTAGAATATATCGAGGAGGCCGTAGTGCCGCCACTTTCAAGGGACATCCGGAGCGATATCGACCACATCCTCGTCACCGAGGAAGACCTTAACAGGGCGATTGGGGAACTGGGGCGCACCCTCGCGCGGGAGTACGCGGGCAAGGAACTGCTGCTAGTCGGCGTGCTCAGGGGCGCGATCATGTTCATCGTGGACCTGGCGCGGGCCATCGACCTGCCACTGACGATGGACTTCATGGCCGTGGCCTCGTACGGCGCTTCCACCGAGACCAGCGGCATCGTGCGCATCTTGAAGGACCTAGATAGCTCCATCGAGGGCAAGCACGTGCTCGTGGTGGAGGACATCATCGACAGCGGCCTCACCCTCAACTACATCCTGGACACGCTGAAGACGCGCAACCCCGCGTCGGTGCGCGTGGCCGCCCTGCTGAACAAGCCCGCCCGCCGACGGGTGGCCGTGGGGGTGGACTACGTCTGCTTCGACATCCCCGACGAGTTCGTGGTGGGGTATGGTCTCGACTTCAACCAGATTTACCGCAACCTGCCTTTCGTGGGCGTGCTCAAGCCCGAAGCCTACTTGAACGGCGGGCACGAGGCGGGCGAGGACGAGGGCGCTGAAACCGAGATCTAGCAGCACTGGGAGGGGTCTCGCATGGCTCCTCCCGCCGCTGTTCTTCCTCGCCTGGGCCGTCGCCTTCTCGTTTCCCCTGGTCCTGCACCTGGGCGACTCCGTAATCCTCTCGCGGGGCAGCGATGCGTGGCTGCACCTGTGGGACCTCTGGTGGGTGGACAAGGCGCTGGTGGACCTCCAGCAGAACCCCTACCAGACGACCTATCTCTACCACCCCACCGGCCTCAACCTCTATTACCACTCCCTCAATCTGCTGAACGCCCTCGTCTCGATACCGTTACAGCACCTCTTCAACCTGACCGCCGCCTTCAACCTGCTGGTGCTGGCAAACCTCACGCTCGATGGGCTGGCCGCATACTGGCTGTGCCGCGAGCGCACGGGGTCAATGGAGGCGGGGCTTGTAGGTGGCGCGCTGTTCGCCTCTACCCCGCTGCTCGGCACCTCCCTCGATTTCGGGCAGTTGGACGAGGTCACGGTCTGGTGGGTGCCGCTTTATATGCTTGCGCTATGGCGGGCGCTGGACAGTCCCGGACCGGTGTGGAAGCCGGGGGGAGGCAGGCGAGCGTCCGTCTGTGCGGGATTGTGCCTGGTGGGGGCGTCGCTGGCTACGTGGTACTTTACCGCCGGGCTGGTGGTCTTTTCGGCCTTCTTCGTGCCCCTTCACCTGCTACAAAGGGATGGTGGGGGCACCCGGCAGTACATGGCGCGGTTGTGGAACGCGGGCCTCAAGGTTGGGGTAGCGGTGGCGCTCTTCGTGGTGCTGCTGAGTCCCCTGCTCTGGGCGATGATAAATGAGCGTCTTTCAGGCGAGACCTACATGCTACCCGCGCTAAGGACCACCATCTTCAATTCGGCTGACGTGCTGGCACTCTTCGCGCCGCCCCAGGTGGAACTGCCCGAGTTGAACGCCCACAACAGCACAGTGGCGTTAGGATACATAGCTATCGTGCTGGGCGTACTGGGGCTTGTGGTGCGCCGCAACCTCGCCCTGCCCCTGGGTGTGGCGTTGCTGGCGCTTATCGTCATGTCGCTCGGCCCGGTGCTCCAGGTCGCGGGCAGCGAGACTGGCGTGCCGATGCCTTATGCCGTGCTGAACAACGTGCCGTTCATCGGTGCCTCCCGACAGCCGCTGAGGTTCCTGGCGACCGCCGGCATGGTCCTGTCGCTCCTGGGGGCATATGGGTTCGCCTGGTGGATGGGTCGCCTTCGAAGTTCCGGCTTGCGGGCGCGGGTCACGGCGGGGATACTTCTGCTCGTCGCTATAGAGCTATTCGGAGTGCCGAGGCAGCTTGCTACGACACAGGCAGGTGAAGCGGTCGATTTCTTGCGGTCGAGCGCAGAGGCCGGTGCGGTCGTTGAGGTCCCTTTCGAGAATTATTCGGCCCTGTCCCTCCTGCACCAGACCGTACACGAGCGTCCAATCGTCGGCGGCTACACCTCGCGCCACTTCCCGTACCCCTTCGCGGACGCGGCACCGGGACTTGCTCAACTCGTACGCGAAGACCCGGCCCCGATGGTGGGAGCGGATGTCCTGCTGCCCGCTGTGCCTGAGACGGCGCGTGGGAGCCTGGAATTTTACGGCATGCGCTACGTGGTGGTGCACAAGGGTGATCTGGCGACGGGCCGCTACGGGCAGCTAGAGGCGGTATTGGAGGCGCTGTTCGGCGGCGAGACCCCGGCCTACGAGGACGCGGATGTCGCTATTTACAGGGCAGCGGGACGAGAGGTTGCGGCAGGCGAGCAGTTGCCACTCGTGGGCCTGGGGAGTGGCTGGCACAGCGTGGAGCCGGACCCGACGCACAGGTGGACCGGCAGCAACGTGACCGACGGCAACGGGCTTGTCTGGATCGGTATCCCGCCCGCGGCCGAGGGCACTTATCGCCTGCAAATGACCGCTTACGCCTACGACAAGCCCAGGACGCTCAGCATAGAGCTAGACGGCAGGTTGTTGGCTCAGCAGGCGCTTACCCCCGCCTTCACGGAGCTGGATATCGACCTGGGTCACCTGCGTACGGGCAACCACATCCTCTTGCTGAAGGCCCACGAGCCACCCGACAGCCCGCCCGGCGACGAGCGGAGACTGGCTATCGGCACGACTCGCCTGGCTATCGTGCGACAGCCCTAGCCCCTCGGAATGGAGGCTGCCCTCAACCAGGCGACCTCTAGCTGCTCGGCAACCGGGCCGAGTCTAAGTCCCTCAGCGACCTTCAACCCGTTGTCCCTTACCCGGCCGTACAGGTCTGACTCGGTGAGCAGGCGGATAATTGCATCCGCTATGGCCTGGGCGCTTCGTGGGGCTACTGCCATGGTGGCTTCGTATGGGGCGAGGTAGGAGGCCGCGCCGGTGGTCTCGCTCACCACGGTGGGGGTGCCGACCGCCGCCGCTTCGAGTGCGACCCTGTGCAGCGCCTCCACTACGCTTGGAGAGGTCACTACGTCGGCCCCGGCCAGGTGCTGCCTCACGTCAGGGTGGGCCACCTGCCCGGTGAAAATCAGGTGTTGCGCCACACCCAAATCGACCGCCCTCTTGAACAGGAACTCCCGGTAGTCGCCGTAGTTCTCGGTGCTCCTCGACGGCCCGCACAGCACGAACCACGGCACCGCCCTACCCTTCGCGCGCATGGCAGAGGCCACCAGGGGTATCGCATCCACCAGATACTCCAACCCCTTGAACGGGTGCAGGCGGCTGAGCGACATGACTACCGGGCTGGGAAGCCCGATGCCGTAACGCTCGGACAGGTGTGCGCGACTGTGCCGCCTGAACTCGTCCAGGTCAACCACCGGCGGGGGGAAGGCGTTGTCCTCCAGCACACGAGGCACCATCACGATACGCGCTCGCTCGGCCAGGCGCTCGCCCAGCAGGTACCCTATCATGAAGGGCGAGTTCACCCGTATCAGGGCCGCCCGCCGCAACGCCAGGTTCACGGC
Source organism: Chloroflexia bacterium (assembly GCA_036388595.1). Taxonomy (GTDB): domain Bacteria; phylum Chloroflexota; class Chloroflexia; order QHBQ01; family JADMIH01; genus JADMIH01. The sequence continues at coordinate 25,404 of DASVRN010000269.1, forward strand.
CGCGCGAGGTAGCCGGAAGCGGCGGTAGCCGTAGTCGTTCTCGGGTAGCTCGATCACGTCCGCTCCCTGTGCGTTGGCTAGGTAAGGGGTCTTGCCCGCAGCGATTGCGGCCACCGCCCCGAAGGGGTAGACCCCCTCGACGTGCAGCAGGTCGTAGCGGTGTCGCTTCAGGTGGCGGCGCAGGGCGGAGAGGAGAGTGAAGGTGTGCTCGTACTTGAGGAAGTGCCCGGCGGCCCGCCTCACAAGCCCTGTCACGCGCCCGCCGGTGGTCGCGAGGTTTACCCGGTAGGTCGTCACGCCTGAGTAGGCTGTGCGGCTGTACCTGGGAACGCCCGGCTCGTTGATCTGGGTCAGCACCTCAACGTCGTGGCCTTTCGCCTTCAGGGCCAGTATCGCCTGTTCGTGCCCCACGTTGCCCATGAGGTCGGGGCTGTACGAGCCTATGAAGTAGAGCACGCGCAGGCTGCTGGCGGCGGCCACGCTCCCCGGCCCGTGTGATGTGTCTGGTATGGTCATGGGTGCATTATATAACAGCGGGCAAAGCAAACACCCCACCGTGTAAGAACGGTGGGGTGTCTGATAGCGACCTGTGAGGCCTACTTGGTGGCGGCCGCGCTAGCCCCGGTGAAGGGGCCGATGGCCTGTGCCAGCATCTTGGAGATCTGCCCGCGTGTCACGTCCCTGTTGGGGCGGAAGTAAGGCTTGTTGCCCGCACCGCAAGGCTCGCCCGCACCACCGCAGGCGTAGCCTCCGATGATGCCCCGGCGGGCCGACTCCTCAACGAAGCCGAAGAGCGGGCTGTTAGCGGGCACGTCCTCGAATGTGGGCGAGCCGGGCCTGTATTCGCTCCAGCCACGCGACAGCACGATCATCTTGGCGGTCTGCGCGCGAGTTACGTTGTTATTGGGCCGGAAGTAGTTGCGCCCCGAGCCGTCGCACGGCTCGTTGGGGAGGCCACACTGGTATCCGCTGATGATGCCCCTGGCCGCCGCCGTCTCCACGAAGGTGTAGAGGGGGGAACTCGCGGGCACGTCCATGAAGCTGGGCGCGCGAGGGTTCACCAGGGTACCGCCCGCGCCGAGCACCACCATCTTGCTGAGTTGCGCCCTGGTAGCCGTCGCGCCAGGCCTGAAATGTATGGTGCTATCGGGCTGGCCGTAGCCGTTGATGATGTTGCGGGCCGCGAGGTTCGCTATGTCGTTCGCGAACGGGTTGTTCGTCGGCACGTCGGTGAAGATCGTGCTAGCCGAGCCATGGTCGATACGCACGGGCAAGAGACTGTAAAACTGGCTCGTGTTGGTCCCATCGCTGGCAACGGCATACACCCAGTAGTCGGTGCCGTTCGGCAAGCCGCTCGTATTCCAGCCCGCCTGGCCCTGGTCGATAGGCACGTTGGCGGCGATAAGCTGGCCGTTGAAGCCCGAGTTGTTGGTGTCGTAATAGAGACTCACGGTGGCGTTGCTACTGCCCTGCACCTTGCCCCAGCGCACGAGCGTGGCGTTGTTCGCGAAAGGCTGCGACATCAGGTGGGCGCTCTGGACGCGGAAGAAGGGCAGGTTCACGGGAGGCTGCTTCTGATCGTCCTCTTCATGCGGGTCCAGGCGGAAGACCCTTATAGGACCCGACCAGCCGTAAGAGGGCGCTCCAGGGATCTTCGGGATAGTCGCCAGGTCCACGGACATCGGTATCCAGCGGTTGTACTGGGCGTACATGCCCTCGGTTTGCACCCACTCCGACCCTGAACCCTGGTTCCAGGTAAAACGCGGGCCGAGATTGCCCTTGGAGCCGGGGTGCTGGCTGGGAGCCTGTAACCACAGTTTCACCGTCATATAACGGTAGCGGCTGGCGTCCACACTGCCACGGTCCTGCCCGTTGTAAGGGTAGAGCCAGTAGATAGAGGGGTCCTCCACCGTGGTGCCCGGCAGCGTCCTGGAAGTAGCCTGTAGATACTCGCCGTTAAAGGTAGGAGGGCCTGTGAGGTTCTCGTATAGCTGCAACTGGTTGGGGTTGGCGCCGTCCCAGATCTGGCCCAGCCGGGCCGCCGCGAAGTCCTCGCCGCTCAGGGGGCCGGGGGCCAACACCTGGACTACGGGCGCGGTATTTACCGTGATGGGGCCGGTGGTGCTCCACTGGCCGTTTTGCTCCCCGTGGATGTAGTACGTGCCGGGGGCCACACCTGTGCGGTTCCAGGTCCAGCTACCCGCTGTGGCGCTGGTGCTGCCTATCTGCATCTCCCTCGCATTGTGGTCGGGGGTCAGACCGAGGTAGAAATTGACCGTCGAGCTACCGTCGGGGCGGAAGGTCACATTGACGGGGGTGGAAGTATCGGGAGCCATACGCACCCAGTCGAACTTTACGTTGTTGCCGTACATGTTCCACGGAGCGTCCATGCGGATACCCGCCACCGTGCCGAGGTTCGCCCAGTTCTGGGGTTCCGCGTTCAGGTTGGCCTCATAAATGTGCCAGCCTTGCTGCACGGTTATGAAGTCTTTGAGGTTGCAATTGCTACAGGGGGCACGCTCACCGGGGTTCTTGAACCACCAGAGCATCATGCGCCCGGCCTGCTCGGAGTACATCCTGAAAACGAGGCGGGTGTATCGCTGGGTGGGCACGGGGTAGTTGCGGCCGTCCTTTTCGCCCATGTAGGAGAAGGTGGTGGCGAAGTTCTGCTCCACCAGCATCACGAACATTTCGGGGTTGCTTGAGGAGCCGGTGGTGGTCGCGCTCCAGATGCCGTTGCTGAGTGTAGGTTGGGTGAAGTTGTGCGGATAATCGAGGTCGTCGGGGTTGTTCATGTCCCACGGGTCGCCCTGCACCTGGGTGGCATAGTCGTCGGACTCGGGTATGGTAACGGCGCCAGGCCCAGTCAGCGTGAAGTTGCCGCCTGTGGGGTTGTTGGCGTTCTCCTCCGCCTGGGAGGCTTCTTGACCAAGGGCTGACCCGGATGCCGAGCTACCAGGAAAGAAGGCCGCGGGCAGGAGGACTAGCGCCGCCAGGACCAGCGCGCCGAGTTTGCCAATGCCATTGATTCGTGCTGAATGCATCATATTTTGAGTGAGTTCCTTTCAAAAGGTGCTTATCGCGCCCGTGTATAGGTGTGCCTTTCTCTAGATTGGCTGTATGGTCAAGTTAAGTTTACCAGTATGGTGGGTAATAAGCCAGTGCTAAAGGGGCTACGGCTGTCGGACAATGGTCTTGGCGGGCACCCGGACTTAAGGGCTAGTAGCACATGTAGGCTGTCAGGCGGCCCGGACTTCGCGGTACAACGCCTCAATCCGGCCAATTAGGTCGGCTTCGGAGTAGCGTGCCAGCGTGTCGCGGCCGCCTTCAACGAGCCGCATGCGCAGACCCGGCTCGGACAGCAGGCGAACTATGGCCTGGGCGAGCGCATGGGGGCTTTCAGGCTCAACCAGCAGGCCGTTCACCTCGTGCCGCACCATCTCTCTGACCACGGGCAGGTCGGTAGCGATTACGGGACAACCCGCCGACATGGCCTCCAGGGGTGGCAGGCCGAAGCTCTCATAGCGGGTGGGGTAGACCAAACAGTCGGCCGAGCGCATGAGCCGCACCTTGCTCTCCTCGTCCACCTTCCCCAGCAGGACCAGGTTGTCGATGCTGCCGTTCTCGCGGCAAATGGCCTCCAGGTGCCCTGCCCTGGCGGGGTTTTGCCCGGCAAAGAGGAATGTAGTCGTGGGGCACCTGTCGAGCACCAGTGGCATAGCGTGGGCCAGGGTGTCGTAGCCCTTACGCTCCTTCAACTGGCCCAGGAAGAGTACGTGCGGCGACGGGTAGCCCGCAGACATAGACTCGCTGTACGGCACCGATTCTATATAGGGCACGTCCACCCACAGCGGGATCATGGTTATCTTGCGCTCTCCCATACCGAGACGCTTGAGCACGCCTACCTCGTGCAGGGAAAGCGCAATAAGGCGGTCGGCGGCGCGCAAGGGGAAGTGCATGCAGAAATTCTGCCATATAGAGAGCGGCTTCTTACCTTTCGATTTCACAAGCTCTCTAACGAGGCGTGCCGGGGTGTAGATCAGCCGTCCGGGGTACATCTTGCCGCTATAGGGGCGCTCGCGGTCGTCCACAAGGTAGGGGTCGTGGAAAGGCCCGACCACGGTAAACACGGCGGGCCGCCGCGCCGATTTGGCCCAGAGCGCCGCCTGCCAGTTAAGGGCGTTTCGCAGGTGGAACAGGTGCACCACGTCAGGGCGGAACGCGGTCAGCGCGGGGAGCAAGCTAGGTGCCAGCCAGGCTTTGTTCACGCGCACCCTGTGGACTTCGATGCCGTCCACGTTCTCGCGAGCTTCGGCGGTGATTTCCGAGTCTTCCTCGCGCAGGGTGAAGGCCGCTACGGTGTGGCCTCTAGCGACGAGGGCGCGCCCAAGCACCGCCTCCGGCCACTGGCGGAACTGCCGCGTCACCCCGGTGGTCGTGACAATCGCTACTCGCATCTACAGGTACCTCAGCACGACGTTTGCGAAGGGGACGCGCAGGCTGGAGAAGCGCGTTTTGTCCTCCTGGTCCATGCCCCCAAGCAGTCTGAACATCACGTAGAAGACCAGCGCGCCCGTGACGATCATGGCGAGCGTGGGCAGCGGCGTGGGTGGGAGGAACGCCAGGAACGGCAGCAGTACCGCCCCCATGACTGCCGAGGCAAATCCCACACGCACAAAGAACTCGCCCGGAAATCTCAGCCCCACACTCCGTGTCGCGTAGACGAGGGCCACGAGCCTGGAGGAGAGGGCCGCTACGGAGGCGGCGATGGCGGCCCCCGTAACTCCAATCGTGGGCACAAGTACGAGCACAACCGGTATGCTGGAGAGGGCGAAGAGCCTGGCTGTAATCACCGCCCGGTAATCTTCGTGCACCATCAGCACGTTCAACACCACGCTGATTATCGCCTCCCCAAACAGGCCCACGGTCAGTATCACCACGCAGGCTACTGCGGCGGGCATCTTGGGTTCGGTGAGTACCGCGTCCGAACCAACCTGGAGAAAGAACACGCTCAATAGGTTGCGGGCTGTCAGAATCAGGCCGACGCCTGCGGGCAGCAGGGCGAGAATGAGAAACTTCGTCAGGGTGGCGTAAGCGGTGCGCAGACCGTCCATACGGCCCTCTGCGTATAAGCGGGCGAACAGGGGCGTCTGCACGCCCGTCAGGGGCACCACGAGCGACCGGAGAAACTGCTTGGTGACCCGGTATGCAAGCCCGAGGATGGCGATCTGCACCTTCTCGGCGTCCTCCGCCACCACAATCAGGGTGATCATGATAGTGAAGAAAGGCAGGTCGTACAGGTTGACCGACCAGTTTATCAGGTAGTTCAGCCCGGCGAAGCCGACAATGCGGTCGCGGAGGGACCTGGTGGACGGGCGTTTCACATCGGCTGCCTTCGGGTGCGGCTCGGCATCGAGGGAAGCGAGCATCGCCCAGGCCTGCCACACGGATAGCACCACCGACACGACGGTAGTAATAAGCAGGGCGAGCATCATGCCCAGGGCACCCCATTCCAGGGCGACGAATATGGAACTCAGCACGGGGAGGGCAACGCTGGCGAGCACATCCAGGGCGTTGGTAATTTTCTGCCGGAAGTGCGTGTACAGTAGCTGTATGGTTACATCAGACATCGCGCCGAGGGCCAACAGCACGCCGATCATGAGCAGGAACCAGACACCCTGCTCGCCCAGGTTAAACCAGGATATCCAGAAGTTGGGAGCGGCAGCGAGGGCCAGTATCAGCACGAGCAGCACCGCGCCCTTGATGGCACTTATCCACAGGAGCAGCCGCAGGATGCCCCGGCGGCCGTAGCGCATCTCGATTTCAGGGTAGAAGCGCGGCAGGGTGCGCTCGATGCCGAGGTCCACCACCAGCCCAAACCCGTTAAGCAGGGAAGTCACCACGAGATACAGCGCCCAGCCCTCGGTCCTGAGCAGGCGCACGGTGATGATGCTCGCGCCAAACGCCACCAGCACCTTCAGAGGGAAGAAGGCGGCGTTCCAGAAGGCGGCCAGACCGGCTCGTTCGACTAGTGGTTTGGTGTCCCTGCTCAAAGTGCGGTGCCAGGGCTAATGCTTGCCAAATGACGGGCCAAGCTCAAAATGCGTGCCATTGAGAGACTACCGGGGGTCATGGGGCAGGCTCCACGCGCAAGGCGTCAATCTGCACCCCAAGCGCGCGAGGGTCGTTGCCAAGTCCAGCGGGCCGCCCGGACCATGTAGGCGTGAATACGTGCAGCAGGCCGGTAGCCGGATCGCTCTCTGTCTTGGGGGTGCCCGGCGGTACGGTGAAGGTGTACTCCCTGAAATCGGTACCCGGCTCCACCACGACCTGCCCTATCTGAGTGTCATCCAAAGCCACCGTGATTGTCAAGGGTTCGGTCCGTAGCACCGGGCTACCTTCCACAGGCGTCTCGGGCCGCATGCTCAGGGTGACACGTGTGCCCTGGTAGGTGGCTGCGCCGGGTGTCCCGGGTATAGGCACTCGCAGGACGGCATGGCCCCCGGTCCAGCGCCAGAAACTCTCTCCTCCGTCGCTGGTCTCCTGCTTGTTGAAGCCCGCCACCAGCCACGGGTAGTCCATCTCGCCAACGTCCAGCGAGAAGGGCAGTGCGGAAGGTTGGGGGGCGGCGGGTTCGACCCTGTAGATGCCCCACGGCAGGTAGGCCCGCGAGACGTTGGTGGGCTTCTGGTAGTACAACTGCTCGAACTCGTCAACGTCGTACTCCCAGCTACCGACCTCCCGCAGCGATAGGTCAGTGAAGTGGGCCTTGCCGCCGTTCACGCCCATCATCATGTAGACTTCCCACCCCTCCGACTGCCACCGCTTAATTATTTGCTGCACTATGTCGCTGCGCAGGTTCGGGTACTCGCGCACGAGGACAAAGCTCTCAATGCCATAGATAAAGTGCAACGGGGTGGAAATGAGGTACGGTTCGTCGCGCCCGTCGCTGAACAGCACCACGGTCTTGCCGGGGTTTGGGAAGCGGGAGGCGAGGTCGTTCAGTTGCGCCACCGCGCCGCGCTCCTCGACGTGAGGTATGATGGCCCGCGACGTGTAGATGTAGAACACGCCCAGCCCCAGGACTATCACACCCGCGAGGGCCGCACCCACCACCCTGGGACGAACACGGGACCATAGCCACTGGCAAAACCAGGCCACCCCCAGCAGCAGCGCGGGGAGAATTATCGGCACGTAGCGGCGCATGGTGTAGATGAAGTGAGCGTCGGTGTAGGTCTCCTGCACGAAGACGAAGCTCAGGATGAGGAGCATCGCGAAGAAGAGTCCAGTGGCGGCGTTGAGGCGGGTCCAAATCCAGCGCAACAGGCCAGGGATCGCCAGCAGCATAGCAAGGGGCGACAGGTACCAGCCGATGCGCAGCAGGTTGTAACGGCTGCCCTGGTCTACGGGTGCCCCTATGTAGCTCTCCCAGGTGGTGTTCACCAGTTGGGGGAGCCTCTCACCCGCGTCCGTGGCGCGCACGTTGGGCAGCCAGGGGCCGACGAGGTAGTTGAAGGCCATGTAGCCGCCCACCAGGAGCATCAGCGCCCCCGCCCAGAGCCACCTGTACCGGGCCGCCAAGCCCTCCACGCGCAGCCACAGAGGGGCCAGTCGAGGGTGCAGCCGGTCGAGCGCCACCAGAGCGATAGTGCCCGCGTAGAGCGCCAGCAGCAGCGGTCCCCAGAGCCTGCGGGTCTTCTGTATGACGTTATGGTACAGGTCGAGCGTGTAGGCGAACCCGTAGACGCTCAGGTGGACCGCGTATATGCCCAGCACTACGGCCAGGCTGCCGAGCAGCCAGGTGTGGGCGCGGTGCCAGCGTCTCGTCAGCCGCCAGTAGATGAGGTACGCGGGTAGGGGCGCGAGGTAGAAGATGAAATCGGGCCGGGCAAGCGCCATCTCCCCCAGCGACACACCGGCGATAATTCCAAACAAGGCTGCCCACACGGTGCGGCCTTCGCTGTCTGCCTGCAACGGCTCCTCGTGAGTCGTTGTTAAGTCAGACGAAACAGGGCCTTCTCTGGTAAGCTGCACCATCCGCATGAAGGCATAGCACGCGCTGAAAACCAGCACGCCCATGAGCACTTCCGACACCGGGTAGCGCGCGAACCAGATGGTTATCGGGCAAAGCACCAGCAGCGCCAGCGCGGCCAATGCCGACCCCTGGCTGAACGCACGCCGCGCGAAGAAGTAGACAGCCGCCACACCCAGCATCGCCAGCAGGGGGTTGGCGTAGAGGCCCCCCCAGATGCCGAACAGGCTGTAGAGCAGCCCTATCCAGACGGGCAGCAAGGAGTAGTGCTGAGGCATCACGAGCGCGGCTTGCTTGTCGAGCACGTAGAAACCCGCCATGCGCAGGTTAGCCAGAGTGTAGCGGTCGCGGGACATGCCCTGCATTAGCTCGTTTACCTCGCCCTTATCGTTGTCGAGGTAGCGCATGAGCATATCGCGCTGGAAGATCGTGCCACTGCGAGCGAGCGACACCCCGGCGTTTACGTACACCCCGGAGTCGAGCGCCCCGCGCAGCATCTCGGCGGGCCGCGAGAACAACCCGGCTGCCACCAGCAAAGTGACAACCAGGCAAGCGGTATGAAGACGAGCGAAACGGCGCTCCTCGGCCCTCTGGGGTTGCGGCGAAGGAGGCAGCATGAGGCGTACGAGGGATGAGAGACCCTGCCGATAGCCGCCCAGCATCAGGGCCGCAATAAGGCTGAACGCCAGCAACAGGGCGAACAGTAACCAGGGCCGGAACATGCCTATCTGCGCGAGTATTAGCCCTACGCCACTCGTCAGCAGGAAACTAACGAGCACAGCCGTGAAGAGCCATTCGTCGGTGCCAGAGAAGACGTGCCTGCGGGCCGACCGGGCGCCCAAGCAGTTGAGGAGCACGGCCCCCGGCGCGTACAGCAGGAACGCGAGCACCGGGATGCCGACAAGCAGCTTAACTATATCCAGCAGGGACGTAACTAGACCTCCTGAGAGCGGCAGGCGTTCCGCTCGTCAATCAGACGCCGCAGGAGCATCTCGGTTTGCTCGGCTATGCTCCGCCAGCTAAACTCGGCAGCCACCTTGGCGGCAGCCCGCTCTCCCATGACTCTGCGCTCGGCGGGACTCTGCGCCATCCGCACAATGTGGGTCGCCAACTGTGCGACGTCGCCGGGGCGCACAAGGTAGCCTGTCTCGCCATCGATTACCTTGTCCGGTATGCCACCTACGGCGCTGGCTACCACCGGCAGGCGGTGCGACATAGCCTCCAGGGTGACCAGCGAACTGCCCTCATAAAGCGACGGGTGGGCGAACAAGTCCGACATGGCATAGAGGTTGTGCAGTTCCTTATCTGCGACGGACCCGGCGAGAAACAGGTGGTTATCCAGTCCCAACTCTCTAACGAGGGCCGTGAGTTGAGGTTTCAGGGAGCCTTCACCCACGAGTAGCCAGCCCCAACTCTCGCCAATCTGCGGGCGTGCCTCGGCCAGCGCGCGCAGCAGGTACTCGAAGCCCTTGTTCTGCTCCAACCTACCCACGCTTATGCCCCTAAGTGTATCATCCCCGGCGGCGAGATGCGGCCATTTTAGCGCGAGTGCCGCTCTCATTTCCTCCGAGGCGTGCGAGTGGATTTCGTCCAGGTCCACGCCGTTTGGGACGACGACCACCTTCTCCTCGCGCAGGCCCAGCAGAGTCACCAGTTCCGACTTGATGGAACGATCTGTGGCTATGACGGCATCCGCTGACCGGCAACCCGATCTCACCCAGGCTCGGAACGGGGCGTAAGCCAGCCTCTTGAGCGGGTGGCGGACCTTGAACTCCTCGAGGCCGTGCGGGTTGGCTACCAGGGGCACCCCCCAGCGTCCCACACGCCGCACTCCCCAGGCGCAGAGGCCGTGCGCGTACACAGCCGACAGCGAACCGGCCCGCGCCTGCGCGCTCACCCGCCGCCCCATCTCCTCAACGAAGGAGCTGTAGTTGGTCAGCCGCGCCGGGATGCCGTTGGGAGGCAGGGGAAACCTGCCGTAGCGCACGGTATGGACGGCGAGACGACCCTTAGCACCCTCCGTCGCCACAAATGGCATCCCCGCAGGAAAGGCCCGCGTGTAAAGGTCTAAGTCTACGCCACGTTGGAGCATATTGCGTGTCAGGGCCGTGGCCGCGCGCTCCAAACCGCCGTAGCCATGTTGCGGGAAGACGGCACGCACGCAGTTGGCGACTCTCACTGCCCGCCACCCCTTTGCGCGAGGAGGGAGCGGTATAGCGCCTCTACCTGGGCGGAGACGGCCGGGGCCGCAAATTTGTCTTGCGCCCGCTGCCTGGCGCCACGACGCAGGCGGGCGTTTAGCTCAGCGTTGGTTACCACGGCCCTTGCGCCCGCGACAAACTCGTCAAGGTCACTGGCGAGCCAGCCGCTGGTGCCGTGCTCGATAACATCGGACGTGCCCCCGGTGTTGAGGGCTACTATCGCGGCACCTGCGGCACACCCTTCCAGGAGCACCCTGCTGAGGGGTTCCTGCCACGCGGAGGGGAACAGGAGCGCCACCGCCCTATTCATCAGCCTGAGCACGGCATCGTTGTCCAGCCAGTCATAGAAGCGGAAGTCGAGGCCCAGTTCAGCAGCCTCTGCCGCGAGGCTCTCCCGCCACGGCCCATCCCCTGCTACGACCACCGGCATGTCTACGGCGGCACGTGCAAGCACCTTCGGCAGTTGCCATGCTCCTTTGTTCGTATCCAGCTTGCCCGCGAATAGCAGGAACTTGTCCTCAGGGGATATGTCGTGCAGGGGCCACTCGCCGCCAAGTGCGCGGTCCACACCGGGCAGGTCCATCAGGTTGGGGATGACGTTCAGGCGAGAAGCAGGCACCCTACCGCTCCGTCTCAACTCGCGACCGACGTAGCTGCTAACGGCGATTACCGCGCCGACCTTTGCGAGGTTCCGGCTGTCAGCCAATGTGTTCAACCACCGTGCGAGGTCGAGTGGGATACGTGCCGCACCACGCAGGCCCTTTCGCTGGGCGCAACGAAGATGGATTGGCAAGCGGTGGCAATCTTCGCATTCAAACGCCTCGATATCCGATGCCTCAAAGAGCCTAGTGCTCACCGGACAAAGCGGCCAATAATCGCGCACCGTCACCACGGACACGAAGTTGCTTCGTGCCCTCGAAGCCGCCCGCACAGCCGCTATGCCGGACACCTGGTGCTGTCCGTGCAGCACGTTTATAGTTCCGTTAGCGGCTAGGGACGCTGCTCGCTTCTCCAACAACCCTCGCGCTTTGCGTTGCGACCATGCTTTGCCTGCTCCTGCCCTCACCGCCCAGGCGGGAGGCTCAGGTACAAGCACCTCCTCTACCGCCAGTGCCTCATACCGTGTGGGACGCCGCGCGGGTTTGCGTACCTTGCTGCCATAGACGGGACGAAGCACGGTCACATGGTGCCCTCGCTCCGACAGCGCCTTGCCGAGATAGTACGTGCTCCAGCCGCTGCCACCACTTTTGGGAGGAAAAACGTCGGTGAGCAGGCACACACCCAGGTTTTCGGGCTGCGAGGAGTCACGCATGAGCGATCTTCCGTAGGATGCGGTCGAGCGCGACACAGTGGGCCTGCCAGCTATAGCTCGCCACCACCCGTTGCCGCGCAGATGCTCCAACACTGTCGCGCAAATTGTGGTCCTGAGCAAGTCGCTCCAACGCCAAAGTGAGACCAACCACATCGCCCGTGCGGAATAGTAAGCCTTCCCTACCCTCTCGCACGATATCGTTCAGCGGCGGAATGTCGATAGTAACGACCGGCAGGGCCATAGCCATGTACTCGAATACCTTCAGCGGCGACCAGTAAAAGCCGAACTCCGCCAGCGGGGCGTGAGAAGCCACGTCGAAGGGTGCCACCCCGATGTCGGCCAGTGAGAGTAGTTCCGGGATGCGCTCGTGGGGTTGAGGCCCGGTAAAGACGAAGCGGCCCGGCGGCAATCCCCAGGAGGCCACCCGTGACTTCAATCCCTCAAGCTCCGGCCCACCGCCTACCGCCAGGAACGAGATGCCGCTACCAACTTGCACCAGTCGCCGCGCGGCCTCCGCGAAGTGCTCTACACCGTGCCAGCGTCGAAAGCTGCCCAGGAATACGGCTATGGGGTAGTCGAGCACCATGCCAAATTCGTCCGCGAGGGCCTGCTTCGCCGCACCCTGCAAGCGGTTCTCCGGGTCGAAACGCTCAATGTTGGCACCCCAGGGTAGTTCGTGGATCTTCTGGCGGGAAACTTCGGGCGGTACCGTGGTTGCCAGCGGCGTTACTATCGCGTCACTCCACCGGCCCTGGGTGGCCGCCCAGCGGCGCATCGAGCCAAGCAACAAGCCGTCGAGCCGCGTCTTCAGGCTGCCCGGCGGGTCGACCATAGGGGCGTTTACTTCGAGCAGCGAAGGTATACCTTGCCGGTGCGCCAGCATTACCCCAGCACCGGCGAAATTGTAGAAGCGTTCCATCACCACGTCAGGTCGGAAGCCCTGGATGGCGCGGCGCACCTTCGGCAGTCCCAACAGGGCGAACTCTTTGCGCCAGCGCAGGCCACTCACCGGCACATCGCACTCCAATTGCCCAGGTGCCGACTCCCCTTTGCTCTGCCTGGACAGCACAAGCACCTTATGCTCTAGCTGTTGCAGCCCGCACGCCACCTCCTGAATATGTATTGAGCCGCCGGACGTGCCGAACGCTTCCACCGCTCCGGCCACGTACAGCACTCTCACCCTGCCACCTCGCCGCCAACCTTCCGCGCCAGCACGAAGTACGGACCCGCCCGCCAGCTTCCAAAGAGCACCAGATCGAGCCACATTAGACGCGTGAGCAGCATCATCGCCTTGTATTCGGGGCCGCGCCTTACCAGCCGCTGCTTTACGTCGCGGCGCATAGCATCCTCTCCACCGCCGCCTGCCCCGTTCTGGCCTGGACTCGCTTGCGCCTTTCCCTTCATTCGTCGCATGGCCGATTCGGCCAGTTTCACCACCAGATTCTCGATGATGCTCTGGAATAGCCCGTTCCAGAAGACCACCTTCTCAACCTGGAAGCCGCACTCGCACATCACCCTTTCCAGATCGGGGTAGGTCTCCAGGGCCTTGACGTGGTCCGACTTGCGGAGGCGGTCGCGAGTGTCGTCCAATACGCCACGTTCGCCAAGCCAGCGGGAGAGCCGCCGGACGGTCCGCACGATGAAGTCCAGGCGGGAACCCTCGCGGGTGTTAGAGAAGAGGAAGAGCCGCCCGGTGCCATCCAGCACGCGGTTGGCCTCGCTGAGGAAGGCACGAATGTCTTCCAGCGGCAGGTGCTCCAGTACGTCGATGGACATAGCGGCGGTGAAGGTGCCATCGGGGAACGGCAGCACGCGGGCATCGGACAGGCACAGGTCGAGGCCCTGCAACGCCTCCCGTGCGAAAAGCGGGGCCGGATCGACGCCCACCGCCCACTCGACCGTCTTCCTGTTCCAGAAGACGAACTTGCCGTTACCGCAGCCTAACTCAATCAGGCGGTCCTGGGCACTGGGCCTGAGCATCTCGAGGATGGCACGTTGGCGAACGGCAGCCCCCAGGAGCGGTATGCCGATACGCTTGTAGTCGAGGGCCGCGTCGAACTCATCTCCGTGCGAAACGTAGAGGGAGGTGTGCTGCCCGCGCTCCGGGGGCATCAGCTCGATGTAACCTGCCGGGTTCATGCGGTAGCGGCTCTCACAGCGCGGACACTGAAGCGCACTCCTCCAACGGCGGGTGAGTGAGGTGCCGGTGCCCCAGCGTTGTATGCACTCCGGGTTGACGCAGCAAACGGTCCGGAGCAGTCTGTCAGAGATCAATGTGGTGTCTCACGTTGGATTTGTTGGCTAAGGCGCGTTCCATGTCGCTGCCCTGCCGGGATTCTAGCACCCGCACAGGGGAGCCGTCAACGCGGGCCTGTCTCGCTGTAGAACGTCTCGCGGTCGGTGATGTAGGTCCAGAGCAGGCGGACCACCTTGGTAGGCATCTCAAGCTGTCCGCTCAGCACCCGCGCCCAGTCAAGTCCCTGGCGCTGATCCGAGGTCCAAAGCGCGTACTGGATGAGCAAGCCGCCGTTCCACGCCACGAACAGGGCAGCCAGGGCACCCAAAGCCCACTTCGGCGCGCCGTTCGCCAGCAGCCACGAAGCCAGTGCTACCAGACCCAACACCAATATGGCGGTGCTGTTGATGAACCGCCGCTGCCCGAACGACCCCGCGCTCTGCCATGTGAGGAAGGAGCCTGCGATGTACACTTGCACGAAGAAGGCAACCGCAAGCGCGCATGTTAGCAGCCGGTCGTGCCTCCAGAGGAAGAATAACCCCACAAGCGCGACCGCCACAATGGGCGTCCAGGGTACCAGGCCATGGTCGGGCGCGAACAGCACGTTCAAGGCATTGGGAGAGGTCCAGTTGAACTTGCTGGACACCACTTTTGACGGGCCGAACTGGCCCGTGATTACCCGGTACGCGATGAGTTGCGGGATGAATACGAATGCAGCCGTGACGCCCATCAAGATAAAGCCTGCGATAGGTCGCAGCAGAGCATTACGGTCGGCCAGTCCTCTCTTGCGCAACTGAGTGAGCAAGCGGACTGCCACTTCCAGCCCAGGCACGATAAGGAAGAGCGCGTCCTGCTCCCGTACCAGCATCATCAGACCCGCGAACGCGCCCAGCAGCAGCCATTCGCGCCACTCGCGCCCGCTATCTCGCTTCGTACGCAGCCAGTACCAGAGGAAGAGGGTAACTGTGAAAAGCGAGGTGGCATGCGACCAGGGAGGAGCTATGACCGTGTAGAAGACCAACGGCGTAGCAAGCCAGATGGTGGCTACTCCCACCGCCGACACTCGCTTGCCGAACAACCGCCGCGACATCAAGTAGCACAGCAGCAGCCCCGCGCAGCCCAGCAAGTACGACGTGAGGCAAATCGCGGTGATGTAGGGCTGCGAGTAGCCATTGGCGGGTATATTGGCACCCAGGCTATTGCCCGCTGTAACGAACAGGTGCGCCACGGCATAGGCAGGCAGCCAGAACAGGCCCGTGCCTATTGGCGCGACGTTGATGGGGAGGCCCGTAAGGGCTTCCTTCTTCAGGTAGAGATCGGTGTAAATAGCTCCAAACTTGGCAGGGTTCGAGGAGTAGAAGTGCATGTACTCGTTGCTGAAGTCCATATCCAGGTCGAAGAAGAGGGAGCGGGTGTAAGCGAAGTACTGTATCTCGTCGCTGGCGTATATGCGGTGGGTGGCGAACGGGGCCACCACGGCGAATAGAACAAGCAGGGCGACGAGCGCGCGGTCGTCCCACCAGCGAGCGGTCGTGTCGCGGCTGCTGATTACTGGCGTTGGTCTCACAACTGCCGTCAACTCCGCACCACCGCTGCTATCTTTTCGGCCCGTGCCCGGTAGGTGTATTCGGTTGAACGCTGCAACGCGGTTGCACCAAGCTTGCGAGCGGCTTCTGGATCATCAAGCACACTAATAAGTGCCGCAGCCATAGCTTCTATGCTGCCAGCCTCGAAAAATACTGCCGAGTCGTCGTCCAGTATCTCACGCAACGCGGGCATATCTTTGCACACAATCGGCTTGCCCACTGCCATGTACTCGAACAGCTTGAGGGGCGAAGCGGTCATGGTAGTGACCGTGTCGGGGATGACCAGCACGTCCGAAGCGTTCAAGTAGCGGGCGGACGCGGGCTGCGACACCTGTCCGGGGAACAGCACCTTCTCGTCGGGGATGCCGCACCGCCGCGCAAGCTCCTTTAGCTCAGCTATCTCATGCGCCCTGCCACCCACCAGCACCAGCAACGCCTCGGGGTGCCTGTGTCGCACCTGGGCGAAAGCCTGTACCAGCAGGTCGAGGCCCCTGTAGGCGAAAGTCAGCCCGGTATACCCTACTATCGGGACTTCCTGGGGCAAATCTAGTTCAGCTCTGGCAGACCTGGGGTCGGAGGGGAAATATACTTCAGGGTCGTAAGCGTCGGGTATGACGGCCACTTGCTCCGGCTGCCGCAGCCGCTTGGTTGCCGCCCAGGCCCTGAAGGCTTGCGTCAGCGATACGAGTCTGTCGCTTCGGGTGAGAGCCGCGCGGTCGAGCCAGGGGAGGAAGCGCCGCCAGAAGGCACGAGGCCACCGGGAGGCTTTGCTTGGGTGGGAGGCTTCAAGGTCGTGCACTTCGTATATAACGCGGCTGCCGTGGAGGGGTCGCAGGACGGCCAGCCAGGCAGCACATACCGCATCTCGGATGTAGAGCATCCGGTAACGCCTGCCAGTAAGCCTCCACACCATGAGCAGTACCAGGAGCATAAAGGCGTAAACAGTACGCTCGATGTATGACCATCCCGCCCACGGCAGGAACTTCGACAGCTTGTTGGCGGCGGGGCGGGGCAGGTGCAACGCTCCCAACTCCGCAAAGGCGCTAGGCTCGCGCAGCCACCGTGGCACGACCAGACGCACGCCAGGCATCATACGCTGAAGCTCGCGCACGGTGCTGTACGTCTGGATGGCGTTGGCGGCACCCAGGTCGAGCCGCATAGGGTAGGCTACGTAGAGGAGGGTGCGAGACACCTGTAGACCTCCTCCAGTCGGTCGGCCACCGCCTTCCAGCTAAACATATCCAACACGCGACGTCTCCCCGCCTGCCCCATCCTGTCACGAAGCTGCGGACTTGCTAGCAGGGCGGTGATCTTGACCGCAAGGTCGCGTGGGTCTTGGGGGCTGACCCTGAACCCCGTTTCTCCCTCCACGACGACCTCTCGGAAGCCCCCGAAGTCGGAGGCTACCACCGGGGTGCCGCACGCCATGGCTTCGCACAGGGCCATACCGAACGTCTCATTCACGAAGGAAGTGGCTACCAGCATGGCGCAGTTGCGGTAGAGGGCCGCAAGTTCGTCCTGCCCCAGTCTGCCCAGAAAGCGTACCCTATCGTCCACACCAAGCTCTGCTGCCATCTTCTGCAAGACTGGTCCGTACTCACCCTCACCCGCAATCCAGAGCACGGTGTTCTCGGGTACAATCTCCGTCATCGCCTTGATGAGGTATTCCACACCTTTCCAGCGCACCAGGCGTCCCGCGTAGAGGATGGCGGGGGCTTCCGTCGTGGACCGGGTAAGTCCGTATGCCGCCAGAACTTGAGCATCATTTGGGCCTTCAGGGGTGAACCTTTCCAGGTCAACCCCATTATAGACTACCACGGGATCGATCCCATATCTTGCCTGCACCTGCTCCGCGTTGAAATGGCTGGCCGAGACGGAGCCGCCCGCGAACCGCACGAACAGCTTGTCGCCGGGCCAGAAGTCCTTGCCGTGGCAGCCGAACAGGAGCTTCGCGCCGCTCAACCTGGCGAGTGCCCCCACCGGTAGGTCGTAGGGCTTCTGGATGTGCACGATGTCGAACCTTCCGCCGAACAGCGCGGGCAGTGCAAACGGAGCCATCGACAGCCGTTCTAGGAGCTTGGTCAAGCCATACTGGCGGCTCATCAGGGGCAGCTTGCGCCACGCGTCTCTGTCGATATAGGGGAAGAGACGGACGCGCACTCCCGGTATGCGCCTGCGCTCTCCAGAGCCACGCCCGCCGAAGATGGTCACTTTATGCCCGCGTGAGGCCATTTGCGCGGCCACCTCCCATACGAAGGTCTCGACCCCGCCCCACCTGGTGGTAGTGGTCAGGTTGTAGAGGGCGATCTTCACCTGGGCTTTACCAGCATGACCTGGTAGGTACCCTGCCAGCCATACCTGTAGATGCGATAGAACGGGTCAACCAGCCGCAGCCCGCGCATCAGGTTCAGGAGCGTACGACGCAAGCCGTGTAGCTGCCGGATTTCCCCGGTGAGGATGCGATGCCGCACCTGGTCGCGGACGCGAAAGCCCTTGCTCGAAGCCAGCCGAGCGAACGCAGCCCAGGTGTAGGTGTTAAGCTCCGAGTGCTCCTGCCGGTCCTGTAGAGGACCACCACTCTTGGAGCGGCCCGCACGCCTGATGACCTGCTCGGAGATAGGAGCGGGCAGCCAGTTGATAAGGGGCAGGTGGTAGTGTGGGTCGCGGAAGGCCCGGCGATTGGGCACGGTGGTCAGCACCACGCCGCCCGGCTTGAGCACCCTGTATATCTCACTCAGTACCGCCTCAACGTCTTGTACGTGTTCCAGCACGTCCATGCACAGCACCACCCCGAACTGTCCGTCACCGTAAGGTAGCTTCTCACCCGCAGCCACAGTCAAGGGCAGGCCTAGGCTATAGCGTCGCGCCCGCAAACGGGCAATTTGCGCGTAAGCTGGATTGTAGTCCGTGGCCTGCACCTCCAGGCCATTGTCCCCATACTCGCGCAGAAGGGCCACCGAGAGGCCACCCATCCCGGCACCCAGGTCCAGCAGGCGAGTACCCTCCACGCGTAAGCCGAGCACCGGACGGATGTCACGCAGGTTGGCCTCCTGATGGTCCTCCTGCCAGATGCGACGTTCGCGCCAGCTATCGAAGTCGGCGCGCCACTTCATATGCTGCAACCACGGCTCGATAGCCTCCACTAAACTGGCCTCAAGCTCAGGGCTGGAAGTGGGCGGTACTATGTGGTTGCCTGCGTCCCTCGTAGCGGTTTCTACTGCCAATGTGTAGCCTCTGTCCGTGAAATTAGGGCCTACGCGCCGCCATCGGCTCCCGGAGCGGCGTCCTGCTCGTCCTGCGAGTTGCGGCGTAGCCAATCGTACGTGTAGATGCCGTCGTGGTGCCCGTCGGCCCAGAAGAACATGATCGCGTACCTGCCGATTTGCTCCGCGCCCTGCATAGTGGTCTCCTGGGGGCTAAGCTCCTTCACGAAATCGAGCCGGCCGGGAGCGCCCATCTCGCCCCGGCAAAGCGCGCATGGGCACTGCCACCGAAGCCAGTCCACCGAGTACTGAGTTACCTTGCCGTCGCTCCAGTTGATGTGGAGCCGGTTGTCAGCCTCGACCAGCTCAACGCCGATTGGCTCTATGGGATTGTAGTCTTGCGTGCTGTTCATCTTACCACCTAACTATTGTGGGGAGTGAGAGGTCCCACCCTCTTATTCATTGCTATTGTTGCCGCTTGAAGAGCAAAATACCTTCTTTGTCCGCGTGCAGGGTCCACCCCGGCTCCGCTTGTACGAACTCTATCGCGTTCTTGCCGCCAATCATGCGGTCCGGCGAATTGAACGACTCGTTGCCGGGGTCCGCCAGGATGTAGTCGAGGTCAGTATAGGGAGGTCCGAAGCCGGGGTGGACGTGCGGGCCGAGGTTGTATGGCGAGTAGGGCGCGGGCGGGAAGTTGTAGATGTAGCGCCGGGGGAGCAAGTGAGGGGCCAGCTTGGAAGTTACGGCAACCCTGGCGTCTTGCGGCACCATAGCTACCAATTCGTTCGCCGCCTGCACCTTGGCACCCGACTCGTGGAAGCGTATCACCCGCACCACCGGGTTGGCATAGGGCACTGTCATCAATAGCGCCCACAGTGCGAGGGCCACACCGCCTGACTGTAACAGCCGCTTGTTGACTCCTTCCTCTCGCTGCCGGGTCATCCACTTGCGCAGATTGTCCGCCCCGTAGATTGCCGCCGCCACCAGGCCGGGTACGAGCAGCAGGCTGTAGTGGGACTCGAGGTCTATCTGCGAGCCGCGCAACGACAGCAGGTTGAGCGCCAGGATAGGCAGACCAAGCACCAGGGGCTTCGGAGCCAGCAGGGGGAGCAAGCCAAGGGGCACCACCAGGTTGAGCAGGTACATCAGCTTTGGCCCC
Source organism: Chloroflexia bacterium (assembly GCA_036388595.1). Taxonomy (GTDB): domain Bacteria; phylum Chloroflexota; class Chloroflexia; order QHBQ01; family JADMIH01; genus JADMIH01. Next base: position 45,136 of record DASVRN010000269.1, read on the forward strand.
AGCAGCCCAGGCTCAAGCACGGCCTTGTTGAAAGTCTCGATGGGGTGCAGCAGGACGAACTGCGCGATTTCGGTGCCGCTACGCCCCAGGTGTGCGTAATAGGCCAGTTGGGGGCTCATGCCGCAGGGCCAGCACGACATATCAAACTGAGTACCAGGGGGTGGCGGAGTCAATGCGCCCGGATAGGCAAAGGAGGGTGTAATCACGAACGTGGAGAGCGCGAAGTAGCCCAGCCCGGCAACCAGAGGCAACAGTACGAACTGCCATTTGCGCCTGGTGAGGAGGCCATAGAACCCGAACATCATCACGACCAGGGCCACATCGGTGCGGGCCAGCATGGCAGTCAGCGCGAGGGCCAGGAAAAGCTGCCAGTTGCCGCGCTCGTAGAAATAGAATCCGAACAGCAGCAGGGTCAAAGCGAAGAGTCGCACCTGAAACGGGTTGAGGGCAGTGTGCAACAGCGTCGGATAGAGCAGGTAGGCCGCCGCGATGCCCAGCGCAGCCAGCTTGACGCCCAACCTGTCGCGGGCGAGCCAGTACACAGGCAGCGCGCCCAGGCCGGAGGCGACGATTTGCAGGAAGAAGAGTGCGTGGGGCGAGGGTACCAACGCGTAGACCGGCACGAAGAAGAGCAGCATCGGCATCCAGTCCATGCCGAACACGGAGCCGGTGAAGTTGAAGCGCGAGTCCTCCATCACGCGGCCCTGGAGGGTGTTCCAGATGCCTTGCTCGAAGTCCACCTGGTCGTAGCCCTGGCCGAGCGTCTCGTACTTGTAGTAGCTCGCCACGAACATGACCGCTACCCAGAGCAGCATCATAACGGTCAGCAAGCGTGGGGCAAGCGACTCCAGCCGTATCAGGGCCATACTCAGCCGCCCCCCGGTCGCACTGGCACGTTCCGGCTGCCTGGCGGCCACCGTGCTGCTCAACGCCTAATCTCCTGGCCCTTCTGGGCGACACACACCACCGACAGCCCGAACGGCAGGCGAGAGCGGCTGATGAACCGCGCCTCTCCCTGGTAGTACTTTATTAGCAGCTTGTTCACAAAGCCGGGCACCGGCATGAAGTCGGTTTCGGGGTCCTTGTTTTCGTTGCGGAGTTGCGCCCGCTTCTGGAGGAGCGTCTTCAGCAGGCGCACGAGCACCACCGGGGCCAGGATGAGGGCATTGGAGTAGCTTACTTTACGCACCCGCAGCCCCGCCTTCTGCATCGCCCGGCGCAGCATGCCGGTGGTATATCGCCTTCGGTGCCCCAGTATGTCGTCCCAGTAGGTCCACAGCGCCTTGTAGGCAGGTACGCTCACTATCAGCAGGCCGCCGGGCCTTAGCACCCGCTTCAGTTCCGTCAGCGCGGCGTGGTCGTCGTCCAGGTGCTCGATCACGTCGAGCGCCGTGATGATATCAAAGTAGCCGTCGGGGAAGGGCAAGTGGGCGGCGTCGGCCTTGGCGAGGCTGGTATGCCCGCGCTCCCGGCAGAAGGCCAACGCCTCTTCCGAGAAGTCGGTGCCGGTGGGATGGGCGTACCACGCCAGGTGGTCCAGGTTCATGCCCGTACCGCACCCCAGGTCGAGTGCCCGGCGCACGCGACCATTAGAGGCGGGGAGGTACCTGTCGAGCAAGCTGTAGACGATAGCGCGCTTGCCTACGTGCCACCAGTAGTCCTGCTCTTTGATGTAGAGGTCGTAATAGAGGTCTTGGCGCATAAGCTTATGGTGCGTGGTAGCGGAAGAAGATCATGTCGCCCACCCAGGTGGTGAGCAACTGCCAGGTCATGGCCGCCAGTAATAGGGTGACGAACCACCGGGCGAGGCGGCCCCGTTGCCCCAGGAGGCCCAGCAAGCGGCCCGACAGCAGGGCAACCGCCGCCGCGACCAGGTAGTACCATCGTATCGCGTCCCCAAGAGCCTGGTCGAGCAATGCGAAAACGCCCCCGACCGCCAACCACGAGCCTAGCCAGGCCCCCGCGACCGCCTGAAGTCGTGCCCCTGCTACCCCACCCCATGCGGCTAGTATTAGCTGCGCTGGGCCGACCAGGTAGACTACCTTACGGGCCAGCTTCTCCAGCGAGAATGGCAGTGCGGACGTCGTGCCGCTCTCCCCCCCGGCCACTCTGCCCAGCAAGCCGCCAAAGTGGTTACTTACCAGGTCCAGCACGTTCCGGTAGTAGGAGACGAGACTGACCGCCGTGGCGAAGGAAAAGACCCGGATGAGCCTCCAACCCCTGTCCGGCGCTCGGCCTCTTAGATGAGCTATAAACATCCACAACAGGAACAAAAGGGCTATCAGGAAGGCACCTAACATCATACCGTAGTGCCCCAGCATCGTCAAGAAAAAGCAGGCACCTGTGGAAAGCAGCAGCCAGCCGTCACGTCTGACCGTATCGCTGCGGCCGTTCAGGTAGACCAGCCCGCCAAGCAAACCCAGGTTCAGCACGCTCTGGGCAAACAGGTTGGTGTAGTTGCCCGCGGAGAAGAGGTCGAACGGTGCGGGGGAAACAGCGTAGACCAGCGCCGCCAACCCTCCATACGCGCCCCTCCACAGCCTGTAACCGCACCAGGCCAGCGCCAGGCAGGTCAACGAGTCGAGCAGCGAACACACCCACTTCAGGACCAACGCGAGGGCTTCATCGCCGCTGCCAAAGATCCAGGTAAGGGGAGCCACCAGTGCGTAGAGGGCCGGTGGATATGGGGCGGGAGTGCCATCAGGCAGAGGCTCGCTCATTATCCACTCGCCCCTTAGAAGCGCCTGGACGTTATGCACGTTGAGCAACAGGTCGCTTGTGAGAAACTGTGGGTAGGTGAGGCCGCCGAAGCGGAGCGCAAAGGCCAGCACGAACGCAGCCGATCCTAGCGCCACCGCGAATCGAGCAGCCGAGGTTGGTTCTCGGATGAGCGAGCCGAGCGCCAATCTTGCCAGGCCAGCGAGTACGAGACACCATGCCCCCATCGGCAGGATTGAGGGCACCAGCAGTCCCAACTCAGGCCGTGCTACCAGCAGCAGGAATGTAGACGCAACGGACAGCACTACGCCCACAGCCAGCGCGGGAAGGTGTCTACCCGTGGCGACCGCCGCCGCGAGACTAAACAGCAACAGGCCCACCGCGAACGTTAACAGAGTGCCCGGTGAAGGCAAGACAACCGGACGCAGCCCATATTCCGCCGGTGCGACCTCCACAGAGTCGATGTTGACGCCGAGGTCGCGGCCGCGATTGTTCGTTGGGTCTTCGTTGAAGGTCGCGGCCTCCAGGGTGAGCGTGAGGCTGGCCTGCCAGGGGTCGTTACGGGGCACGAAGAAGGTATCGGTGCGGCGTTCCGGGAGGCTGGGCACGCTGAACTCCTGCCCGCGGATCGTAACCTTTACTGCGCCAGGAGCAAGGTCGCTTGCCGCCCCAACGTGGCTGATGGAGACGTTGACCGGCTGATTGCCGATTTCCGGGAAAGTAATGGTTGCATAACCCGTGCTCCAACGGTAATCGAACTCCGGCGTTGCCTCCTTCGCGTGGAAGCCGCTCACATATGCGTCGTCCAGCAGACCACCCACATCGACCCTATAGGGGGCCTTGTACTGGTACGCGGCGGTCCAAGCAGCAAGGCTAAACAGGAGGAGCAGGTACAGTGCGGGCGTCCGCAAAAGGCGGATGGCAGCATTCAAACCGGGGTGCAGAACGGTCACAAACGTTTTCATGTGGAGGCCCGTACCAAACGCTCAACCCAGAAGACCAGCGCCTGCCATGCCACCGCACTCAAAAGCAGTCCCGCCAGCCGCCTGCCCCAGGTGCCGTGCCCGCCCAGCGCGGCCAGACCCGCACCACCCGCGACCGCCACCGGCAGCATGGTGAAGAAGAGGTGCTTGCCGATCATGTCGAGCTTGTAATTCGCGGCAACGAAGATGGGCAGAATGGCAAGCCAGGCGATAACCAGGGTAGTAGCGCGAGACTGCACGTGGTTAACGTGCCGCCTTGAGAGGAGTAGAAGCATACCGGCCGCGGCTAGCAATGAGGGCAGAGTACTCGCCAGGTAATCACCCGTCCACGCGAGCAATTCAGCTATCCCGCCCGGCCACCGGACCGTCGTACCACCACCTGGTGCCGCGCCCAGCAGCGCCACCGCCGAGGCTGTCACAGGTGTCACATAGAGGCCGTAGTAGGCTATGAATGCCAGCAGCCAGCCCGCCGCCAGCACCACGTAAGGTTGCCAGCTAAAGGAGTGCGCTGATTTCGGAGCGGGGCGGGACAACCTCCAACCCACCGGCACGACCGCCAGGATCAAGGTTACAAACACCGCCACAGTTGGGAAGGACAGCAACGTGAGAGCAGCAAGCAACACTGCCGCCAGCAACGTGGCAAGTCGCCACCCCTTTGCCGAGGAGGCAAGCACGACTGCCAGCAGACCCGTAGCAAGCCACTGGGCAAGTATGGTCGGCAGGATGCCATAGGAGAAGGCGCGGAACGCCAGGGGCATCACCGCATAGAGGAAAGCAGCAGCCAATGCTGCCCTTGTGGAAGCACCAACTCGCCGGGTGAACCAGTATGCGAACAGCAGAATAGTGGAATCTATCAAGCAAGTTGACCATTTGACCAATGTCTCAAGTTCGAATGATAGGGTTGCCAGAGGCGCGGCGGCAAGGTAGAACAGCGGGGACTTGGGGATTAACAGCGCCATGCCCCATTCCGGCGGCACCTCGCTCAACCCACCCGGAAAGTACAGCGCCTGCCAGTCGCCCGCAAGCAGAGTACGCAGCCACTTCATGTGGTAGGGCATGTCTATGATTACCGCTTGGGGAAGCGCCATCCCGCCGTAGCGCAACCCGAAGGCGAACGCGACTGCAACGGACAACAGCCGCGCGACTTGCAGCCCAGGACCCGAGCTACGCCAATCGACCACTCGCTCACTTACCAGGAATACAAGCAGCATGCTGCCCAGGGTAGTCGCTAGGTGTGGTGCCACCACAGTAGCTGCTGTGTGGCTACTTGCCAGCAACAGACAGAGGCCGACGCCCACCGCCAGACTCACCACTAAAGCTCGTATCGGTACTGCCCGCCTGGCGCTGAAGCCCCGTAGCATCCTGCCAATCAGGATGTATGCGACCAATATGCTCAACATCAGGAAGCCCAACGTCGTCAGGGAGGGCCAGATGAAGCCCCCGGCTGGGGACTGTTCGAGAACGAGGCGGTCTACCTTCAGCCCTTTGGCCTGTGCTTCTTCGCCTGGTAGACGGTACTCAGAAGCGCGAAATTCTACTACTGTGTCTCGGGACGCCAGGGCAGCGGGTTGGCTCTCATCGATTCTGAACGTCAGCTCCTGCCAGCCAGGCACGACCTCGGAGGCAAAGAACCTGACGCCGTTCACGTGTACCTCAACCGGCGCCGTCCGCTGGGCGTCCAGGGTGACGGTTAGCGTGAAGGGCCTGGAGCCACCCACACCAGGGAAGCTCACATAGCCGTATACGTCGGACCACCTGTAGGTGCGGCCCGATTCCTCAAGGCGAGTGTGGAAGTTACGGGTGTACGCCTGGTCCTGCGGCGAGCCGACATCCACAATGTACGTGCCTGGAATCTGGTAGGCTGCAACCGATAGGCCCATTACCAGCATGAGGCCAGGCCAGACGACCCACCACCTCAGCAGTCCCACGGCGAAGCGGAATTCTTCAACAATCCACCGCACGAGTGAGAAGAGATAGGCAGCGACTCCCACCGGAGGGCGCGGGGCACTTGGACGGCTACTTGAAGGCATAAGTGATCCTGTATTGCCACAGGTTGAGAGCCTCGAATGCGAAGAAGGCGAGCACCAGGCACACCAGCACCTGGCCCGCCCATCCGCGCCGCGACACCCCGGAGAGCACAATCGCGCTGCCCAGGCATAACACCGGCAGGGCGAACAAGGCGTATCGCACGTAGAGGTTCATCGTCCACCCAACCAGGGCGAACGCCAGCACCGCGCCACCCCAACCGAGCACGGTCAGCACGAGCATCCGCCGCCGTATAGCCCAGGACTGTAACCGGCGGCGAACGGGCCAAACGACCATGAAACCGAGTAAGGCGGCCAGCACGGGCCACACGCGGTAGTATGCCTGCGCCTCGTTCCAGAATCCAAGCAGGCCCCCGAAGAACCACTCGCGGCGCGTCTCGGCGTAGCGCACCACCAGACCCAGGCTCCGGTCCGACACCGAACCCCCGATGAGCAGGTGCAACGCCCCAGGTTCTGCTTCGGCGGCACGCTCCGCCCGTATCTGCTGGAGGGTGGTGAGCATATCCGCCGCGAAGTGGCTGTAGTAGAAGGTGTAGGCTAACCCAGCGCCGAGCAGCAGGGCCGACAGCACCCACACCCCGGCAGGGACGGCTCGCCTCACACCAGCTTGAGACTTCCTGCCAAACGCCCACCAGATCAGGCCGGTTAATCCAACAGCAGCACCCGTAAGCTGCACGACACCGGGGTGGCTGAGCAGGGCGGGCAGCAGCAACAGGAGTAGCAGCCAGAACGCCGGTTTCGACGGCCTTAGATAATGGTAGCACGTCACGAGCAGGGTGAGAGCGCACAGGGCGAAGTACTCCCCGAACAGGTTTGAAGTGATGCCCCAGGAGTACGGGAGCACCGCGATGGGCATGATGACGTACAGCCCGGAGGCAAGCAAGGCAACGCGGCTGTCTCCCGTTGAAGCCTTCGCGGTCAGGTAGAGCAACCCGGCCCCCAACGTGCCCAGCGCCACGGTGAACAGCCTTATCACCAGGAGTTGGTCGTTCAGGAGTGCCTGTAGGGGGAGCATGAAGACATACGGGGTAGGCAGGTAGAAGGTCTCGTGCCCGCCCCATTCGTCCGACCTGATGGTGAACAGGAGTTGCCCGGCCTGTACCGTGTCGAACCTGTGGCTGTGGAAGACGAGGTCCATGATGAAGATGAGCGGGTGTAATTGTCCGACGAACCGCACGACGAACGCCAATAGCATCACGCTTAACAGGATGCGCCGGTCGAGCACGGGCCACCGAGCGCCCACGACACGCTTCACGGCAAGACCTGCCACCGCCGCCAGGCCCACGAACACCGCCCCCGCTAAAAGCGCTTGCGGCCAGGCTTCATACCAGCGCCCCGACGTCAGCCACAACCTGTTGGCAACCAGCAGCCAGGCGGCCAAAAGCCCCACCAGCGCGGACCCGGTCGCCACCACACCCACTCCCCAGCCAAGCAATGCCAGGACCACGCCCAGGGTGGCGGCGGCAGCGACCAGTCCGAGTACCACGCGCAACGGCGGCTCGATGAAACGGTCGGGGTTGGCGGCGGGCTGGACCAGCACCCCTGTGACCACCACGCCGAGCGGTCGCGGGTTGGGGTCTTCAGGCGGCACAAAGGTGTTGCCGGAGAGCCGCAGCACCAGCGTTCCATCGGCAAGGCCCTCCCGCGACACCTGGAACGAGTAATTGGTCAATTGGGGCGCGGGATTCACCTCCAGCAGCGTACGGTCGCCCACGTCTACTCGAAGTGCTGCCAGTTCCTGCCCCGCTGGGCGAAACCCGCTCGCGGTCAGGGTTATATTGAAGTCCTGCCTGCCTACATCGCGTAAGGTGACGAACGACTCCTCTGTAGTCCACCGGAACGGCTGCGGGACTTCACCCGGCATTTGTTCGGGCGTGTTGAAGCCGCGCACCATCGAGGCGTCCAGGGGCGTACCTATACCAATGGCATACGTTGGCCGGACCTGGTACGCCAGTACAACCATCACCAGGGTCGCGAATACCCCCACGAAGGTGCCTGGGTTCAGCAGCCGTCTCAATATGGTGGCAAGTTCGGTCCTCACGAGAAGTAGGCGACCTCTTCTACTTGAACTGGTAGCTGATTCTATAATGCCACAGCAGCATCGCCTCGACGGCGAAAAACACCACCACGAGAAGCGACAGCAGGCGTCCGCTGCTGCCCCTGCGCCACACACACGACAGCAACAACCCGGCACCCAGTGCGATTACAGGTAGCGCCGAGAGCATGTAGCGCACGTAGACGCTGGTTGCCCAGCCCACAATGGCGAACAGCGCCACTACGCCGAACCACGCGCCGCCCGCCAGGACGAACCGCAGCCGCTCGCGTCCACGGGGATGTGCGAGAAGCCCCTTTACCGGGAGCACCAGCACAAGCCCGAGGACTGCCGCCAGCACCGGCCACCCCCGGTAGTAGGCGACGACCTCCCGCCACACACCCTCTAGCCCACCCAGCACCCACCGGCTGCGACTCCTCACTTCCCAGTTGATGAGGCCCAGGCTTGCGTCCTCCACCGAGCCGCCCACTACGCGACTGAAGCCCTCCCCCTGGCTCGCCTGTGCCCTTTCGGCTCCGATGCGAGCCAGGCTGTCTAACATTTGCCCCGTGAAATGGTGGTAGTAGACCGCGTAGGATATACCCGCAGACAGCACCAACGATACAAGCAGCCATGCCCCCGCACGCCTCGTAGCGCCACGCCTAGCCAGCCACAGTACGCCGACCAATCCAAAAGCTACCCCACTCAACGCGACCACGCCGGGGTGGCTGAGCAACGTAACCGCCAGCAGTATGACGAGCGCCCAGAAGACAGGTCTCGTGGGAGCCAGGTTCCCGGCACTACCAAACGCGACCGCCAGCGAGCAAAGCATGAAGAACTCGCCAAAAATATTCGGAGTGATGCCCCAGGAGTAAGGCAACACTGACATGGGAAGCGACACGTACAGCAGGGCAGCCAGGACTCCCGCTCGCCCACCAGGCAGGAGTCGCCGGGCAATGTAGTAGATGGGCAGCACACCGAGCGTTCCCAGGAGGACGGTGAGCACCCTTATGGCTAGCCTGCCGTCGGCGAGCAGCCAGTCAAGAGGCATGGCGAACAGGTAAGCTGTGGGCAGATAGAAGGTCTCGTGTCCGGTGCCCCCGAACTCGGCTGGTGCGTTGGTGAAGAGTAATTGGCCGGTCTGCACCAGGCGCAAGTGGTTCAGGTGAAAGCCGAGGTCGTAGACGAAGATTTGAGGGTGTAGCTGCCCGGCCAGGCGCACCACGAACGCGACAAACAGTACGGTGAGAAGCAGCATGCGCTCCGCACGCGACCACACGACCCCGCCCAGGCGTAGCAACCACCCACCCAACAACCAGGCAAGCCCCACAACCACCCCGCCCAGCAACAACACGCCAGCCCACACCCCATACCACTCCCCGGTGGTGAGCCAGAGACGGTCAAGCACCAGGAGGCCCCCTGCCAGCAGTCCGGGGAGACTCGCGCCAAGACCGACCAGGCCCCTCCCCCAGCCCAACAATGACAGCAACAATCCAGCCAGGACGGCCGCGAGCAAGACGGACACAAGCACCGGAAGCGCAGGCGTAAGTATCCCCGGCCCGCCCTGTACTGGTTGCACGGCAATGCGGGTTACGATGAGACCAAGCTCGCGCGCGTCTCCCGGCACCTGGAAGGTATTGCTGGAAAGCTCCAGGGTAAAGCTACCGCGTTGGGACTCGAGCAACGAAGTGGGGACGACAAACGTATAGGTCTCCACTTGGGGCGGCGGTTGGACCTGTAGAAGTACTTCACCGTTTACCTGTGCGGTGAGCACCGGAGGGGGCGTATCAGGAGGTCGCGAGCCGTTGACCGTGAGGGTTATCGAATATGGCTGCGCTCCCAGGTCGGTGAACGTCACACGGCCGTAGCCGCTAAGCCACCTGAAGGTCCGGTAGCCCAGGTCCACGCCCTCCGGCACCCGCTCCGGCCCACTGAAGCCATCGAGTAGAGGCGCGTCCGTGGGCGAGCCGACGATGACTTGCTGCGTCGGGCGCGACTGGTAGCCTAACACCACCAGCAGACACGAGATGAGGGCACCTGCATAGATGCCGGGATTGAGCAAGGTCCTGAGCACGGGGCGCAGGCTCACCGCGCATTGCTCCCCGTGCTGCCTCCAGTGTTGTGCTTGTAGAGCGTGACGAACTCGTTGGACCAGACCTGTTGGCCCGCCGAGAAGCCGTACTGCGCCGGGTCCTCTCCGGTCCAGAGTAGCGCGAAGTCGGGGGTCGGTGCCGGTTGCGGTGCCTGTATGGGCTGCCCGAAGCTAAGCCGCGACTCGCCGTACTGGAGGTGGTCGCGCAGGTAGAAAGCAAGTGCGGCCATGTAGCCCCCGTACACAGTCTCAGCGCCCTCGCGTGCGGGGTCGTTCTCAGGGTTCGCCAACAGCAACGAGGCACCTGCGGGTATTAGTCCGGCTAGCTCCTGTGCGTCGTCCGGCCCGGTGAGGCGGTAGACGCGGTCGGGGCCGAAGTCCTGCACCAACTCGAAATCGTCTACAACTTTGCCTTCTGGAGCGGTCGAGCGCCACTTGAAGTCCTCACGTTGCGGCCCGCTCAGGTTCTCCAGGTGCGCCACTACGTACTCGACACCCAAAGCTCTCAAGGCACCCAGGCTGCGCGGGCAAGGGAAGCAGCGCTCGGTCTCCAGCACCAGGGCCGAGTACGCGAAGGGGCGAATGGTGGTGCTGCCGTTGATGGTGTTGTGCCAGTGGTACACGCTGTAATACTGGTACATGTTTGCCATCTCGACGCTGGGGTCGCCTCGTTTGTAGTGGGTCATCGGGTATTCCAGGATGACGCTCTGGGGTTGCGCGGCAAGCCACTTGTAGACGGCCGGTACCGCGTCTCTAGTGCCCACCGGCTGCATGCTGATGGGCGCGCTCCAACTTTCGGCTACGGGCACAAACGCAACCAGCATCGCCACAACCGGCACCAACCTGCGCGCCACTGCTTGCCCCTTTGTCCTCGCCAACAGGTACCTCAACAGGAATAACGCGCCTATACCGGCGAGCACCGCTAAAGCCAGCGCCGTGACAATCCCGATCCTGGTGACCACGCGCATGCTCTGGAAGCCGGGTACCCACTCGTGCAGAAACAGGTAGGGCAGGGGCATCACACGCTGAATGGCCGCCGGGTCGTAGTTGGAGGGCGCATACCAGGGTTGCAGGCTCGGCCCAAGGGATAACACGGCGGAAATAATTGCCACGATTGCATAGAACCCGGCATGAAGCCTGAGTGAACCTTTTACGACGCCGTCCGGTACTGACACTGCTCTCCTGCGAAACGCGAGAAGCAAGCCGGCAATCGCCAGCCCCAGCACGAAGAAACCAGGGAAGGCAGCGCGCTCGATGGCCCAGGGGCCGGGGTCGGCAAAGGGGGCCAGTAACGACCTGTAGGCGGGGCTGCCCTTGAACACGGCCAGGAAACTGGCAAGGGTGTTAGAGAAGCGTTCGGCCTCAAAGATGCTGCGGCTGAACTCGAATTGGCCCTGGTCGCGCACGTAGGGGATGGCAATCGGCAGGATGAACACCAGTGAGCCTGCGAGCCCTGCACCTGCTTTTACCAGGAAGGTGAAGGAGAACACTCTTCGTTGTGCAAGGGCGTAGTAGAGGACGAACAGCCCAAGCAGCATCGCGGTGTAGAAGGCCAGGTAATGTCCCGACAGTGCCTGCAAAGTGAAGAAGCCACCCAGCGCCAGCGCCCAGCCCCACTCCCGCGTCCAGAGCAGCTTGTAGGCGGCCAGCAGCACCAGCGGCATCCATTGGGTGTTATCCAGGGTGATGTGGGGCAGGTGATTTATGCGATAGAAGCAGAACGCGAACGCCGTGCCCGCCACGATCCCCGCCCAACTGCTCCCGGTCAATTCGCGCACCAGCAGCCACGTGGCCCATCCCGACAGTACGAAGCTCAGGAAGAGTATCAGGTTGTGGCTGAGCACCGGGTTGCCGAGCAGGAAGTAGAAGGGGGCCGACAGCACGGCCTGGGCGAACGAAAGCTCGTCAAAGGTGAGCGTTCCACGGAAGGGGTACATGATATTGCTGTTGAAGAGGTCGAACGGCTGGGTCGCCAGCGCGTGCGCCTGCCACGCCATCGCCCACACGCTGTAAAGTGGATCGCCCTTGTCCATGACGAAGCCGCCTAATTGCGGGAACATCGGCCAGGTGGCGACGATGGTGAGCAGCGTGAAAGCGCCGAGCACGGCCAGGTGCGGCAGCAGTCTCGACATCCTTGAGGGTCGTGCGGGTACGGTAAGGTCAGCCCGCTCCGGAGCCACCTCTTCAGCCGGCTCGGGCTCGACCACGCTTGTAGCCGCGAATTGCAGACGACCTACTTTCATGCGCCCTTTCGACCTTCCAGGCGTCCCGCTACGTGTCTAAGCACTTTCAACAAAGCGTCGGCACCCTTCTCCCACTGGAACTGGCTGTGCACGAAGTTGGACCCGGCACTTCCCATCGCCCGCGCCCTCTCCAGGTCCGACAGCAGGTCCGCCGTTGCACTCCCCAGGGCACCGGGCGTGGCCGGTACGAGGTAGCCGCTACTGCCGTGCTGCACCGTGTCACAGGGGCCGCCCTCGTTCACCGACACAACCGGCAGTCCAAGCCCCAGCGCTTCGATCACCGACAGGCCGAAGCTCTCCTCCCGCCCGGTGTGCATGTAGACGTTACCCAGGGCGTAGTGTGCGGGTAGTTCTTCCTCCGGCACCGCCCCTGTGAAGATGACATCCCGCCCCGCGACCATGCCTAACGACTCGGCCAACGTCTCCAGCGATGCACGTTCAGGCCCGCCGCCCACGATCAATCCTACCGTGCCCGGTACCTGCTCTGTGGCATGATGCACAGCGCGGATGAAGAGGTCTATGCGCTTCCGAGGGTGCAGGTGGTTTACGGTGACCACCACACGCTTGCCATGCAAACCGTACCGCTCGCGGAGGCTTTCAAGCGTTGCCGGGTCAGGTTCGCGGAAGTCCATGCCGTGCTCGATCACGACCGCCTTGCGCTTGTAGGCGTTCCAAATGCGCCTTGAGCCATAGGGGCTGTTGGAAAGCACCCGGTGAGCCGAGCGCACCATAGCCTGGTCGAGCCGCCGGTAGACACGAAAGGCTGGTGACATGAGCCTGCCCAGCGTGCCAAGCCGCGAGACAATATCGCCTGTGTCGCTATAGATGAAGCGCGGCGGCTCGAAGCAGAAATAAAGCACAGGCACGCGCCTACGCAATAGTGGCAGCCATATCCGCCGTGCGAACCACATAGCGGGGACGCTTGGCGGTCCAAAGAAGACCACTCCGCTCAACTTCTTGCGCGGGATGCCCAGGGCCAGCGCCGGACCGAGCGCGTACTCAGCGGCAGCGTCGATATAGTGGTTGCCCGTGAGTTGGAGCGGCATACCCGACTCGATCAGCCCCACTCCCTCACCGAGCGCGGGAAGGCATTCGTCGGCAATGTGGTGGGTGAGCAATACGACCTGCTCGCGCCCCTCCAATGCCTTAGCGGTGTAGCCTGCCAGCTTCAGTATCAGCCGCTCGGCCCCCGTAAGCTTCTTTAGCTGAGGGTAGAAAAAGACAAGCGCCAATCAGCTTTGCTTCCCAGGAAGTTCCGCTTCTTCTTCCAGCATGATGGGGATGCCTTCGCGCACGGGGTAGGCCCGCCCGCACTGCTCGCACACCAGCCGGTCACCCTGTAGATTCACTTTCGCCTTGTCCACCGGGCAAACCAGTATTTCCAGAAGCTCGCGGGGCACCGTCGCCTCGTTTGACATGTTGTTCACTCCTCCGCCGTCTACCGGGGTACGTATATATTCTCAACGTTGCGCTGATCCAGTTTATAATTATCACGCAGGGCCTGCAAGATGCCGGGCGAAACGTCCCCCGCGCCGGGATTGGGGTCAAAGATATTGATGCGTAAGATCACCTGCGCGAAGCCTTTGCGCCTTATCTCGGCCACAAGCTTGCTCTCGTCCCAGCGCCCGTATTGAGTGGCATGCGTCTGCGTATAAGGGTCGGTCGTCCAGAGCCGCTTGCCTGTAGTTAGCAGCAGTCCCACGTTGTCCGAGTAGGCGGGGCCGCCGTTGTTGGTCACGTACTGGAAGATCTTGTGCATCTCGCCCGCTATCTCAGGGTGCATCGGCCTGAAGGAACGCTCCAGCCAGGCCGGGTTCGAGAAGAGCGAGGGTAGAGCCAATACTACCACGAGAGCTACCCCCACCGCCGCGACCCTTACGCCCAGGTACTCCGCACGCCGGGTCAGCCCCGCCGCCATGCCCAGCCCCAACCCTCCCGCAGCCGCCCAGTCGAGCAGGTGGTTGTGATTACCGCCTAGCGTGCCGGTGCCTATCGACACGAAGACGCTCATGCCCAGGTGGGCCAGCAGCAGGATAGCACCCCGGTGCAGCGTGTCCAGCCTGGCGCTCCGTTGAGACACCCGCACCCACAGCGAGCGCAGGCCCACTAGCAGCAAAGCAACCATACCGGGCACAAGGAACACGGCATAGGTGGTAGCAAAGTTGCTGACGTACAGTGCGAAACGGTCGGCCATCCAGGGCAGGTCGTGCACGGGGCTGGGCAGGCCAGGCAACTCGAAGGTGCCCTGGTGGTAGTAATAGCCGCCGTCGGTCATCCAGGTGAGGATGGCACTCGGAACGAACGCACCCAGGGCGTACGCGCCCAAGAAGCCCAGACCCATACGAGGCCGCATTACCAGCAGCCAGAATATGCCCGCAGCAGCCGCGGCAATCGCTGTCTGCTTGGTGTAGAAGGCGGCCAAGAAAAACAGCAGCGCCCACCACGCCTGCCGCTCCGGCTTGGCTAGCAGCCACCACAGCCCCGCGAAACCCAGCGCCACCGCCGTCATGTCGGGCTTGACCAGGCTGCCCCAGAAGGTGACCACCCCCAGCGACCACCAGGCAGCAGCGCCTATTGCACCCGCCAGCCTGTCCCTCGTAAGCGCCACCACGATGCCGAATATCGCCACGCCCACGAAGATAGTCGCCAGTATCGAGATCGTGCGCCCGACCTTGAAGGTAGGCTCGCTCCCCGCCAGGTGCTGACCCGGCAACGCTAGCAGGTAGAACAGTGGCGGATAAGGGGCGGAGATGAAGAGGTCGGGGCCGGGCACATCAAAAATAGGTACCCCCTGGTCCAGCAGCATCGTCTCGGCAACTATCATGCCTTCCGACTCGTCAAACTGGAACGGGTAAGCCCACATCTGCGCCGAGGTAGCAGCCGAAAAGGCGCTCTTGGCGACCAAACCTACCAGCAGAAGCACCAGCACACCGGTAAGCGCCCAGCTTGCGAGCCGCCACACCTCTGGCCTGTCCGGCACCGAAAAGTGCCGGTTACTCTGTATTTCCTCTGGATTCCTTACCGTTGGCATCCGATGACCTTTGTTACTTGCACCCCGACCAATCTTGGATCGCTGCCCGACACGATGAAGGAGTTCACATCTAGCTCAAGCGGGCTCTTTGCGTCGTTTGGAAGAAGGATGAACTCCGAAGTAGTCCAGTCGGCGGAGTTTGGAAGGGATATGTCGTCAGAAGATCGTCGGTTATACGGACCGACGCTCGACGTTAGAGTCGCTATGGCTTGAGGCAGTCCCGATGGCCGCCAACCGTTCCACTCCAGCGCACATACTCCCGAGCTCAGACCTCGGACCTCCGCAGTGTCCTTGCTCCAGCGGAAGGCTCGTCCATCGCCATCTCTTTCGGGGCCGTGGAACCCTCTCACATACCCTACATCAAGACCGCTACCCACGTCGATGCTTTGCACCGCTTCAGGGCGCAGGTGGTCCCAGGCCCAGCGCAACGCCTCGTCTCCCGCCACCTGGACCACCCTCGCATTGAAGAACGAGCGAGCATCATCGTGGTTGCCCCGCATGCTCGCGGCCTGACCTCGCAGAATGGGTGGCTCGTAGCGGTCCTCCGGCTCGTCCTGCCTGAGCACCGACATGGCTTCATCGGGCCTACCTTGCTGTAGGAGGGCGGCTGCCAGTCCGTAGCGAGTGTCGCCCACGTTCATGTCGGCTGCGCGGTAGCTATTCACCGCAAAGTCAGAGTTCCCTGACATGAGCCATCGTTCGCCCTCTCGGTAGGGTGCCTGGCGCTCCCACGCCTGCATGCCGCTTAGCGTGTCACCGAACGGCACGTTCAGCACCACGACCGCAAATATCGCCAACGTGGCAGCCACAGAAGCTAGACGTGTGACTAAATGGGTAGACCGAAGTGCTTGCAGGCGCGGCAGAGCCGTAATGCCCATCGCAGCCCACGGCAGCAACGACGCTACCACCGGCATGCGAAACCGTGTGACCGCGAAAAAGACGAACGACATGACCACCCAGAGTAGCACCCACCCAAGCGTAAGCCACTTCAGCGACGTAGGCTTCGACAAGGCCAGCCCCACGACCGCCAGCAGCAGAATAGCCACGTACAGCAAGTTGTCGAACACGAACAAGAATCCGAGGTGCCATGACGGGACCCTGCCCGAAGGGTACCCGCGCACCGCGTTCTCCTCGGCGCTGAGTAGCGGCTTCCACAGGTCCAGGGACTCCTTCAGTCCCTTGCCCACGAAGACAGCCGGGTCTGTGACAATAATGTCCCAGGCGCGCGACAAGGCGTAGTCCTGCCGCTCGCCCTGGCCCTGGATGCGCCGAAGTTCATCCTGCATTCTCGGCTCGTCACGCACTCCCAGGCTGGCTAGCCACAGATTGTATCCACCTGTCGTGTCAACCGGGATGAAGCGATGATAGGCAGCGTAGTTGCGTGCGGTCCAGGGCAGCAAGGTAGCCAGCGCGACCAGCACCAACAGCGCCGCCTGGACGAACCGGCGTCGGAACGTCCAGGCACGCGGAAGGCTAAGCAGCAACCAGAGCGCCGCGATGAAGACGAACAGGAGTGCGGTGGACCGGGTCAGAGTAGCGCAGCCCAGGAGCACGCCCGCACCCACCAGCCAAAAATAGGCCCGCCGGGTTGAGCCTTCCACCACCAGCCCCAGCCGCGCCTTCCACAGCGCCAGCAGAGCGAATCCGAACAGCAGCAGGAATAGCGTCTCTGAGACCAACAGACCAGCAAAGAGCGCGAACGGCACATAGAGAACGCCCAGCGCCAGCGTCCATTGTGCCGCCGCCCTGCCCCTCACCTCTGCCGCCAACCACCCAAACGGGAGGAGCGATACAGCACTGATTAGCGACTGCGCCACCAGCACGGCCAGGTAGTTGTAGCTGCCGCCTCCCAGTGAGAACAGGCCACCCAGGAACAACACGTACACGGGTGGCCGGACCCAGATGAAGTCGTTGTAGAAGGCGAAGCCTCGTCCCGCGGCCAGCATATGGGCCGCGCTGAAGTACTCGCGCTCGTCAATGACGAAATCGAGAGGGGTGTGCCGGTCCGTGTGTAGGGCGGCATTGTAGAGCACCCGGAAGGCGAACGCGGCTACTAGCAACGCCCAGGTAAGGGGGTCTTTCCAGAACGAATAGGAGGGTGCGCTGTCGGCGGGCGCGTCGTTCAATTGCAGGGTGACGGTGGTACCGTTACTGTGCGCCTTCAATCTGGTTTCCGGCGGTCTCAGCGTGCCGCTTGCTCTTGCGCCTGCGACCGAAGGCCGCGGTATAGAGTTTCTCGAAGGTGCGGGCGGTGGTATCCCAGTTGAGATCGTCCTCCACGCGGCGGCGGCTCGCCTCCCCGTATTGCTGGCGCAGGTCGGGTGCCCTCAGCAGCAGGTTGATGGCCGCCGAAAGCTCGCCCGGCTGCTTCTCCGGCACCACCAGGCCGTTCTCGCCGTCCTTCACCGCCAGCGGTATGCCCGCCACGTTGGTCGCCACCACCGGGCGGGCCGAAGCCATCGCCTCCAGCAGCGTGTTGGGCAGGCCATCGACGTTCCCCTGCTGGTCCACCACCGAAGGCAGGACAAAGAGGTCGCAGCCACTGAAGTAGAGCGGCAGTTTGTCGCGCGACACCCACCCCGGCATGATAACCGACTTCTCGACGCCCAACTGCTTCACCAGCGACACCAGCTTGCTTTCGAGGTCGCCGCCCCCGGCCAGCACGATTTTAGCATTGGGGTGCTCGCGCAGCACGGCAGGCACGGCGCGTATCAGGTACTCGAAACCCTTCTTGTAAACCATGCGCCCCACCGCGAAGATGACAATCGCATCCTCCGGCAAGCCGAGTTCCTTGCGCAGCAGCGGCCCGGCACCTTCGATCCTCTTGAACTGGCTGGGGTCCACGCCATAAGGCACGAGGTGGCACCGGTTGGCGGGAGCGCCTATCCGCATGGCGCGCTGGCGCAGGTCGTCGCTGGGCGCGGTAATAGAGTGTGCTGCCCTGAAGACCCTGCGCGCCACTGAGGATATGAGGCGACTGTGCTCCGCGATGAAGACGTCCGAACCATGCAGGCTGACCACCAGTGGGAGCCTTCGGAGCCGCGCCACCAGCGCCGCCACCGGGCCGTTGGGCACCACCCAGTGAGCGTGCATGATATCGAACTTGATTTCACGAGTAAGCTGGAGGAGCGACAGGAGGCTGCTGGCGAACACGACCGGCGTAAGGGGGAAGATAGCGCCTTTCACCCGTACGTCGGCCTCTAGCGCCTCCGCGTAGCCCCAGATGTTGAGGTGCCGTAGCGGGGCGTACTTGAAGAAATGCAGGTGCACGCCCTTCTCCACAGGCTCGCGCTTGAGGTCGGGGTGATAGGGGGCGAGTACGTGTACTTCGTTGCCCCGCGCCGCGATGCTGGCCGCTATCGACTCGATGAACGGTGCGGTAACGTCTCCTTCGTACTTGGGATAGGAGCTTGTTACCATGAGGATCTTCATAGGTCTGGGTAGTTCCTACGCAGGATTGGATGCCGCCCACCATGTCAGGCACGCTGCCCATTATACAGCATATGCCCGCTACCTGCCCCGGAACTACTTCAGCCCTCTAATGTAGACAAGCAGGCTTGCCAATTCCTCCTCGGAGATTTCCCGGTCGCTGAAACCTGGCATGCGGGTCTTACCATGCCGGACGAGATCGCGTACCTGTTGGTCGGAGAGGCCCGGGAGCGCCCGGATGAGAGACGGTCCCGCGCCCAGGCCGCCGCCAGGGTGGCAGACGTTGCAGTAGCGTTGGAACACCACCTCACCGGAGCGGGGAACCCCCGTGCCGGAGTTACCACTCCCGCCGTTGTCGCAGGCAGCAAGGGCAACGGGTACAAGCAGCGCAGAAAGAATTAGCAACGTGCTGAGCACCAGGCGTGTGGGGGTGTGCGTTCTCAAGTTACGACTTTGCATGACACGACTCGCGTGGGGAGGGATGGTAGCGCACCTTAGGGTGCATGTACAGGTTCTTCATGTGCCCGTGCGCCGCGCACATTGTACAAGTGTGGAGCGCCACGGTCAAGCGTAAGAACCACCGGCAGCACAGTCATTAGAAGCTATCTCATAAACCTGGAGTCTGAGAAGAGAACCCAAAGCCCCACCCTGTCATTTCGAACGTAGTGAGAAATCTCGTCCCTCAGCACCCATGTCTCACCTTTCTCTTGGTTAATCTGTACTACAACGTACCACAAGAAAGCAGTAACATCCTGGTGAAGGACGAGATTTCTCACTACGTTCGAAATGACATAGGGGGGCTTTGCTGCTCGTATTCGGTCCGGTATTCATGAGATAGTTTCTAGAAATTCGGCTCGTTCACCGAATTTGATATATTCACCTCCTATCCTTTGCGCCTACGCGTCGTTATAACAATCGGAACGGCTTGATGAGTGCGCCCCTCATCTCTCCGTCAGGGCAGCCGGGGCACCTGTGCCCGTTTACGAGTACATTTTGCCTCGGCCAGCCCAGACCTTTTCCTCCCGCATAATCACTTCCATCACAACAGCTTCGTCCTACTACGTCGCACCCGATAAGAGGGTACTATCATGGACCATGAGACTATCGAACAGAATTTCACACATCACTTCGTAGGTTTTGCGGCAAGCGGCTTCGGCAAGGTGGGCCTCACCCTCAGCACGCTTGGCCTGCTCGTTGGTGGCTTGCTCGTTTCGCTCTGCGCCAGGTAAGAAACATCTCTACAACAAGCAAGAAGGACGACCTTGCGGTCGCCCTTCTTTTTATCCCATCGTAAGGCGACTAACGCCGCGCTACTCCCAGGCTTATCGCCGCCCCGCCAACCTGTTCATCCTGGGTGAAGGCACCTTCCGGCGCGGCCCCCTCCACGAGGTCGTTCGACAGCGTCTCGGCCCGTATATAGTCGCCAAAGTTCTCCACGGCACCCTTTAGCAGGCTCGCGTCTCCGTTAGCGCCGCCTCCGGTCAGCCGGAAATACGTCGTGATGCGGTCGCTCACGTCGAAGTCCGCCGACTTGCGCATGTCGTTTATGACGCGCACGAGGTCGCGGGCCATACCCTCCTGCAACAGCGGCTCGTCCAGTTGCGTATCGAGCGCCACCACCAGGCCGCCCTCCTGTGCCACCGCGAAGCCCTCCCGCTCGCGGGTCTCCACGACAAGCTCACCGGGCAAGAGTTCTACCGGCTCGTCCTCGCCATCCAGGTGGACGCGTACGGGCATCTCCTTCTCGACCGTGGCGGCCACCTCGGCCGGGTCGGCTTTGGCAAGCGCCTGCCGTATGGCGTTCAGGCGAGAGCCATACTTGGGGCCGAGCGCGGCGAAGTTCGGCTTGATGACGAAGGTGATAAGCTCGCCCACCTGGTTGGTGAGGGTGAGGTTCTTCACGTTCAACTCCTCAAGCACCTGCTGGACGATACGCTCCACGCCATCCTCATCGCGTCGGGATGGAGCGCGTACCACCATCTCGCGTAGCGGCTGGCGCACCTTGACCGCCGCCTTATTGCGGGCCGCGCGTCCGAGGCTAACCAGGCGCTGGGCCAGGGCGGTGTCGGCCAGCAGCTCGCGGTCTATCAGCGACTCGTCGGCTTCGGGATAGTCGCAATGATGCACGCTTTCCGGCTGGCCGTTGCGATTGCCGCCTCGCACCACTAGGTTCTGGTACATCTCCTCGGCCATGAAGGGCATTATTGGCGCGACCAGCTTCGACAGGGTCACCAGCACCTCGTACAGGGTCGAGTAGGCCGATAGCTTGTCGCTGTCCGACTCGCTCTTCCAGAACCGGCGGCGAGAGCGGCGCACGTACCAGTTCGACAGGTCGTCTACGAAAGCGTCCACCTGCCGCGTCACCGTGGCGGTGTCGAAGCCTTCAAGCTCGTCCCGGCATACTTGTATGAGTTCGTGCAGCCGCGCCAGTATCCAGCGGTCGAGTTCGGCGCGCTCGCGCACCGGCACGGCCGATGCCGATGGGTCGAAGCCGTCCAGGTTGGCGTACATGACGAAGAAGCTGTAGGTGTTCCACAGCGTGAGCAGGTTGCGCTTGACCTCCTCGGCCAGGTTGTAGCCGAAGTTCATGTTCTGGGTTATGTTGGCCCCCGCGTAGAGCCAGCGCATCACGTCCGCGCCCATCTTCTCGGCGGCCTCATCGAACCAGATGGCGTTGCCCCACGACTTGTGCATCGGGCGGCCCTTCTCGTCGTGCACCTTCTCGTAGGTGAGCACCTGCGTGTAAGGCGCGGTGTCCTCCAGCGTCACCGACATTATTAGCATCGAGTAGAACCAGAGGCGGATCTGCTCGCGCATCTCGCTCACCCAGTGCGCCGGGAACCACTTGCGCCAGTACTCGGGGTTCGACTTGTAGTCGAGCGTGGAGAAGGCGACTATGCCCGCGTCGAGCCATGCGTCTCCAACCTCCGGTATGCGCGACACCGTTTCGCCGCAGTGGGGGCACTTTATCTTCACCTCGTCCACCCACGGCCTGTGCAGTTCGGGCAGCGCGTCCACCACTTCGGGGTTGACTGCCTTCTCGCGCAACTCCTCCCTGGAGCTTACCACCGTCACCGTATCGCACTGCGCGCACGCGTAAAACGGCAACGTCAGGCCCCAGAACCGCTTGCGCGAGATGTTCCAGTCGCCCATGTTGACCAGCCAGTCGTCCATGCGCTTGCCCGCGTACTCGGGCGTCCACTTGACCTCGGAAGCGGCGCGGCGCATGCGGGGCCGTACCTCCTCCACGCCTATGTACCACTCGGTAGCCAGGCGGAAGACAAGCTCGGTCTGGCAGCGCCAGCAGGTCGGGTAGCTGTGGGTGTAATCTTCCAGGTTGTAGAGCAGGCCCTTCTCGCGCAGGGAGTCGAACACCTTGGGCGCGACCTCCGTCACGTGCTGGCCGCTCAACCACCCGAAGTTGCCCGTGTAGTTACCGGCCTCGTCCAGGGGCACTATCACGGCAAGATTGTATACCTTACTTAGCTCGAAGTCCTCGGCACCGCAGCCGGGGGCTATGTGCACGATGCCCGTACCCTCAGCGTCCTGCACCTCGTTCCAGGCTATCACCGGGTGGTGCACGCCTTCCTCGGCGGGCAGATCATCGAACGGGGCGGAGTAGGTCAGGCCGACCAGGTCAGCGCCTTTGACGGTGCCTACTTCCTCGTACTCACCCACGAGGCGACCTATCGCCCCACGCGAGATGTAGTGGACTTCTTCGCCCTGCCGCACCTTGACGTACTCAAGCTCCGGGTGTACGGCGGCTGCCACGTTGGCGGCCAGCGTCCAGGGTGTGGTGGTCCATATGAGCAGGCTCTCGCCTTCGTGTCCCGCCGTAGTCAGGGGGAATTTGAGGAAGACTGAAGTATGTGTAACGTCCTTGTAGTTGTCGGCCAGTTCATGCTGGGATAGCGATGTACCGCAGCGCCAGCACCAGGGCATGGAGCGGGTGCCTCTGTAGAGCCAGCCGTTCTCGTGGCACTTTTGCAGGAAGAGCCAGATGTGCTCCATGTTGTTGTCGGACATGGTGTAGTAGGAATCGTCCCAGTCCATCCACTGGCCCAGGCGCTCCGACTGGCGGGTTATCACGCCAGCGTACTTGTTCACCCGCTCGCGGCAGGCGCGCGAGAAGCGGTCCAGCCCGTACGCCTCGATGTCGCGCTTGGACTTGAACCCCATCTCCTTCTCGACCTCGACCTCCACCCACAATCCCTGGCAGTCGAAGCCGTTCTGGTAGCGCTGGTCGTACCCGAGCATAGCCCGGTACCGTTGAGCGATGTCCTTGAAGGTGCGCCCCCAGCCGTGGTGCACGCCCATAGGGTTGTTAGCCGTGATCGGCCCATCTATGAACGACCAGTGCTTGTTCCCCTTGTTCTTCTCTTTCAGCTTCTTGAAAGCATCCGTTTCGCGCCAGAAATCGAGTATGACATGCTCCATAGCCACGAAATCCGGCCTGCTATCTACAGGTTTGAAAGCCATATTTCCTCCGTTTCTGAAACGTGAAACGTGAAACGTGATGACACTTATGTGACTTGGTTTGTGATTTGCTACACTGTACCTTAAGCCGCATCACGTTTCACGTTTCACGTTTCATCATCAATGTCCCAGCAGCTTCACCGACTCGTCCCTCGGGTGCCAGCTAATGGCCCAGTCCGCGAATCGGGCCAGCAGGTCGGCTGCCTGCTCGTGCCGCTTTCGCAGACCGGCGTCTTTCACCTTGAAGGTGCCAAGTATCTGGTTCACCACGAGGTCGCTGTCGGTTTTTATGTCTAGTTGCACCTGGTCGGGCGTGCGTCCCGTGGTGTTCAGCCTCTCTATGATGTAGTTCAGAGAACCTATCAGGCTGTCGTACTCGGCCTGGTTGTTGGTGTAGTTGTCACCGAATTCGAGGCGCTTTATCACCGGCTTGCGGCCCGGTGCCTGCACCAGGAAGGAGCCGTAGCCCTGGCCCGGATTGCCCCGGCTGCCGCCATCGAAGACGACCTGTAGCTCCATCAGGCTTGCCTGCTCGGAGGCTTCTTCCTCCTGGGCTTCCTCGGCTGACGCTTCCGCTGCCGGCTCAGGTACGGGTTCAGGCTCCGGCTCGGGCTTGGGCTTACGGTGTTCCGATCTCGGCTTGGCTGTGACATCGGTGCCACGCTTCATCAGGCTCGATATATCAGGCGGTGCCTCGGTGGGGGCTTCTTCCGCAGGTTGCTCCGGTGTGGGTGGCTCATCCTCTTCCACCCTGCCATTACTCGCTTCCACAGCGACTTCGGCCACAGGAGTCAATTCGGTCGCTGCCTGCGCTCGCCTCTCGGTGGGCGCTGCTTGTATGGGTCGGGCAGTTGGAGCAGCTGGCGAGACAGCCGATGCTCTAACACCCAGCGCCCTGGCCGTGCGCGCCACCAGTGACGACGATACCAGCACCCGCAGTCGCGCGTTGTCGGTGTTCCTTATCGAATACCCCTCGAACGGGTTGAGGGACACCACCGCGCCCGCCTTCACGCCCACGGTCGTGCCATCCTGCGACAACTCGCCCGTACCCGACACGACGAACAGCACCTGCTCCTCGCCGCTGCTCCGCAAAGGTGACTGGCTTCCCGCCTCCACCTCCAGCAGGTCAAGCGCGAGCAAGCCGCTGCCGTCACCCGCGTGCGGGTAAAGCTGCGTCAGCGTCACCCCTTCGGTCAACTGCTCCGAAAACCCTCTCAAGCTAGATACATCACTCAACTGCATGAATCACCCTCTCCTAACGGGCCACTCCGCCCGCACTCCCCTCTCAAATCCGCAATCCAAAATCCCAAATCCCAAATACAAAAAACCCATCCTTCACAAGAAGGACGGGCCAAAAGTTCCCGCGGTACCACCTTCGTTGGCGCACAGCACCCACTTGGTGAGGGCACCCAGCGATGTGGGTGTTTTCCCTCTGCGCCGGTAACGTGGAGCGACTCCGGCCAGGCTTACTGTGCGGCACGAGACGTGCTACTGTTCAACCGGCGGCTCAGGAACGATTTTCAGCGGGCTTTCGGGACCGGTCGCACCAACCCCGGCCTCTCTGTGCCTACCTGCACGCCTACTCTTTCCGTCATAGCCCAATATTTGGCTACAAGTAGCATACAGTGTCGCGAGCCGGGATGTCAAGATTGGCAAGTAGTAGCGGGGCGTAGGTCTTCAGCAGGAGATTGCAGAGATGTAGCTGGCGCTGAGAGAGCGAGAGCATTCGTCCTGGGACAACTGGCCGGAGTCAGCCTAGATAGTACGCAGGAAGCGCATTGTGACATACCCGCGACCGTCCGCAAGGTGCGCCCACTTGGTCTCTCCCTGTACGTCTTCGCCATCGACTATCTGGTCTACTGCAATTACCTGATCCGCATCGAGGCTACCTACAATATCAAAGTCGGTCCCAGGGCCCAGGCGGATGCGCAGTCCGTCACCCGTGACTGCGAACGTAGTGGTGCTTTGCTGACCGCCACCAAACACGTCGTCGAGAAACCTCTGCATGTTGAACGCAGGCGGCTGGGGATCATTCTTGCGCCCCCGTGGCAGCGCACAAGCTGCATGAGTCACCACAAACTGTCGCGATATCCCGAACTGATTGACGAGATTCTGAACTAGTTCGACGGCGGCTTCCATCTGAGCAGGAGGATAGGGATCAATACCATCGTTTAGGTTCTCGATTTCGATGCCTATTGAGAAGCCATTCACATCACCGGTGTGTGGAGGAATAGCCGCACGGCCTGCGTGCCAGGCACGCGTGCCGTAGTCGCAGAGGTGGAATATCGTACCATCTTTGGCAATCAGGTCATGTGCCGAAACCGCGTTCTCCCGCTTCCCCCCGGGCGCCGGGTTCCGCAGATGGGCAAGGCTGTTTACGCCCGCCGTAGCGTGGATGACAATCGCGCGAACCGCTGCCCCGTTCCGACTGTCACAATTGGGTGAGGGACGATTTTTGATGTTAAGTACCATTGCGGGTGTGCTCCATTTGACTGTCAAGTGAAATTGCTCAGGACGAGACAGGACGCACAGCAGTGACGCAGACCGGAAATTGAATACAAATTTAGCCGTATTTAGTATAGCATCAATTATTTGATATTTCAATAGTCATTTACTGCTAATACTTTGTCAGATTGAAACGTGAATATGGTGGTACGTAGCTTGCGCTGTGTTATTTTGATTCTTGGAACTTCGCTGCTAGGAGTGTCTTCATGGAAAGTGAGAACATAGAGAGTCAGCTACCAATAGTTGGCATTGGTTGCGGTGCGCTGGCGCTGTTCATGGTGTGCGTGCTGACGGCGTTGGCGATAGGGCTGTTCTGGCTGTTACAGCAAGGTGCTCCAGGAGCCGCTTGATTTACCCCCCGCTTGCAAGAAACCCGCAAAAAGTACTTCTCGCGCGAGCTCGGTGCTCTGTGCAATATTTCTCCCACCGCAAGAATTTCACTTGACAACTCCCCACCCCCCGGTTATAATGACCTGTCCAGGGTAATATTCCCCATTTATGACATACCGACAGACGCAAAAGTAACCCCCACCTGTCCCACGGCTGCCCACAACGTCGTGAGCCGACGGGAAGGGCGTTTTGCGTCTTTTGGCTGTCTTCTCTCGCGGCCCCTGGCGAAGCTGAGCGTTCAGGCTGGTTCAGCACGTTCATGAGTTATAGGAGCAATGTATTTATGACGACAGCTATACGCCCGCAGAGCAGTCCCTCCGGTCCCCTCCTCTACACCGACGAACAGTATCAGCAACTGGTAGGTAGGCGCAACTTCGGCAGGATACCCTCCGTTATGCCGATGCCCAACCTCATCCAGATTCAGATAGACTCGTTCGAT
>DASVRN010000270.1:0-19114 GCA_036388595.1 Chloroflexia bacterium
TGTAGTACCACTCCCAGCAAAGAAATCTAATACTATATCATCAACGTTTGAAGAGGCCGTTATGATGCGCTTTAGTATGCCTAAAGGCTTCTGGGTGGGGTAACCTGTTTTTTCTTTACCGTTAGTTGGAACTATAGTATGCCACCAAGTATCTGTTGGTAATTTACCACGGGCAGCCTTTTCCGGCCCGACCAACCCTGGTGCCATGTAAGGTATCCTCTCTATGTCGTCAACGTTGAAGATGTAGTTTTCCGGATCCTTGACGTACACGAGAATGTTGTCATGTTTGGGCGGCCACTTCTTAGTAGTACGGGCTCCATAGTCATATGCCCAAATAATCTCATTGAGGAAACATTCGCGCCCAAAGATGTTATCAAGTAGTACCTTGCAATAATGTACTTCTCTGTAATCTATATGAAAGTATAAGCTGCCATTAGGTGTGAGGACTCTTTGTGCTTCGAGTAATCTAGGCTCCAAGAAGGCCAAGTAATCATCGAATACATCAACATAGGCCCGAGTTGCAACCTTTGTAGTTTCGTACTTGCGACCACCAAAGCCGATACGATCACCTGCATCAGATCGTATCGTCTGGAGTTGTGTTCGACTTTGTTGCTTGCCGGTATTGAAAGGGGGATCAATGTAGATGAGGTTTACTGAGCTTGCTTCCATACTCTGCAAGACGGGCAAGTTATCACCAAAGTAAATTCGGTCCACTATATTGTTCCTTCCTTCTGACATGAGTAAACTCACCTCTGGCTGCTGGGGTCGGGCCGCAGGCTGGGGGAGGAGAGGGCCGGGGCGTAGGAGACGCCGGGGCCTTCGTCTATGGTGATGCGGGTGGAGTCGCTCGGCAGCTTGTCTATATCGAGCCAGAGCACGTTCGCCTGGATGGCCGAGGCGTTCACGTATTCGCCGTAGCGCTCGCTGATGAGGCTACGGGCTTTGGCTATCTCCTTGCCTGTGACCAGCACGCGTATCTGCTCCTTGAGCGTGGGCGTGACTGTGAAGTTCACGCGGGCGCTGGCCGATGTGCTGTAGGTGATCCGTCCCTGCGCGGCGTCAATAGCCTGGAACGTGGGCGGCTCGTAGCGTATCGTGTTCTCATCGAGCACTGGCCCTACCGTGTCCGGCATCATGTCCACCTGGTCGCGGATGGCGTCAAACACCGCTTTCTGTACGTCGCTCTTGTTGTAGCTGAACGCCTGCACGCTGGTCGTGACTACTACCGTCACCGCCTCGCCGTCCTGGTCCGCGTTGAGGCTGGAGCTTGATGTGACCCCGCCGAACTTCACCGTCTGCGTAATCAACTCGTGCCCCGGCGGCACCTGGGCTAGAAGCAGGCCAAGCGCGCGGCCCTGGTCGAGCGCCTTTACGTTCAGGTCCGACAGCAGCGTGTCTATGTCCTGCTGGGTGA
Organism: Chloroflexia bacterium; assembly: GCA_036388595.1. Lineage (GTDB taxonomy): Bacteria > Chloroflexota > Chloroflexia > QHBQ01 > JADMIH01 > JADMIH01. The sequence continues at coordinate 1,415 of DASVRN010000270.1, forward strand.
CCACCTTCAGCGTTTCGAGCGTGCCGCCCACCACCGGGTTGGGGTTGATGTAGGTCAGACCCTTATAGGTGCTCTGTAGCTCTCTGGCCGCGACGTTGCCCGCCGGGCCGTCTACCGTCGCCTCTACCTCTAACTCCAGGGAGCTAACTGTCGCGCCTGGGGTGAAGATGGTGGCGGGCACTACTCCCCCCTGCGTGACCTGCACAATCACACCGTTGGCGGCGGTGAATGTCGTGCCTGCTGGGACTGTCACCGGGTAGGGCGTGCTGTTGGTGAAGATGATGGTGCCACGGGATCGGCCTTTCGGTATCTCGCGTGAGCCGGTGGCGGGTGCGGTGTTCTGCTCTACGATGGTGGCGCTTAGCTGCGTGGACGTGAGCGAATAGGTGCTGATGACCCCGCCCGTATCCGCCTGTTCTAAGGGAGTCGCCAGCCCTGCCCTGCCAGCAGCGCCTGGGGTGATGAGCACGGGCACTTCTATTTGCAATCCGACCAGGTCCTTCTTTAGCGGAGTTATCTCAACGCTGCCCTCCGGCAGGTAGACCCACGCGTAAGAACCGGCACCCACGAGCGCCAGCAACATCAGCACGAGCACGCCCGTGACGACACGTAGCGCGGTGAAGCGGCGTATCTTGCGCACCGTCGCTTGCCCTTCCAACTTGACGTAGGCGGCAGCCTCTTCGTCCGTGCGGCGGGCCTTGATGCGCCCTGATTCGGTGGTGGACACCAGGGGCAGGGGCACGTCGAACCTGTCTCCCGTAATCGAAGGCAGCGAGGGGTCGGTGATGATGGTGGGTTGTAGCTGCCCCGTGGCCCTCGGTTTGGTACGAGGTGTGGGTACGCCGGACCTGGAGAGCGGGAGCGACAGGTGCGGGTGAGCGGGCTTGCTACCGTTCCCACTTGCGGTGTTGCCGTCCTGTGCGTTTGCCGGGTCGCTGGGGTGGTTCAGCCAGGTGGAGGTTGTGCTGGGCACCGGGTAGACGTAGCCCGATGGCGAGAGCACCCACTCCGGCTTGTCGGGGAACGGACCCAGCACCCTGGGCGGGCCGAGGGGCAGGGGCGAGGTCGGCTGCTCCGTATCCTCCTCGGTCACCGAGCCGGGCGATTCGTAGTAGTCGTGGTCGTCGGGCACGGTCTCGACGTAGAAGCCGAGCACGCGGGCCAGGCTGGCTATCGTGGGGTCCGGCGAGGCGATTGACACATGCACATCGCGGCCGCTGTGCAGCTTGCCTAGCGCCAGGAAGTCGTGGGTCGAGTGGAACGCCTTGCTGCCTCTGGGCAGGATGAGCACCACGTTTGGCGTGCGCGATAAGGCGTCCTCCACCCTTTCCAGGATGGTGGCAAGCGGCTCGTCCGGCTCGGCGGTTACGAACTCGGCGGTATAGAGTGTGTGGTCGAACTCGCTCTCTAAAGGACCCATTGGCGGTGCCGGTGGTTAGTGGTTAGTGGTTAGTGATTAGTGGTTAGTGGTTAGTGCTTAGTGGTTAGTGGTTAGTGGTTAGTATGATAGCACGGTTAAACGGCCCGTATCCGTTTTGGGGCGGGTGGTCCCATTATATACATAAGTAGGGGGTGGTTGTGTAATATCCACTAGGTGTGACACTACCCAGAACATTCAGCCACAAAGGTACACGTAGAACCTACCTCTTTTTGCGCTGCCCCGAACAGAATATGTCGCTGGGAGCTACTATAGGCAGAAGGGACCTTCAATCTAGAATCAACCGGCGGAGGGTGCATGGATGACGAGCAAGCAATCGCGAGATTGAAGCGTGGGGATATAGGAGGGCTGGAGGCGCTGGTAGGGCGCTATCACACCCAGGCGATACAGGCTGCCTACCTCACCGTTGGCGACCGGGCGTTGGCCGAGGACGTAGCGCAATCAGCCTTCGTGACCGCGTACGAGCGGATCGCCACGTTCGATACCTCCAGGCCGTTTAGACCCTGGTTCTTGCGGAGCGTGGTGTACAGCGCCATCAAGGTAGCAAATCGCAGGCGCGACGTCTCGTATGGCGCGGGCAATAGCGAGGAAGAGATAGACATTCCCGACCCCGAGCCTGGCCTGCTGGAGACGCTGGAGGCAGCCGAGACGAGGGAAGAATTGCTTGCGGCTATCGAGCAGCTTTCGCCGGGCCAGCGCGCCACCGTGGTCATGAAGTATTACCTCGATCTGAGCGATGCCGAGGTATCGCAACGGCTGGCAGTGCCGGAGGGCACGGTAAGGCGCAGGTTGCATGATGCGCGCAAACGCCTGAGGAAGCTGCTGCCGGTCTTAGCGTCACGAACTTAAGTAGGGCCGGTCTTGCTGGCTCACCGTACTTTGGAGTGCGAAAGGGGAAGGTCATGAGTGAAGAATTCGTAAAGAGCGTGCTCAAGGAGCATGCCGAGGCAAACACGCAGAGTCGCAGAGACCCCTGGCTTGCGGTTGAAGCCAGGTTGCAGAGCGTACAGGCGGAACGCAAGCCGCGCTGGGCAATCAACCTGCGCCCCGCGACGGTAGCCATGTGTGGGGCGATGTCGCTTGTGCTGCTCCTGGTGGGGGCGGCGCTCGTCGTCGAGCAGCCCAGGGCTGTCAGCGCGGAAGCGATATTCGCGCAGGCAGAGAAGGCCACTAAAGACGGGTCTGCCGCCGGACTACGGAGTGCCTATGCAGTGTCACAGTACAGCCGCCAGATGCCTTCCTTGCGCGGCGCTGAGGGCCTCGATAGGACGGGCGGCGTGATCGAGGGCCGGGTCGAAACGTGGTATGAAGCGCCGGACAAGCTTGCTAGCAAATCGCGCTCTACCATGCCGGACGGAACGGAGCTGGAAGGAATCGGCTTGCAGGTTGGCGGCATTGTCTATGGAACGCTCTCCGGGCACGAGGAGATACGCATAATGCAGCGAAAGAAGGGCGCTGCCAGGGCTTTTAGCCCGCTGGATACGGAGCAGCTATTCTCCAGCCCAACTCGCCCTGGTCCAATCGAAAAGCCATACACGGTCACTCTGGTGGGTGACGAGTCGGTGGCGGGGCGGGCTGCTTACGTGCTGGAATGGAACGTTACGCCCGAAGTCCTGGAGGCTGAAGCCGCCGGTGGATACTGGTTGAAGAGCCACAAGTACCGGCTATGGATCGACCGGCAGTTCTACTTGATCCTGAAGCTACAAGGCTGGGATAAGGATGGAGTGTTGATCGAAGAGAGCCATGTCGAGCGGCTGGAACTCAACAAGCCCGTGGACTCATCGCTGTTCCTGTTCAAGCCCCCGGCGGGTTACGTGGTTGCCGATATGCGCCCCGCGAGCGACAAAGACGTAGCAGAGGGCTGGCGTGAGACTTCCAGGCAAGCAACGTTTACTCTTTATGAGCCTACCGGCCTTGCCTCCAACACCCGGCAGTTGCGAAAGCCGTACTATGTCGCCTCGCAAGGGGTAGTGACACAGGCGGTGGCCGGCGGACCCGCAGATCACGACGTGTTGCACGCCCTGGTTGTGCAAGGCCCGCCGTCTGCCGTAGACGAGAGCCAATTGGGCAGTAGCACCCAGGTGCAGGTCGGCTCGAGGCAGGGCCGCCTCTACAAGAGGAATGAGGCACACTACCTGGTGTTTGACATAGGCGACACGCGCATCATGTTGTATTCATCCAACATGAGTGGGGAGGACATGGTCGTAACTGACCTGGTGCGGGTAGGTGAGGCGCTGTCAGCGGTGGGTAAGAAGTAGCCACGAAGGCGGCCAAAGCAAAGGGGAGCATTGATGATGAGGGCGATACGTATCGCCCTCATTTTTCTTTAGCTGGAGAACCAGGGGCTGCGGGTCGGCTCTTTTTCCGCAAGGGCGGCGCGTTGCACCATCGCTCTCAGGTCGCGCACGCGGGCGGTCTCGGCGGCGAACTCGGCCCCGGTGAGAACGATGATGACCGAGACGTAAATCCAGGTAAGGATGGCGATTATAGCGCCCACAGTGCCATATACCGCGCTGTAGTTGGCGAACGTCGAGCCAAGATAGAGGGCGAACCCCTCCTTAGCGAGCGACCAGATGAAGGCGGCTGCCAGGGCGGCACGCCATACATCATGAAACCCAACGTCGGCACGCGGGATAAAGCGGTAGAGCAACAGCAAACCCAGGAACACCACAGCCGTAGAGGATGCAAAACTGATTAGCACCCACACGAAGTCCGTACCCGGCACGTCACCCAGCAGATAGGTCGTGAACGTACGGGTGGCGGTAAGCCCTGAGGAGACCAAAAGCGACACCAGCATGAGCGCGGAGACCGTTACCATCATCAGGAAGCTTGTGAGCTTTGAAACGAATATAGATGGTACCTTCTCGGACTTCCAGGCGCGATTGATCGCCTTGTCTATGGCGTCAAAAGCTCCACTCGCGGTAAAGAGAAGGATTACCGAACTAAAGAGCGCGGACCAACCCGCGAAGTCCCGCTTGAGGATCACCTCCTCAAGGCTATCCGTGAGGAACTTGGACATATTGGGGGCGAATCGGCCTACCCGCTCAACGATGAAGATATACGCATCTTCAGTCTTGACAAATAGTCCGGCAACGGTGACCCCAAGCAGTACAACGGGGAAGAGGCTGAAGAAGGCGTAGTATGTGACGGCCGCGGCTAGGTAGCCTACGTCGTCCTTGACGAATTCTCTCGCGGTGGCCTTGACCACCGTTACGAACTCTCTACGGTCCATCGAGGGCTTGCAGGTTGCGCTCTATGATCTCTTCGGGGTTGCCGCCTAGCTTGGAAAGCTCTTCTGCCATATCGAGTATGATGCGGACGCCTTCGAGGTTGACCCCGCCGTTGGTGAGGTGGCGGATGAACTGGAAGCGCTGGATGTCGCGCTGGGAGTAGCGGCGGCGGTTGCCTTCGGTGCGCGAGGGGATTACCAGCTTCTTCTCTTCGTAGATGCGCAACGTGCGCGGGTGGAGGCCGAGCAGGTCTGCGGCCACTGAGAGGGTGAAAATTGGGCGGTCGGCGGTAATCTGGAAGCGTTCCTGCGTGCCGCCCCCACCGCGCCTGCCCCGTCCCTTGCCCTTCGCGGCGGTCTGCCCATCCCCACCGGACCCTGTGCTGTGCGTGTCGTTATCGACGGTGTCTGTGAGGCCGCCGTCGTCGGTGGAGGGTACCTGCCCTTCAAGCATGCCGTCGCTCAACCGGTCGGTGTTCTTATCGCGTTTGCCGCCCGCCTGCATGTAAGCATAGCCGATTCGCTGCATTTCCCCACCTCGCGCCCCACGGATGTAGCTAATTTCGGTACCAAATCCAGTATATACATGTGCAATACCATTGTCAATATTATGGGCAGTTGTGTTGCCACTAAAAGGGCCGCAGGTACAGTGTTCCTGATGTTGCGGTGCAGCCTGCAAACGCCCAAAGCGACCTTACAAAGAGGGGCAGGTTTCCACGGTGGAAGCCTGCCCCTCTGGTGCTGAGTTGATGCAGGTTACTGGCCGAGTTTGGCGGCGACAAAGGGCACCACCTGGGCGAGGGCAGCGTCCAAACCGGAAGCATCTTTCCCACCGGCCTGCGCCAGGTGGGCCTGACCGCCTCCCTTGCCCCCTACAAGAGGAGCAATTTCCTGGATGATGTCTCTGGCTGTGACTCCACGCTGCTGTGCGTCATATGTAACCATTGCTACCAGCTTAGGTTCATCGTTGATCACAGTGCCGAGCACCACCACGCCGGAGCCTAGCTGCTCGCGCAGGTGGTCGCCGGTCTCGCGCAGGGCGTCCATGCTGGAGGCGGTGGTGCGGGCGGTAAGCACTTTCACTCCACCGATCTCCTGCACCTGCTGAGTCATGCCGCCGGTTTCCCCCCTGGCTATGCGCCGCTCCAGGTCCTCTATGCGACGGTGAGACTCGCGGAGTTGGGCCTGCAAGCTGTCCACCAGTTCCAGGCTGCGGCCCACGTTGCCCCCTGCCCCGAGGCGAGAAGCCACGTTGTTGAGCATAGCTCGGCGCTCCAGGGCGTACTCCACGGCAGCCTCGCCCGTGACGGCCTCGATGCGGCGCACGCCCTGGCCGATGGAGCCTTCGTAGGTGATGAAGAAAGGCCCAATCTGTCCGGTGCGCTCGACGTGGGTGCCGCCGCAAAGCTCCTTGCTTTCGTAGCCGGGGATTCGGACCAGGCGCACCACGTCGCCGTACTTCTCTCCGAAGAGGGCCATCGCGCCCTGGGCTATGGCTTCCTTCAGGGCTAACTCGGCGGTCTGCACCGGGTAGTCGGCCCGAATCTGCTCGTTGACGATGCGCTCCACCGTGAGTAGCTCTTCCTGGCTCACCGGCGCGTTGTGGCTGAAGTCGAATCGCAGGCGGCCCGGCTCGACCACCGAGCCTTTCTGGTGGACATGGGTGCCGAGCACGTCGCGCAACGCCTTGTGGAGCAGGTGCGTGGCGGTGTGGTTGCGCATAGTGGACCAGCGGGTGGAGCCGGGTATGTGGGCCTGCACCTCGGCCCCGGTGCGCAACGTGCCCTCGATGATCCGCCCCCTGTGCACGATAACACCACCGACCGGACGCTGTACGTCGGTGACCTCCATACTGCCGCCTTCCCATATGAGCGTGCCTCTGTCGGCTACCTGGCCTCCACTTTCGGCGTAGAAAGGGGTCTGGTCGAGCACCACTTCTACTTCGGTGCCTTCGCCGGCGAGGTCTACCGGGGACGATGGACGATGGACGATGGACGATGGACGGTTACCGTTCTCTTGTCTATCGTCTGTCGTCCCTCGTCCATCGTCCTGCACAATGATGCCCAGCACCCTGGAGGAGGGGGAGCCATAGCCGTTGTCTAGGGTGGCGTAGTCGTAGCCCAGGAAGGCTGTCGGCTGCTTGCCTGCTGCCTGCTGGTAGATGTCGAGGTTCTGGCGGTCGCCTGCCTTGAGGATGGTACTGCGCTTGCTGCGCTGCTGTTCCTCTTGCAGGGCCTCCTCGAAGCCGGATTCATCTATTTCCAGGCCGCGCGACACGGCCTCGTCCTTCATTATATCTTTGGATAGCCCGTGGGTGCCGTAAAGCTCGAACATCTCCCTGCCGGGGAAGACCTCGCCGGGCTTGAGGGCTAGCCTGTTGACTATCTGCTCGAACTGGTTGAGCCCGGCGATGATGGTGCGGGCGAAGCTCTCCTCTTCGCGGCGCATGGCCTCCAGTATGAAGTCGCGGCGCTGTCGGATTTCGGGGTAGACCTCGCCCATGTGCTCGATGATGGCGTCAGCGACCCGGCCCATGAACGGCTCGGTGAGGCCCAGGCGGCGGGCGTGGACCATGGCGCGGCGCATCACACGGCGCAGCACGTACTCCCGCAATGTGTTGCCCGGCAGTACGCCTTCGCCTATGAGGAAGGTGGCGGCGCGGGTGTGGTCGGCTACTACGCGGTAGGAGATAATGTCTTGTAGGCGCTCCTGGTGGGTCTGCCCGGTTAGCTCCTGTATCTTGTCTATTATGTAGGTGAACAGGTCGGTCTCGTAGCTGGAAGGCACGCCTTGCATGACCGTGGACATACGCTCCAGGCCCATGCCGGTATCGACGCCGGGGTGCTCCAGGGGCACCATAGTGCCGTCGCCGGGCTGGTCGTACTGCATGAAGACGAGGTTCCAAATCTCGAAGAAGCGGGCCTCGTTGGTGCCGGGGTTATCGCCGTCCTCGCCGCGCTCCGGGTAGAAGTCCCAGTAGATCTCGGTGTTGGGGCCACAGGGGCCGGTGTCGCCCATAGCCCAGAAGTTGTCCTCCTTGCCCAGGCGGGTGATGCGCTGGGGCGGCACTCCGGCGATCTCCTGCCATAGCTCGAACGACTCCTCGTCGTCCAGGTAGATGGTGGGCCAGAGGCGGTTGGGGTCGAGGCCAAAGCCGCCCTGCTCCTGTGAGGTGGTGAGCAAGTCCCAGGCGTAGGTGATGGCAGCGCGCTTGAAATAGTCGCCAAAGGAGAAGTTGCCGAGCATCTCGAAGAAGGTCTGGTGCCGGATGGAGGGGCCGACGTTTTCGAGGTCGTTGTGCTTGCCCCCGGCGCGCATGACCTTCTGGGAGGTGACGGCGCGCTTGTAGGGGCGGGTCTCGTTGCCGAGGAACACGTCCTTGAACTGCACCATGCCCGCGGTGGTGAATAGGAGGGTGGGGTCGTTGCTGGGCACGAGAGAGGAGGAGGGCACGTGGGTAGAGCCGACCTTCTCCACGAAGTAGCGGATGAAGCGCTCGCGAATCTCCCGGCTCGACATGTAGGTCGGATTTGGGAATTCGGATTGCGGATTGCGGATTTGGTCGTCTATCTGGGTCATGGGGACTCCATCGGGAAATTACGAATTACGAATTACGAATTACCGTGTGCTGCTCGTACTTATATGTATGGGGTGGTGGGTATAGTACAGGCCATTGTACCGAGGGGCGGCGGTGGGCGTCAAGGAACGGGAGTTGGAGATGGGGCCGTGCGCGGGGCGTAGTGGCGGGTACGGAGGTACGAGGCTTGAAGGGCTTTGCGTAGGAGGGAGGGGTAGTGTGAGCGCAGAACGGCCGAGATATGTTGATAGTGTCAACCCGGTTGTAGCCCAGGCTTCGTCTTGCCTGCGCGGGTGCGGCGGTGAGGTTGTCGGTAGGGTGCTGTTTCTGCTGATAGCCGGTGGGGTGCAGGTCAGCATGGGTCTGCTGATACGGTACCTGGGAGTGCCCCTGACCCTGGCATCGTTGTTCGTCCTGGGGGTGGTATTGTTGGAGTTCTGGCCCAGGGAGCCGTACCCGCCGAGGTCTAAGTGGCGGTGGCTTTATTACGGTCCGATTGCGGGGCTTGTGGTGTCGGCCTCGTACGCTATTTACCTGGGCGCGCAGGACTCGGAGGATTTGGGTTGGTGGGCGTTGGTCGCGGGGGTGATGCTGGCGTTATTGTTGCTGGCGGCGAAGGTTGATAGGTGGCTGAGGGGGGAGAGTGAGGGGGAGTAGGATCTGTTTGGTTGCAAAGTCACTAATTCGAGTATATACTAGTTATATATACTAACCCCATGGTTGCAGATGAGGTATGTGATGGATGTGGCAAAGCTGTTTCAGAATGGGAAGAGTCAGGCTGTCAGGTTGCCAAAGGCGTACCGCTTTCGGGGCACGAAAGTTTACCTAAAGAAGGTAGGTAACGCGGTCGTGCTGATACCGGAGCAAGACTCGTGGCAGTCGCTTGCCGATAGTTTGGCTTTGTTCTCCGAAGACTTCATGGCAGCGCGTGAGCAGCCGGAACAACAGCGCGACCAGGTCTTTGAATGAATTACATGCTCGACACGAATATCTGCGTGCAGATCATTCGCTATAAGCCTCCAGATGTGTTGATGAGACTTACCCAGCATCCTGTGTCTGAGGTGGGTGTTTCGTCAATCACAGTGGCGGAATTGCAGTTCGGCGTGCATCGGAGCAATCAAGTCGTAGGGAACCAGCACGCCCTGGAACAGTTTCTTATCCCACTTATCATAATTGATTTCGATCACGATGCGGCTTTAGCATATGGCTTCATCAGGGCACATTTAGAGGCCCAGGGCACACCAATAGGGTCGCTCGATACGCTGATAGCAGCTCACGCACTCAGCCAGAACCTCATTTTGGTCACTAACAATACGAGGGAGTTTGAGCGTGTGCCTGGGTTGTTGATAGAGGACTGGTCAGATGGTCTAGATAGTGAAATTCAGTCTACATAGCTGACACGTCCCTCTGTAATTCAAGCCTGGTTCTACGGGTAACCCTCCCTATGGATTACCTGCTCCTCTCCTTGCAGTATAGCTGCTACCTTGCCTCTCCGTAACGCCTAGCCACCCTAAACAGTTAAAAGTGACGAAATCCCATTCCAACCAATAAAGTACAGAGAAACAGAGAGGCCAAGGAGGTCGAAAACATGTCACAAGGAGGACAAGCCGGAGGCGGGTAGGTAAACGTTACCACAGCGCAACAGGGAACGGGCACCGTGGTGGTCGGGGCGACTTAAACCCGCGATACGGTGGAGAACACGGATTGGGGCAACTCGCCGCCGGAGCCTATTTACGAGCAGGCGCAGAGCGCCACTATCAACCCTGAGTTTGAGGAGGCAAGCACTCCTTAAGTGCATGAGGCAAGAAGGGGCACTGTAAAAGGTGCCCCTTCTTTATAATGATCTCACCTTGACTAAGCCAATACCGCAACTACACCCCTTCGCCCTCATCGTGTAAAATGCAGCGGGCAGCTACTTGCACCGGGGGCCGATAGTTCCTCCTCTTCCCTCTATCTCTGCCCTGCAACCCTGGTAAATTGGTCCCACAGACCTACAGACCTACAGACGGAGGTACTACCCCTATGGACGAAGATGTAACGCGGCGAATACTCAAGGGCGTGCTAACCCTGGTGCTTACGACGATTGCCACCCGCCTGGCAGTCTATCTTACCGACCGTATCCTCGGCCCCGAACTCCTGGACGAAGCTTGAACGAGTGGTTAGTGGTCAGTGGTTAGAAGCTCTTTACTAGCCACTAACCACTCCATCACCCCTTATCCACATCCCTTCCCCATCGCCGCGCGCTTGACCCTTGTGCGTGGGCGTGCAATAATGGGCAAAATCCGATGCGCGTAGCGCGCCGAGGTCCGGCTCATGTCTTTTCTGGACAATCTTCGCCACAACTTACCACACGCGACACGGCCACAGCAGCATAAAGACCTGGGCGCTCTTGCTACAAATGGAGAGCAGGGTAGTGTCGAGGTACCTGCTCGTGCCGATGTGGATGTCGTGGCTGCGGCGATAGAGCGAGCGGGGCTGACCGAACCTGCTACCCTGGCGTTGGAGGTCGGAAAGCCGCTGTCGTGGCTCGGCGGGCAGATGCTGTGGGTGTTCCAGCCGTTCGCTGACGTGCTCGGCATTCGCGCTCGCAAGGGGCCGCTCTCCGTGGAGGGTGTGGCCCGGATGCTGGAGCAGGAAGGTGGCACGGACGCCCTGTTGGAGCGATTGGACGCCGGGGTGAAGTCGCGTAAGAGGGGAGGGCGGCGCTGATGGACTTTAGCAACGTCGGCCCGGCTTACGGTGACGCCCTCTATATCATGCTGGGTGTGCTGGTGGTATTCCTGGTGCTCTACGTGGTCTTCTTGTGGGTCGCGGGGTGGGGCAGGCGTGGGGCAGCCAAGCGGACGATCTCGCTGCGCAACATACCCGGCTACGACGCCACTCGCGTTGGGCTATCCACCGCGGCTGAGACCGGCCACGCCATGCACACCTCCCCAGGCTCCGGTGGCGTCGGTTCCAGGGGCGTGACCACCGCCGCCACGCTGGCGGGCATGAACCTGGTCGAGTCGATGTCGCGGGTGGGAGCGATTACGGGCGCTCCCGTGCAGGCTACCACCAACGATGCCATCGCCTACGCTCTCACCGACAACGCCGTGCGCCGAGGCTACCGCCGGGCCGGTTGGTCGATGGAGAGCGAGAACGCCGGGGCGCGCTTCCTGACCCACAACGACCCGCTGGCCTACGCCGCTCACGTGACCGACATAGTAGACCGCAGCAAGGTGTCGCAGGCCGTAATGTCGGGGCAGTTCGGGCCGGAAGTGCTGCTCATCACCGAGGCTCAGCGGCGCACCGGGGCCTACCAGATCGCAGGCTCCTCCGACCCGCAGGCCCTGGCCCTCATGTCGCTCACCGCCGACCACGCGCTCGTGGGCGAGGAGATATTCGCCTCCGGTGCGTACCTGGAACGCCGCACCAGCCACATAGCCTCCCTGCTAGCCCAGGACGGCCTCCGCTGGCTCATCATCCTGCTCATAATCGCCGGGTTCATCCTGGTGAACGTGCTAGGGCAGAACTGGTTCGACCTACTGACACTCTACCCGTGAAACGTGAAACGTGAAACGTGATGGTGCTTGAAGTACCAGCGCGGCTCATGTAGGACCAAATTACCCTAACCGCATCACGTTTCACGTTTCACTCATCAGAATCAATGACAAACAGATTCGGCTCACTCGCAATACTCATACTCAACCTGGCCCTGGCGTACATTGCCGGGGTGATTAGCCTTGTGGGCTTTTTCACGCAGGGCACGATTGCGGATATGGGCGGGACGCTGGCGCAGTGGGTGGCGGTGCTCGTGGGGTTCGCCCTGCTGGTGGGGTTGGGCAACCTGATAAAGGTACATCTTACGCGAGTGGCGCGGCGCGAGGATGGGTGGCTCTACAGCCTCGTGCTGGTGAGCAGTGCCCTGGTGGTAGTGGGCATGGGCCTTTACGGCGGTGGACCGGGCGATGCTTCCGTCGCCTGGGTGTTCCAGTGGATCTACCAGCCGTTGGGGCAAGCCGTGTTCAGCCTACTGGCCTTCTTCCTGGTGACCGCGCTCTTTCGCTCCACCCGCCTGCGCAACGCCGAGGCCCTGGTGCTGCTAGGTGTGGCCCTGCTGGTAATTATCGGCCAAGCCCCCATCAGCCAGATTGCCCCGCTCGATGTGATGGTGGGGGTTAGCGACTGGATACTGGAGTACCCGGCGCTGGCGGGCATTCGCGCCATACTGCTGGGCGTGTCGTTCGGCGCGATAGCCACCAGCCTGAGAATATTGTTAGGCTTCGACAGGCCATATCTTGATTGATTTTGGATTTTAGGTTTTGGATTTTAGATTGGCCCAACGGCTCTTCTAAATCCAAAATCCAAAATCCAAAATCCAAAATCCGCTATGCCAGACGTAGTTTGTCCAACTTGCGGGGTTAGTAATCGCAGCACCAGCCACTTTTGCGCCAGGTGCGGCCAGCCCTTGCCCCGCGTTGAGGACGAGGCTGTTGCTAGTGAGGGTGTGGAAGGTACACAGGGTAAGCCAGCGAAGCCCGATGCGCCCTCCACGGGGGTAGACTTGCCCTGGTTGCAGGCGGTGCAGCAGCATTCGGTACAGGAGACCAGCGACCTGCGCCGGACTCCACCTCCCGGCCAGGCTCCGGCGCAGCAACCCGCCCAGCCTGCACAACCGCCTACCGGACCCGAACTTCAGCCTCCCACCGAGCAGGAGATAGCAGCCCAGCCGCCGGGTGCCGAGCAGATGCCGCCGAATGTGCGCCAGATGCCGGTGCGCGAGGCTACCCAGCCGCCCGCCGACCCCAACGAGCCGCCGCCCGACTGGGTGGTGAGCATACTGGAGCCTACCGTAACGCCGCCCCCTCCGCAGCAGGAGTACGAGCCGGAGGAGCTTGCGCACATCATGCCCTGGGCGCATCCCGACCCCGACCAGGGTGCGAGTGGACCGCCCAACCCGGCGGCCGGTACCCAACTCCCGCCCTGGCTGCGCGAGGTAACCGTGCAGGAGACGCTGGAAGCGGCCACTCCCGCCACGCCTCAGGAACCGGCCGCCCCGCCCGTCTATGAAGATTTCGCGCTGGAAGGCATAGAGCCGTTCCTGCCCCCGCCGCTCGCGGAGGATGAGCCTGCCCAGCCAGTTGCCCCCGTACCCCAGGAGCAGGTGCCCGCCTGGCTACGCTCTGTATCGTCGGGCAAGGACGAGCAGGCCGCGCTGGACGCAGATGCGACGGTACCCGACTACGCCGCGCAGCTAGAGGCCATGCCCGCGTCCGAGGGTGGGTTCCGCAATATCCCCGTGCGTGCGCCGAGGGCCGGGGCTGTGGACACCCTGGCTACTCTCTTGCAGGCCGAGACGCTCAACGTGCCGCGCCGGGTGCCCACCGGACAGACCGGGCCGCTGGTGCAAGCCAGGCCAGCGAGTCGCCGGGGCTTTTCGCGGTGGTTGCTGCCCGATGGGCTAATTTACCTGCTGATACTGGGCGTGTTGCTGGCGATATTGCTGGTGCGCCCGCCATTCGGGGACATACCGTTCGCCCCCAGCACGGACGTGACGCAGTTCTACAACGCCATCGAATCGGTGCCTGATAACGCCCCGGTGCTGGTGGTTTACGACTGGGACGCCACCCGTTCCGCCGAGATGTCTGTGCTGTCACAGGCAGTTATGCGGCACCTGATGTCGCGCCGCCTGCCCTTCGTGACGATCAGCACCGCCCCGCAAGGCCCCGGCTTCGCGCAGCAGGTGGTGAGGAACGCGCTGGTCGACCCGGCAGCCAACTACGGCTACACCTACGGCACGGACTACCTCATCCTGGGCTACATCCCCGGCAACGAAGCGGCCCTCCGCTCGGCGGTGGACGACTTTACAGCGGTGCTGCCCCTCGATTACCAGCAGATACAGCGTCTCGACTCGTACCCGATTATGCAGCAAGGCAACCTCCGGGGCGCGAGAGATTTCGCCCTGGTAATCGACCTCGCCTCGGACGAAGCGGAGCTACGCAACTGGATAGAGCAGGTGGGGGCGCGCACCGATGTGCCCCTGATAGCCGCTGTGCCCCAGAGTCTCGACCCCATAGCCCGCAGCTACAACCGGGTGCGGGGCACGGGCCTGCTGGCGGTGGTGAGCGGCACCGGCGGGGCCTTGCAGTACAACCGCCAGCTACTACAGGCAGGCCGCAACACCGGCTTGATGAACCTGGACGAACTTACCGACCGCCTCAACGCCCAGTCGGTAGCCCAACTGCTGGTGGCCCTGGTAATAGTGGCCGCCTTCATAAACATGGCAACGAGGCGAATCTTCAGGAGGTAGGGCTGAAACGTGAAACGTGAAACGTGATGCGTCACTGGTAACAGAGTCGCAAACCACGAACCAAGCTACACAAACCGCATCACGTTTCACGGTTCACGTTTCAGAAACTATGGACCTAAACCTTATAGGCTCAATAGTCGCCGGGCTGCTGACGCTGATGGTGTTCAGCTACTTGATAGGGGCCAACCCTCTTTGGCGGGTGGCCCAGAGCCTGCTGGTGGGCGTGTCGGTGGGCTACGTCACCCTGGTGATACTAACGCAGGTGGTGGTGCCGCAGGTGGCCCGCATCATCCAGCCGACAGCCGACGCCCCTCCTGCCGACAGGTGGCTGGCTGCCGTGCCGGTGGCGCTTGGCCTGATGCTGCTGATGCGTATAGCCTTCCCCGGCGCGTGGCCCGCTTCGTTCGGGCTGAACCTGGTGGTGGTGGTAGGCTCGGCGCTGGCGTTGGGCGGCGCGTTAGCGGGCACCATCGTGCCGCAATCGCTGGACACCATGCGCCTGCTCGACTTCAACAACCCGCTGGCGGTGGCGGGCAACATTGTGCTGCTGTTGGGCGTGGTGTGCGCGTTGGCCTACTTCGCCTTTGGAGCGAGGGCGGGTGGCGAGCGGTCGCAGCCTGTACGCATACTTGCCACGGTGGGGCGGTGGGTGCTCCTGGTCGCCTTCGGTGCCCTGCTAGGCTCCCTCTCCACCACCTTCTTCGCAGCCCTGATAGACCGGCTGCTGGCGTTGATACATACTGTAGTGGACCTGGTAGGATTCTGAAACGTGAAACGTGAAACGTGATGGTACAACAAGCACCATCGCGGCTTACGTAGGACCAAATAACACCAGCCGCATCACGTTTCACGTTTCACGTTTCACGTTTCAGAGCCACGTTTCAGAAAGAAGCTATGTCAAAACCACAATCTCTAGACTCAGGATTGCTCGAAGACACTATGCTCGCCCAGGTGGGGGCGGTGCTGGCGGTCGATATTGGGTCGCTCTACACGCGGGCGGCGTTGTTCGACGTGGTGGGCGACGAGTACCGATTCATCGCCAGGGCCTCCGCTGTGACCACCGCCGAAGCGCCTTACAACGACGTCACCGCCGGGGTGTACAACGCCCTTTCGGACCTTGAGGGGGTTATCGGGCGCAGGCTGACCGACGGCACCCGGCTGCTCATGCCCCAGCGGCGCGACGGCAACGGCATAGACCTGTTTATCGCCACCTCCAGCGCGGCACCGGCCCTGCGGCTGGTGGTGGCCGCCGTGAGCGCAGACATCTCGGCTTCGAGCGCTATGCAGGCGGCGATGAGCACCTACACCAGCATCGTATCGCGCATCACGCTGGACGAGGGCCTCCACCAGTTGCCCAACGAGGACGAGGCGGTGCTCAACAGCGCCGCTATAGCCTGGTCGCAGGAGCAGACGGATAAATTGCTGGCGCTGCCCCCGGACGTGGTGCTGATGTCGGGCGGGGTGGACGGCGGGCCGGTATCTCCGCTGGTGAGACTGGCGAAAGTGGTGGCGGTGACCGCCCGCGAGCAGGGCAGCCGTGCCGAGCTTGCCGCGCGCAAGGGGCAGGTGGCCCCAGGCATGCCGTTGCTGATATTCGCGGGCAACCAGGAGGCGTTGCAGGGTGTAACCGATGCGCTCGTGCCGATAGCCGAGATGCAGAGCGTGCCCAACGTGCGGCCCGACCTCCAGACGGAACTGCCCGGCCCCGCGGCCGCCGCAATAGCCGACCTATACACCGAGCGGCGGGTGCCCCAGATACCCGGCTATCACGTGCTGTCGCGCTGGGTGGAAGGGCCTATCGTGCCGACCGCCGATTGCGAGCGGCTGATTGCGCAGTACCTACACAGGCAGTACGGGCGCGAGACGCTGGTCGTGGATGTCGGTGCGTCTTCTACCGGGCTGTTCCTCGCCAACGCTCAGGCCGACCACTCGGCGGTGATGGGCGACATGGGGCTGGCTTTCGGCTTGAGCAACCTGCTCGCCACTCGCGGCGCGGCGAACGTGCTACGCTGGCTGCCCTTCGAGATGAGCGAGGACGAGCTTTGGGAATGGGCGCTCAACAAGGTCGCCCGCCCGCTGACGCTGCCCCAGACGCCCCGCGACCTGATGATAGAGCACGCATTGGCGCGAGAGGCCCTGGTGCATGGCGCGGCGGCCTTGCAGAGCTATAACGGCGGTCGCCCGCCCCGCTACGACCTGCTGGTGGGCACGGGTGGCCTGCTGGCGCACACCCCCAGGCCCGGACAGGCGGCCCTCCTTCTGCTCGACGCCTTGCAGCCTGCCGCCGTGGAGCTTGGCTCCGTAGAGTTGGCGCTCGATACCACGCTCCTCATCCCCGCCGTAGGCAACCTGGCCCGGCACCAGGCTGCGGCCGCCTCCTACATCTTCGACCGCGACTGCCTGGTGTGGCTGGGCACGGCCATCGTGGTGCACAACGCCTGGCGGCAGGAAAGCAACGGCAAAGCGCCCGCCGCCGTCCCCGGCAGTACCGTGGCTGTAAACGTCACCGTGGAGCGGCAGCAGGGTGGCACGGAGAACGTGGAAGTACCCTATGGCACCATACGCATAGTGCCTCTGCGGCCGGGACAGCGGGCGGCCCTCACCGTGAAGCCGGGCGCGGGGTTCCGGGTGGGCAGCGGTGAGCCTGGTAAAGCCCTCAAGACCCAGCCGGGCCAGGAGGTCAAGGGCGGGCTGGTGGGGCTGGTAATCGACGCCCGCGGCCGCCCGCTCGACCTGCCGGAAGACGGCACCGTCCGCCGCACGCTGATTCGCAGCTGGCTCACCGCCATGGACGCTATAGCCGAGAGTGGCACCGGCCAGGCCCCCGGCGCGAGAGGGCTGGAAATCGTGCCCCCGCCCGACGCCCAGGGAGAGGGTGACGTGGAGCCAGAAGGCGAGGCGTAGGCTTAGTACGTCGCGAACGCTTACAAACGCTTATAATGGGTGAAGCATCCGTAGTCACATGCGGGTAGGAGGTGCTGGAATGCTTCAAACTACGGTAAGAGATGAAATAATCAACTATCTGGACAGTTTGACGCTAGAGCAGTTGGAGAAGGTGCTGAAGCTTGTGCGCTCTATGACTCCACAGTTGCCTCCTGCTCAACCAGTAGAAAACTTACTCAAATATGTAGGCTCTATACCTCCCGACGATCTGCAAGCTATGGCCG
>DASVRN010000271.1:0-12529 GCA_036388595.1 Chloroflexia bacterium
TGGATCATCTTGCAAGTAAGTTACCAATAATAGAACCCTGTCCCCCTCTGTCATCCTGAGCGTAGCGAAGGATCTCAAGAAGGTGAGTAGGGAAGAAGCTGTATTGGACTACCCACGTCGGACTATCCACGTCGGCTTGCCAGCAGGCTCCTGCACTTGTAGAGAGTCCGACTGCCACCTGATCCTTCGCTACGCTCAGGATGACAAGGCCTCTCCTCCTCCTCTTTGTGGTAACTTACTTGCATGATGATCCACTGAGCGCAGCGAAGAATCTCGTCCTACACCGAGATGTTTCACCTTTCCTGCATGTGATTGCCGCCCAAAGAAAGGTGGTATTTGCGTGCTGAGGGACGAGATTCTTCGCTACGCTCAGAATGACCAGGGGTGAGATGGTCACTGTAATGCAACAGCATCCCTACCCACCTGATTCTTCGCTGCGCTCAGAATGACAAGGGGGGCCTACCCACCTCGTCGGACGGTGCGGCATGCAAATACGCCCCGCGTCCGATGTGGTACATTACGCGGGTACGTATGATACACACGCCGTTGGAATGGCGCGGGGGGATTTGCTGCTATGGGGTTGAGGCTCACGGGGCTGTGGAGGCACCCGGACTTCACTAAGCTGTGGGTGGCGCACACCGTATCCAGCCTGGGCACGGGCATCACGGGTCAGGCGCTGCCGTTCACCGCGATACTGGTGCTGGGGGCCTCGGCGGGCGATATGGGCCTGCTGGCGGCGGCCTCACAGTTGCCCGTGCTAGCCATCCTCTTCGCGGGGGTATGGGCCGACCGCCTGCGCCGCCGCCCCATCTTGATAGCGGCGGATGTAGGGCGGGCCGCGCTGCTCGTCACCATCCCCGTTGCCGCCATCCTGGGCGTGCTGAGCCTGGGCCAGCTTTTCGCGGTGGCGATGCTGGTGGAGGCGCTGTCGCTCTTTTTCAGCGTGGCGTACCGCTCCTACCTGCCCACGCTGATACCGCGAGAGCAACTTGTGGACGGTAACAGCAAGCTCAGCGCGGGAGGCTCGGTGGCCGAGATAAGCGGCCCCGCGGTAGGAGGCGTGCTGGTGCAGTGGCTTACCGCGCCCTTCGCCATCCTGTTCGATGCGGCCTCCTTCCTCGTTTCGGCGCTTTTCCTGGGGGCCATACGCACCCCGGAACCTCCCCCCGCACCACCGGAGGAGCGAAAGAGCGTGCGCAGCGAGATAGGGGAAGGGATGCAGGTGGTCCTTCGCAACCGGGTGCTGCGTGCCCTGGCGGCTTGCTCAGGCACGTTCACCTTCTTTGGCAACTTCTTCCATGCGCTCTACGTGCTGTACGCGGTGCGGGACCAGGGCATCCCGCCGGGCGTAGTGGGCATACTGGTTGGGGCGGGAGGCATAGGCGCACTGGTGGGTGCCGTGCTGGTGGGGCCTGTAACGCGGCGGTTTGGCGTGGGGCCTACCCTCATGGGTTCGTTGACGCTGTCGGCACTCGTGGGGTTCTCCATCGTGCTGGTGGACGGGCCGCTTCCCCTCACCATAGCCGTCTTCTTTGCCTCCCAGCTAATAGGCGACATAGCGATAGCCATCTACCTGATAAACGACATGAGCCTCCGCCAGGCGATGGTACCCGACCGGCTGCTGGGCCGCGCCAACGCGAGCATGGGCTTCCTGGTAGGTGGGCTGGGACCCGTGGGCGCGCTGGCAGGCGGCGCGCTGGGCGAACTTCTAGGCGCGAGATACACCCTCGCCATAGCCATAATAGCCATCAGCCTCGCCCCGCTATGGCTCTTCTTCTCCCCAGCCCGCACCCTCCGCGCACTGCCGATGCTTGCCGAACCGACAAGTTGAAACGCCAAGACGCCAAGACGCCAAGGACCACGCCAAGAGTAGGATTGTAAGTTTCTACGAGAGGAGCAGGGTACGACATCGGGTATCCTGCTCCTCTTTGTGTTCTCCGAACCTCAATTTGCTTGGCGCGTTCTTGGCGTCTTGGCGTCTTGGCGTTTCAATCCGTAGTTCTAGCGGCCTCCACCAGTGCCTTGATTTCACTAAAGTGCTCGCGCGTGTGGTCGGTCAGTGTCCCGTAGCCCAGACCGAGACGGAATATGTTACGCTTGCGCTCGGAGGCAGGGGGTGGCATGTTGGCTATCATGCCGGCGGTGACTTGCTGGGCGCGTTTCAACTCCTGGGCCATGTCGGCTATGTTGCCGTGGGCAGCTACCATGGGGCGCAGGCGCAGGAGATCGTTGGCGTAGTACGCAGGGTCGTCCGGGGCGTCTGCTACCAGGTTAGCTATAGTGACCTGGCCGTCATACTCGCTGGCTATGAGGTGGGCCAGCACCTCCTTGGCGTTCCAACTTCCGCCGGTCCGCCTGTACTCGGCCTCTTTCTCGCTAACGCCTTCAACCAGACTGTCGAGCTCCTGGCTCAAAGCCGCGAAGTCGCTGCGCACGGCATCGGCTAGCGCCTGTAGCGTCTCCGGCACCTGCGGCATCTGGCGGGGCGACAACTCCAACGTCACGGTGTGTTGCTGACCGTCCCGGTAGAATGTGGCGGGCACGCGGTCGCCTGCCTGGTGCAGACCAAGCGTGCTCGCCAGGCTCCCATAGTCGCGCACGGGGCGGTCGCCTATGCTCACCAGCACGTCGTTCGGCCGCAAGCCCGCGTTGTGCGCCGCCAGACCCTCCACCAGCGCGGTCAGGAGCAGCCCCTCCTCCACCGGCACGCCCAATTCAGCAGCCATGTCGGCGTTCAGCACGGAAGCCCCACTCAGGCCAAACATGGGCCTCCGCACCAGTCGTAGGTCGATACCCGTCTCCAGCACAGATTGGAGATTCTCCAGCGCGGTCTCCCAGCCCCGTATGCCCTGGACGCTCTCGGTCCAGGCATAAGAGGCCCCGGTACCTGAGTGAGTGACAGTTACGGTGGTGCTCTCGCCCTCGGAGGCTAGCGTAACCAGCACCTGGCTGTGGCCGGGGTCGTGCGGCCCTCGCCACGTGAAGCCTATCCGTTCGCCCCGTGCCGACTCGGTGTACTTGCCCGCCGTGTAGTAGCCGTTGTCCCACCCCAGGTAGAAGCGGCCACCGGCGCGCGGCTCCACCTCAGCCACTTCACACAGCCAGTCGCGCAACGCCGCGGGGTGCATAAAGGCCCTGTACACCTCGGATGCCGGGGCCTGTATCGTGCGCGTGAAGGTTACTCCCTGGTCTTGCCCTTGCCCTTGCTCGTTCTTTGCTTCAGCCAGCATTTTGTCCTCCATCTGACATCGGATAGTGGTACATCGCCGCCATGTAGCTCTCTTACCGGCGCGCACCTGCTGTCGGGACGCATGAGTCTGCACCCGGTTGTTTAAGTGCAGGGTACCTTAAAGTAGGACAGCCGGTACGTGCCCCCGGTTCATTCCGCCGGACCAACCTTTGTCAGGTCCAACATTGATAGGCACCCAGGTACGGTGGACGAACAGTTGCCCGCGTTCTTGAGTAGAAGCTATCTCGTAAATAGGGGAGCCGAATACAGGCACCAAACCCCCACCCTGTCATTACGAACCCTTCGGCTACGCTCAGGGTAAACTCCGTGAGAAATCTCGTCCTTCACCAGGATGTTTCCTCTTTCTTATGGTGCTGTGAGGTTGTGATGCTGCTACGCTGAAAGAAAGGTGATACTTGGGTGCCGAGGGACGAGATTTCTCACTGCGTTCGAAATGACAAAGGGGAGGATGTGCCCTTCGCAATCTTCAGGCTTATGAGATTGCTTCTAGCCTCCTGGTTGCCCCTATTCGGGGTGAAGCGCGGCTAACGCGTCTGCGATGCGGTAGGTCTCCTGCGCCAGACGCTCGGCGGAGTTCACACGCTCGGCCCACGCCTCGGCTGAGGTATATCCCAGGGCGGCGAACATTGCTTGTAATTGTGCCTCGAACACCGCTTTCTCTGCATCGAGAGCATCATTCTGTAGCACAAGATAGGATTCCGTGGCGAGCGTCATGATCCAGAACGTCGCTTCCCGGTGATGGCCTTCATCGATCATCTCCTGGGTCGCTTCGGTCAGATAGGGCCGCAAATGGGCGCGGATAGTAAAGCCAAACGGTGTGGGCGTTTCATAGACCTCGACCGAGCGGTCAAAGGCAACCACGCTCTGGTCCAGCATCTCCTGAACGTCAGCCCGGCTCATACCGGCCGACCCCCACAGGGTGAGCGCTGCTTCATGCAGGTCCGGCCGCCCCTGTTCTTCTAGCAGTTCGCCCAGCAGAGACAACGTACGCCGGGTAGTGGGCCGTTTGAGCTGAGCGACGGCCAGAAGGCCACTGAGCGCGTTGAGCAAGAGCCATACAGGCCACATAGCCTCCTGGCCGTTTGCGGGATCGGACACCTGGCGCATGGCGGCGAGTTGCTGTTCTGCCGTTACCTTTTCAGCCTCACAACGCGCCCGTACCCAGCGGCGACGGCCATATTCCCTAGCGACCGCCTGTTGCAGTGGCACCAAGACGCCGGTGGGGTCGGCCAGGATCTGCGTCGTAGCCATGTTCGGGCCGTGACTGGGGTCCGCCAGTACCGTCTCGGCATCCTGGTGGGCGTCGAGCTTCTTTGCGATGACTTCCAGCATGACACCCCGGTAGAGGACTTCCTGGGTGTCGTCTTGCGGGACTTTGGTGAACACCACGACCACATCAACATCCCGGTACAGCGGAAACGGCGCATCCGCCGGTAGCGCCGTGATGCCGGCCCACAGATACGCGCCTGCAAAGTCGGGCAGGTGGCGTGCATGGAGGTCCACCCACTCGCGCACAATTTCCACAACCTCCCCAACAGGCAGGACTGGGCTACTTACGGCCCCTTCTGCCTGTTCAGTTCTCTGCATCGACATTAGAATGTCTCCAGTAGTCACAAGGGAATTAGGTTCTGAGCCACCCACTTTTACCCAGGCTCAGGCCAGTACAGGGCCATCTTGCCTCTAAGGTCCGTGAGGAAGCGGTCGTACATCTCCACGCCGTCTACCGGCAGGGTTGCGGCGACGTCTATCCACTCAAAGACGGTCATGCTGCGGGTGACGCACAGTTCATCCATGTAGCACTTGGGGAACGCCGTAAGCTTTACCATGCTACCCCTTCCGTTATCCCGCTCCTTCTGTCATCCTGAGCGTAGCGAAGGATCTCAGATGCTGGCCCTGCTGATATGCCGGACCGTGAACACCATGTTCCTGGTGTTCAACAGCATCCCCATTCACCTTCTTGAGATCCTTCGCTACGCTCAGTACCATGCTAACGAAGGATTGAGAGCAAGTACAATAGTACAGGGTGCCAGTGGTGCCAGGCGACGCCCCACGATTGAAATCGGGGGCTACACTCTGCAAAGTCCCTGCGGGACTACCTATGTGCAGGAGGGTCGCTTTCGAGAGAGTATGTGAATAGAGGAGTCCCCTTGTGGGACTTCGCAGAGTGTAGCCCCCGATTTCAATCGTGGGGCGTCGCCTGGCACCATATGTGTCTCTATTTGCTGACATTTCTTCATTAGCGCGGTACTCAGGATGACAGAAGGGAGTAGAGTCCCGCTGTTCGGCTGATCGTCTTTGAGCTATGGACTGCAACGCAGCCTCTTACAGCTCCACGACTATCTTCACGGCTTCGACTTCACCTGCTGCCTTGCGGTCGAACATGCTTGTGGCTTCGGTGAGGGTGCACCTGGCTTCCAGCAGCGGCCGCACGTCCACGCGGCGGCTGTTGATCCACTCGACGGCCTCCCAGAACTCGTCGGCTGAGAAGGCGTAGGATCCTCTCATGCTGCGCTCCTGGGTCACAAGGTCGTACAGCGCGAACTCGGTCTGCGGTTTGGCGAGGCCCACCAGCACCAATGTGCCGCCGGGGGCCAGCGCGGGCACGGCTTGCTTGATGGTGGACGAATCGGCCACTGCGTCTATGATGGTGGGAAAGCCGGCCCCGCCTGTTGTAGCGCGCGCCAGGGCTGCCAGGTTCACGCTGTTCGCATCCAGCGGATTGCCTCCCATGCGCGCTATCATATCGAACTTGTGGGGCACAATATCGGTCACGTACACCGGCCTCGCATCCATCTCGATGCACGCCAGCAGGACGCACAGACCGATACAGCCACCGCCCAGGATGAGCATGGGCTGTCCAGGCTCAGGTGCGGCTACCCTGGCAGCGTGCAGTCCCACCGCCAGCGGCTCGGCCATCATACCCTCTTCAAAGCTTACGTCGTCGGCTATGGGCACGCAGTTGCGGGCGGGAGCTACCACGTACTCGGCAAAGCCGCCCGTCGTGCCCATGTTTACCCCGATGGTGCGGCGGTTGCGGCATATTTGCTCCTGGCTCCTGCTACAGGAGTCGCAACGGTCGCAGTACAGCAGCGGGTTGACGGCCACACGGTCGCCGGGCCGCACGCTGTCTACGCCTTCCCCCGCCTCGGCTATTATGCCCGCGAGTTCGTGGCCCATCACCATACCCGGCGTGCGGCGGCCCGAGGTGCCGGTGTAGCCATGCACGTCGCTGCCGCAGATGCCCACGGCTTTCACCCGCACGAGCACTTCCCCCGCGCCGGGTGCCGGGGGGCGCTCCACCGTCTCCGTGCTCATCTCGCCCGGGCCGTGGTAGACCAGCGCCTGCATCAGGCTTTCGCCGCCGGGCTGCCGTTCCTGTTTTTTCTTAGGCATGTGGTCGCTGCTCCTGCATGTAAGTTGGTGGGCTGCTTGCCGCTCTCCGTCGGTCGGACGTTGCGTGGCGAGCACTATATGATACACCAACCTGCCACGGCCTTGCCTTTAAGCGTAGTTGTGGTAAAAAGGTTGTTATCGCCCTATTAGAATAATATTTGCCGGAAAAGTGTTGACAAATTGTAACTTTTACAGCGTTCACAAAGTAGCTATAATTCGGTAATATTGCCAGTACAGCAACCCAGTAGCCCAGTCTTGCCTGCAACGGAGCAGTCGAGCACATTGCATGACGAGCAGGCAGGTTTTATGACCGCCTGCCTGTGTTTATCACAAAGAAGCCGTTCGATGGCGCTACTCAAAGGAGAGACGGCATGGATACCAGTACGTGCCCCCGGATCTACTACGTCGAGGAGACCCCTTTCATTATGAACTGGGTCGCTGAAGGCACCGACGGTAATCTCTACCTGGTGCCCGCCGAGCCGGGTGGCTGGTTGCGGCGCGACGGCTACAACGGCCCCACCGAAGAACTAAAGCCCCTGACACCCCCCAAGGCTTCGAGCATCGTCTGGTTCGTCTACGGCGACGTAGGCCCTGTCACTATCGCCACGTAATCTCCTTTCCTCGCGGCGCGTTTCCGGTACCCACCGGCTTGCAGTCTAGCCCCGTCGAGGTTGAGTGTGGGCGATCTGGCGTAAGCGCCGCGGATCGGACCGCTAGCCGAGACGAATGCACCAGGAGGTAAGGATGCTTGGATTGGTACCCAGGCCCGTACATGGAGTGCTGGACTATCTCTGGAGCGTCAGCCTGTTTGCCGCCCCGCACCTATTTGGCTTCTCCAACGACAAGCGGGCTACGCTCTTCTGCCGAGTGCTGGCGGGAAGCGCCTTCGTGATGAGCCTCTTTACCCGCTACGAGTTGGGCTTGGTAAAGGTGTTGCCGTTCAACATGCACCTCGCCGGGGACTCCTTGAACGCGGTGGCCGGGCTGGCCGGTCCCTCGGTCATGGGCTTCGACAAGAATGACAAGGCACGCAATACAGTGCTGGGTTTCGTGCTTTTCGAGATCGGCGCCGTGCTGTTGAGCAAGCGCGACGGCAAATAGTAGGCGGTGAAAGGCGCTACGTACCCCAGAAAAGTATAAGTTCGTAAATAACTCCTGGAAAATGAGATAAATACTTTACCGCGGTACGGCTAATGCTCAGAAAGCTAGTCCACGATAGCGGTTCGGAGGTATATTTCACATAGTAAGTAGCTAACCCAAAGCGAGGCCATAAGGCTTCCGGCGCGACAAGCCTCGGAGGCGTGGCAGCCGTCACTACAGCCCACGGGCCGGGAGGGGTAACAGGGCAAGGTGCGGCTCAACTGTCACACGGTTCATCAGACAGGCCTCAGGGCCTTACCTGAACGACACAAAGGAGTGTGAACATGGCAGATAGCGATATGGGTAACACCGGCGGTGGCGGCGGCATGGGTTCCTCGGGCGGCGGTAGCGGCTCGATGGGCGGCGGCTCCGGCAGCGGTGGCGGCGGCATGAGTGGCGGCGGCTCCTCCGGTGGAGGCGGCGGCTCGATGGGCGGCGGGGGCGGCAGTGACATGGGCGGCTCCGGCGGCGGCATGGGCGGCTCCGGTGGCGGCGGTGGCATGTCCGGCGGTTCCTCCGGCGGCGGTGGGGGCAGTGGCTCCTCCGGCGGTGGCGGCTCCGGCTCGTCAGGTGGCGGCGGAGGCAGTGGCTCCTCTGGCGGCTCCGGTGGCGGTAGTGGCTCCTCCGGTGGTGGAGGCTCTTCGGGCGGGGGCAGCGGATCCGGCAGCAGTAGTGGAGGCGGCGGCTCAGGCTCTTCCGGCGGCTCTTCCGGTGGCGGTGGCTCCTCGGGAGGCTCCGGCGGCGGTAGTGGCTCCTCTAGCGGCAGTGGCTCCTCTAGCGGCAGTGGCTCGTCCGGTGGTGGAGGGGGTTCCGGTTCCTCCGGTGGCGGTAGTGGCTCTTCCGGCGGCGGTGGGGGCAGTGGCTCCTCCGGTGGCGGCGGCTCTTCGGGCGGTTCTTCCGGCGGCGGTGGCAGCTCCGGCTCCTCTGGCGGCGGTGGCTCCTCCGGCGGGGGCGGCGGCTCCGGCAGCAGTGGCGGCGGCGGTGGCTCCTCGGGAGGCTCCGGCGGTGGTAGTGGCTCCTCCGGTGGCGGTGGGGGCAGCGGCTCCGGTGGTGGAGGCTCCTCTGGTGGTGGTGGGGGCAGCGGCTCCGGCGGCGGTGGTTCCTCGGGAGGCTCCGGCGGTGGTAGTGGCTCCTCTGGCGGCGGTGGCTCCTCCGGTGGTGGAGGGGGCAGCGGCTCAGGCGGCGGTGGCTCCTCCGGTGGAGGGGGCTGAAACCAGACCCACAGCATCGACACATAGCAATTGTCGCGTTAGCTGCACGTATGCAGCATAGGACACTGGCCCCTCCACATCAACCAGGCCCCAGTACGCGCCAATGCTAATCTAGTAGCTGTTTAATACAAAGGGACGTACCCGCAGTTGGTACGTCCCTTTGTATTTGGCCTGCTGAACCCGGCTAGACATCGTTGGTGCAAGCCTTAGTGCCTTTTGGTTATACTTATCAAGTATTCGGTTGTGCGCGCTCTTGTTTGGGCCGAGGTATTTTCGTGCTGGGAGAGCTACTTGGAGTTTGATAGCCGAGGCATGAGGGGTAAGCGGCTGGTTGTGGCTGGGGCGCTTTGCGCGCTCGTTGGTTTGCTCGTGCTGCTTAGCAAAGCGCAGACAGGGGGGCAGGTGGCTCAGCCGAGTCTCCTATCCAACCTGCCGCTAGGTCCGCAGTCGGGGCAAGTGGCACAGGTGGGACAACCGGGGCAACCCGGCGCTAGCTCAACCCAGCAAGACGCGACAAGCCCCGGCAGGGTTGTTGAGAGGCGCGCCGTCAAGCACGATACCTCACCACCCCTTCGCGACATGAAGCCGGTCGCTCCCGCCCCCGAAGCCGCGCAACGCGAGAACAACGAGGCCGAGTTGCCGTTCTACCCTGGCTCCACGAAGCCGGTGAAAGACCCTGTCACCCAGCGATTCTTCGGGCCACTGGCTATGCCGGATGTTATCACCCAGTTCGCGGGTATTGGGGCCTCTAATTCCTCGTGCCTCGGTTGCACCCCGCCCGACACTGTGGGTGACGTAGGCCCCAACCACTACGTGCAGGCCGTCAACACCGCGGTTCAGGTCTTCAGTAAGAGCGGCACCTCTCTGTACGGGCCGGTCAGCATACAGACCCTCTTCCAGGGGCACGCCAGCCCATGCGGCACCACTAACAACGGCGACCCTATCGTGCTGTACGACGAGTTGGCCGACCGGTGGCTCGTCAGCCAGTTCGTGAGCGGTTCCCCGCGCGGCCAGTGCATTGCTATCTCGACCTCACCCGACCCCACCGGCTCGTACCACCGTTATTATTACCAGTTTGCCGATACCAGCATCCTGTACGACTACCCCAAGTTCGGCGTTTGGCCCGACGGCTACTATATGACCGCCAATCGCTTCCTGGGCAACGCCTACCAGGGTCCGGCCGTGATGGTGTTCGAGCGGGACAAGATGCTGGTGGGTCAGCCAGCCCGCAGCCTTGAGTACAACCCCGGCAACTACTTCGTGTCGCTGCTGCCCGCCGACCTTGATGGGGATATCCTGCCGCCAGCGGGCGCGCCCAACTACCTGGCTTCCACATCTTCGAGCCAGAACACGCTGCGCCTGTGGAAGTTCCACACCGACTGGCAGAACACCTCAAACACCGCGCTGACGGGGCCTACCAACCTGCAAGTGGCCCTGTTCGACCCCAACCTGTGCAACGGCTCCAGCAACTGCATCCCTCAGCCGGGCACCTCTGTACGGATCGACCCACTCGGTAACCGGCTCATGTTCAGGCTGGCCTACCGCAACTTTGGCACTCACGAGTCGCTGGTCAGCGCGCAGACGGTGGACGAGAACGGGGCGGACCACGCGGGCATTCGCTGGTACGAGGTGCGCGACCCCGGTGGCAGCCCCTACGTCCACCAGCAGGGCACCTACGCACCCGACGGGCACCACCGCTTCATGCCCAGCATGGCGATGGACCGCGATGGCAACATGGCCGTGGGCTACAGCGTGTCAAGCTCAAGCCTCTTCCCCTCTATCCGGTACGCGGGACGCATGGCCTCAGACCCACTCGGCGTGCTTGGTTTGGGCGAAGCCACCTTGTACGCGGGTGGAGGCTCGCAGACGGGCAGCAGCAGGTGGGGCGACTACTCCGCTATGTCGGTGGACCCGGTGGATGGGTGCACCTTCTGGTACACCAACGAGTATTATTCCAGCAATTCCGCCACCGGTTGGAAGACGCGTATAGGCAGTTTCAAGCTGCCCGGCTGCGGGGAGGCGACTCCTATACCCAGCGTGACCGGCACCCCTCCCACCGCTACAGCCACGAGGACGCCCAGCGCGACTCCTACGCAGGTGCCGGCCTCGTGCGCCAACTACGCTGTGCAGACCTCCACCGGAGGCGTAATCGACGCGACCGGCAAGACCCTCATACCCGGCAGCGAGTGCGACGACTGCACGACCTACATCACCCTGCCTTTCGCGGTAAACCTGTACCATGAGACTTACACCAACGCCTTCATAAGCTCCAATGGCGTGCTGCAATTCGCCAGCAGCGACTTTTCATACGGCAACGATTGTTTCCCCGCGCTGGTATTCGACCATGCCATAGCCGCCTACTGGGACGACCTGTACACGGATGGCGGGAACCAGGGGGTCTTTTGGAAGGTGAGCGGGCAGGCACCCAACCGCAAGTACCACCTCGAATGGAGGGCCGGGACCTACAGCGGCCCCGACCAGATCAACTTTGAGGTCCGTCTGCGCGAGGGCAGCAGCAACTTTGAGATCGTTTACTCGCAGGTTTACGCTGATGGGGCAAACGCCAGCGTGGGCGTGCAAAGCAGCTACGTGGGCGCGGGTACGGCCTTTACACAGGTGTCGTGCAACACCGCTAGCATAGCGCCCGGTACGCTACTGAGCTTTACATTGCCCTCCTGCCCTGCTGCGACACCTACAGGCACGCCTGCTTCCTGCCTGGTCCAGTTTCAGGACGTAGCGCAGGACAATACCTTCTACCCATACGTGCGCTGCCTGGCCTGCAAGGCCATACTGGGCGGTTACCCCTGCGGTAGCGTTGGAGAGCCTTGCAACGGCAGCAACGACCCCTACTTCAGGCCGGGCAACAAGGTCACGCGGGGGCAGTTGTCGAAGATAGTGTCGGAGAGTGCGGGGTTCGCGGATAGCGTGCCTGCATCGAGGCGGACCTTCGAGGATGTGCCGCCGGACAGCCCCTTCTGGCTCTGGATAGAGCGGCTCACCGGCAGGGGCGTGATGAGCGGCTACCCGTGCGGAGCGTCCAGCGAGCCTTGTGTCACCCCGAACAGCCTCTACTTCCGGCCACAAGGCAACGCCACACGCGGCCAACTGACCAAGATAGTGGCGAACGCCGCCGGGTTCAATAACACCCCGCCCCAGGGCCAGTACACCTTCGCGGACGTGCTTCCGAACAGCCCGTTCTACATCTACACGGAGCGCTTGCTGTCCAACAGGCCGAACGTCATGGGTGGCTACCCGTGCGGCGGGAGCAACGAGCCTTGCGACGCTCAAAGCAGGCCCTACTTCCGCCCCAACGACACCCTCACCAGGGGCCAGACAGCCAAGATCGTCTCCAACACCTTCTATCCAGGCTGCCAGGTGCCTTAGGGGAAGAGACGCTAAACGCCAAGACGCGGAGACGCCAAGAGCGCGCCAAGAGAAATAAAGAATTGCACCGCAGAGACGCAGAGGACGCAGAGGGCACGCAGAGACAATAGTAGTTAGTCATGTGGGTAAGGGGAGCATCGTACAGGACGAT
>DASVRN010000272.1:0-5963 GCA_036388595.1 Chloroflexia bacterium
CCTATTGCGAATCAAGGAGCACACAGAAGGCTTAACCCGCGAGCAGGAGAGGGCATTTGTAAAGGTGCTAGCCGAACTAAGGGCTATGCAACAAGCCGCCACCGGCATCATGATCTCCCGTGACATCTCGCATGGAAGACTGGATGAAACTACACTTGGTACGTTTGATGCGGTGAACTACAATACTCAACTGTCTACATTCAGCGAAATCTTGGAGAAAATACTGGCCGACACAAGGAAAGGTGTAGGTACGTAGCTATGGCAAACAAAGAAAAAAGACTGCTTCTCATAAAGGAGCTGGCTGACTTCACGAGGCAAGGTACTTTACGCTGGGAGAAAACTAGTCAGCAAGGTACTTATATGTCTACCTTCCCCAATTCCGCAGTTCGCATCTCTAGAAAAGGGGTATCGCTACCTCAAGAGGTGTTCAGCCTTCAAATAATTGATGGGAAGGGTGATGTTACGGAAACAGTTACCGGGGATTTGTTTGCGAACCCCTTAACGCCTGAGGACGCAGACCCTAGTCGATCCTATTTCCTTCTAGAACAACTTTACCGTGAGATTAGCCGACAAGTAGAAGCCGAGAGCGACAAGACTATAGACGATGTGTTTGCCGAGTTGAAAAGGTTGAGTGCCGAGGGAGCGAAGGCCAGTTAGAAGCACGTTGGTGTCCAAGCTCCTAGCCTCCACCAACAACCCCACTACCAAAGCCACCGGCCGCGCCACTACCACCACGCCCTGATATGATGCCTTATCTACTGGATCATAAACTCTGGTAGGCTCTTGCGTTCAATCATGCGGTCCTAATATCCGCTCCCCACCAATCCAAAATCCTCCATACTTCTGTCCGCCTCCGCTGGCCCTAATTTCCTATGTACACCACTACTGGATGCCCCTACAGTAGTGGTGGCGATACCCCGCCACCTCCTGCTGCATCTCTCCAGCGACTATGAGGCCGGGCGGCTTGTCACGGCCGTGTCTCGCCCCTTCGTCGCCCGACCACAGGAGAATACCTGGCATGGCACACAAGAATTGGAGCTTTGAGCTGTCCGGCGCGCCAACACAGGAAGGCTCGCCAACAGCCTACGCCCCTACCAAACGCCATCACACCGTCGATCTCAACCACAGCTACTGGACCAACAAGCGCACCATCAGCCTGGACGGCGTGCGGCTTACTCCCGACCGGCTCACCAGCTACTCCAACCTCAATCCATTCTCGCAGGACGGGTGGGGCAGCGACGACCTCTTCAAGGTAGACGGCCATGATTGTCTTGTGCATATCCGCTCCAACGGCATTACGTACAAGTACGACTTCGCGGTAGACGGCATCTCGCCCGAAACCGGCCAGCGGGTAGAGCCGTTCCCACAAATAGCCACGCCTCACCTCGCGGCCCGCAAGATGCCCGGCTGGGCCTGGGGCTTCGCAGTGCTCAGCTTCGTCCTACCGCTTGCTGCCACTTTCCTGGCGGTGCTCCTCCTGAAGTCACGACCGTTCAGCACTGCTTTCGTAACCATTATCGCTTTTATCGCGATTGGCATCGTAGTCGCTCGCGCGAAAGACCTCTCCAAGCCAACCGGCCAGCGCGTCCGAGAGTGCGCCATGACTGTGTTCCTGGCGGCCTGTGTGGCCTTCGGAGTTACTGTTGTGTTTACCATGTTATTCCCCAGGGAGTAGTTCGTCTTTGTTTGTCCAGTACAAGAAGGTAGGTGTCAAATGAACTGGGAAAATGTAGCAATAGACGTTGAAAAGCGCCAGCCCACCTTGGGCCTCGGGGGGCGTTGGATAATGACCAATACTGTAGCGGCTCTCTTGCTCACGCTTGGCAGCGGTATCCTGTTCGGCCTCGGCACCTTCCCCTCCGCTGTCGCCGTGCTCATGGCGCTTGTGGTACCACCCATGGTCGAAGCCTCGGTCCTCAAGCAAGACCTGCCGTTGTTCACCACCTGGAACTGGGTCTGGAGGTCCTTGCTCGGCTTACTGCTGGGCGTCGTTGTAGCGATCGTGCTGGGCGTCGGCCTTGCGATCGCTACAGGCGTAGCCAGGTCCACAGGCTCCGCGGAGCCGGAGGAGGGCTTGCGGCTGGCCGCTACGTTGTTTGGAGCTACCTCGGGCGCTATTGCGCGAGCCTATATCCAGTGGCCCACCCTCAAGGTCTACTTCCCAGCCAGTTCTCCGCATATCTGGTGCGCGGCCAGTATATCGTCTGCCGTTCTCCTGGCCCTCGGCAACCGGTTGAGTCTTATGTTACCGCCTGAGATGGGCTGGATTGCTCTCCTGCCGGTATTGCTGGTGTGCAGCTTCCTGGCGTACGTAGCCACCGCCCTGGCCCTGGCGCATTTCACGAAGCAGGCGGACCAGGCCGCGCCCGCCCCGGCGGAAGCCACCCTCCGCTTCTAACCCCCCACACCCCAGAACAACAAAAAAGGGGGCGGGAAGGCCCCCATCTCGTTATCAACCCGTAATTAGTAATTCGTAATTAGTAATTCGTAATTACAAAATGTCCTTGGTGAGCGTCCCCAAAAACTCATTGTTGTCCTTCGTCTTCGACAGGCGGCCCAGCACAAGCTCAAGCCCCTCCGTGCCACCCAGCATGCCCACCATGCGCCGCATCGTCCACACCTGCTTCAACGTGCTCTCGTCCATCAGCAGCTCCTCGCGCCGCGTGCCCGACTTCTGCACGTCAATCGACGGGAAGATGCGCCTCTCGGCCAGCTTGCGGTCCAGGTGCAGCTCCATGTTGCCCGTGCCCTTGAACTCCTCGTACACCACGTCGTCCATGCGCGACCCCGTATCGACCAGGCACGTCGCGATAATCGTCAGCGACCCGCCCTCCTCGATGTTACGCGCCGCCCCGTAGAACTGCTTCGGCGGGTACAACGCTATCGGGTCCATACCACCACTCAACGTCCTGCCCGAAGGCGGCATCATCAAGTTGTAGGCCCTCGCCAGCCTCGTCAGCGAGTCGAGCAATATCACCACGTCCCGCCCGCTCTCCACCAGCCGCTTGGCCCGCTCCAGCGTCATCTCGGCTACCTTGGTGTGGTTCTCCACCGGCTCGTCAAACGTCGAAGCCACTACCTCGCCCCTCACCGAGCGCATCATATCCGTGACTTCTTCGGGCCGCTCCCCGATGAGCACCACCATCAGGTACGCCTCGGTCGGGTAGTTGGCCGTAATGCCGTTCGCGATGGACTTCAGCAGCATCGTCTTCCCGGCCTTGGGCGGCGACACGATCAGCCCGCGCTGCCCCCTGCCAATAGGCGACACCAGGTTCAGCAGCCTGGTCGAAAGGATATTGGGGGCTGTTTCCAGGTTGTACATCTCCGTCGGGAAGATAGGCGTTAGGTCGCCAAAGTGGGGCCTGCGCTTGGCCGTCTCCGCGTCCAGCCCGTTCACCGCCTCCACTCTTAGCAGGCTGAAGTACTTCTCACCCTCTTTAGGCGGCCTCACCTGCCCGACCACTTCATCCCCGGTCCTCAGCCCGAACCGCCGTATCTGGCTCTGGCTCACGTAAATATCGGTCTGCCCAGGCAAATAGCCCGACAGCCGCATGAACCCGAACCCGTCCTCCATGATCTCCAGTATGCCGCGCTTGAAGATGTTGCCCTGCTGCTCGGTCTGCGCCTGCAATATCCTGAACGCCAGCTCCTGCTTGCGCAGCCTGCTGTAGCCCGATATATCCAGCTCCTTCGCCATGTCCTGCAACTCGTCCAGGTTCTTTCCTTCAAGCTCCGCCAGCGTCAGCGCCACGCGCCCATCGCTCAGCGCCCCGTTGGCCGCCTGCTCAGCCGCCCCGGTCAGCGTCTCCCTCGGCAGGGTGGCCGTACCGTCGCCGGATGCATTCGCCGCGTTGCCGTTCCCGTTGCCATTGCCGTTGATGTCGCCGCGGTTGCGGTAGTTGCGCGGACCTCTATTGCCCCGGTCGTCGCGGTTGTCACGTTCCCCGCGGTCGCGGTATACCCGGCCCTCGCCGTCCTGCGTGTTGCGGTTGCGATAACCCCTGTTCTGGTTAGGTCGTCTTTCCATTTGTAGCTTCCTTATCCTATTCGGGACAGCTTGTCCCCATGATGTACTGCTCTGATATATCGTATGGTGCCGGAGCGCGAGCGCATGACCACCGACTCGGTGATAGCCGAGGTTCCGGTAATCCTCACCCCGCGCAATAGCTCGCCGTTTGTGATGCCCGTCGCCGCGAAGAACACGTCGTTGCTGCGTACCAGGTCGTCCATCTTGAAAATCTGCTCCGGGTCCGCCCCGTGAGACATTGCCAGCCGCTTCTCTTCGTCGTTGCGGAACACCAGCCTGCACTGCATATCCCCGCGCATCGCCTTGAGCGCGCAGGCCGAGATTACCGCTTCCGGCGCGCCTCCCGTGCCCATCAGCATATCCACCCCGGTGCTCTCGTCCGCGGCGGCAATGGACCCCGCGACGTCCCCGTCAGGGATGAGTCGCACCCGCGCCCCGGTGTCTCTGATCTCTTTGATTAGCTGCTCGTGCCGTGGCCTATCAAGCACCATAATCGTGATGTCGCCGTTCTCCCGGCCCATCGCGTAGCTCACCGCCTGGATGTTCTCCGCCACGCTCTTGCGGATGTCGATAGCTCCACGCGCCCGGCGGCCCACCGCGATCTTCTCCATGTAGTACACGCCGGGAGGGGCGCTGTACATGGAGCCGCGCTCCGCCAGTGCTACCACCGCCACCGCGCCCGGCATACCATAGGCAAGCAGCCTCGTGCCGTCCACCGGGTCCACCGCTATGTCCACCCTGGGTGGCCGCCCGTTGCCAAGCTCCTCACCCACGTACAGCATCGGGGCCTCGTCCTTCTCCCCCTCGCCAATCACCACCACGCCGTCCATATCAATACTGGCGAGCACCCGGCGCATAGCGTCCACCGCTTTCTGGTCGGCGGCGATCTTGTCGCCCCGGCCCATCGCGTCAATCGCGCTCAACGCCGCCGTTTCGGTCACCCTTACCAGTTCGAGGGCAAGGTTGCGCATCATTTGAACTGCCATAGTTCAGTTACATCCTCCACGCTGAGGTATTCATTTGGTTGCCGTCAGGGGAATAAAAGAGAGCATAATCGCTGAGTTAGATGCTATATCGTGGCGCTAACGCGTGTGGCATTATGCACGGTGCGGGAGCAAAAAGAGCAGCGACCGTTATCTCTAAGTCGCATCACGCGCAGAGGAAACGGTCGCTCGCTATCAACACTGGGAGTATGTCATCTGGGAAGTGGCACGCATGTAACTAATGTGGCCCATACGCTGCCCGATGCGAAATAACAGTAGCTTTAGAAGACGCTTATGCGGATGAAGGGAGGTAAGGCGCGCCTCAAGCACACGAAAAAGACAGGGACCAGGAGCAGAAGGTAGGGAGCCGAACGTAGACCGAAGTGCAATCACATGGAGGGGCGGGGAGATAGGGATTCGAACCCTAGAAGCGAGTTAATTCCCGCTTAACCGCTTAGCAGGCGGCCCCATTCGACCTCTCTGGCATCTCCCCGCGCTGGTTTAAAGCCATGCGCGTCTGGCTGTAAAAGATTATAGCAAATCCCCACGCCTAATGCAAGGTGGAAAACCGGCATTGAGGCCGGGCCAAGTAACGTTAGCCCCTTTGACACTATTGATGCAAAGTCTAAAATCTGCTATACTCGCCCCATTGGGGAGTCGCTTCCTCGCATTTCCTCTCTTCATATGGAGGAAATCTTGCCTGCACACTTAGCCGCTGATGCCTTAGTGATGCTGCACGCTATGCCGTGCTCCTGATAGGGCGCTATCAACATCCCACCCCTTCATACCTCTCCTACGTTCTAGCCTCGCATACCGAAACCATATTTGACTATCACTTGGACCTGAATTTTGGGAACAAGTACTTGTATCAATTCTGTGCGCGCGTCCAAGCTTACGCTCTTTCGGTAACTACGAAACATTTGAAGGTCGATTCATCAGTCTCAGCAAGGAAC
>DASVRN010000273.1:0-3010 GCA_036388595.1 Chloroflexia bacterium
GTAGTGCACGGTGCTGGCAGGCTCGCATATACCGGCGTTGTCACAGTTGCGGCCCCCCGGCACCAGCAAGCTGGGCACGACCATCAGCAAGGCCACACTCAGTTGCCAGACGAGCCGGGGAATGGGCTTCAAACCCTTCACGTCGTCAACGGCCATGACGAGCGCGATAAGACCCGCTCCCAGCAACATAAGCAGCACCCTGCCGCCCTCGAAGCGAGCATTGTCGCCGGGGTCGTACGGTCCGCGCAGGGGGAGCACGAAGGTGAGCAGCACGCCCACCGCGAAAGCCGCGTAGATCGCAAGCCCTCCCAGCCGGGGCACCGCCACCGTGTGCACGCGGCGGGCCTCCCCCGGCCTATCCACCCACCCCACGCGTAACGCCGCCCAACGCACCAGGGGAGTAAGCCCCAGCGACAGCGCGAGCGTCACGCCGAACAGCAATATCATTGTGGGCAGATGAGACAAGGAGTTCTCCATTTAGGAATTAGGATTTCGGATTTCGGACTTAGAAGGTATTCATCAAATCCGAAATCCGAAATCCTAATTCCCAAATCCGTCTACGACGTTCCGAACTGGCGGTCGCCCGCGTCACCGAGGCCGGGGACTATGTAGCCGACGTCGTTGAGATGGGTGTCTACGGCGGCGACGTGGATGGGTACGTCGGGGTGCTCGCCGTGGAGGCGCTCTACGCCTTCGGGGGCGGCAATAAGGCCGACGAACTTTACCCTCTTCGCGCCCCAGTCCTTCAGGATTTTTATGGTGGCGGTAGCCGAGCCTGCGGTGGCTAGCATCGGGTCAAGCACGATGCACAGGTCCACCGTGGGCTGCACGGGGAGCTTGTTGTAGTACTCAACGGGCAGCAGGGTGCGGTGGTCGCGGTAGAGGCCGATGTGCCACACCTGGGCGGTCGGTATCAGCTCCAGCGCGGCGTCCACCATGCCGATGCCCGCGCGCAGGATGGGCACAAAGCCGATGCGGTCGGCCAGCTTGCAGCCTTCCATAGTAGCCAGGGGGGTCTCCACGTCCATCGCGACTGTTTCGAGGTCCAGGGTGGCTTCGTACAGAAGCAGCGTGGTGATCTCCCGCACTACCTCGCGGAACTTCTTTGGCTCGGTTTTGACACTCCGCATCAAGGCCAGCTTGTGCTGTATGAGCGGGTGGGTAGAGACATGCACCTGGTTCATTTGTTTAGCTCTCATGGGTGGACGATGGACGATGGACGATGGACGATGGACGATGGTAACACGTAACACGTAACTCGTAACATGTAACTTGTAACTCGTAACTCCTTGGAAGCCACAGCTTACGAGTTACGAGTTACGTGTTACTAAATACCGGGGACCGGGAAGTGGCTACAAAGCTCAAGCACTTCGGTGGATACGCGCTCTTTAACCTCCGGGTCCTCGGGGGCGCGGAGCACTTCACCGATTAGGCGGGCTATGGTGTCCATCTCCGGCTCGCGGAAGCCACGGGTGGTGACTGCGGGCGTGCCGACGCGGATGCCGCTGGCTTTGGCGGGCGGCTGCGGGTCGTAGGGGATGGCGTTCTTGTTGACGGTGATGCCTACCTCGTCCAGGGCGCGTTCGGCCACTTTGCCGGTGAGGCCGAGCGGCGAGACGTCCACCAGCATGAGGTGGTTATCGGTGCCGCCGGAGACGAGACGCAGGCCCGCCCCTTCAAGCCCGGCTGCCAGGCGTTGGGCGTTGGTGACGATCTGGCGCTGGTACTCGTGGAAGCCCGGTTCCAGGGCCTCTTTGAAGGCTACGGCCTTAGCCGCGATGACGTGCATGAGGGGGCCGCCCTGGATGCCGGGGAAGACGCTCTTGTCTATGGCTTTGGCGTACTCCTCCTTGCAGAGGATCATACCGCCACGGGGGCCGCGCAGGGTCTTGTGCGTGGTGGTGGTCACGAAGTCGGCGTAGGGCACTGGCGAGGGGTGAATCCCGGCGGCGACCAGGCCAGCGATGTGGGCCATGTCCACCATGAGCATTGCGCCGCACGCGTCGGCTATCCGGCGGCACCGCTCGAAGTCGATAACACGCGGGTATGCGCTGGCACCCACCACCAGCATTTTGGGCTGCTCCTCTATAGCCTGCTGCTCCAGGGCGTCGTAGTCTATGCGCTCGGTCTCGCGGTCCACGGCGTAGGAGGACGCCTGGTAGAGCGCACCGGAGAAGTTGATGGCGTAGCCATGGGTGAGGTGGCCGCCGAACGCCAGGCCCATGCCGAGGATTTTGTCGCCGGGCTTGAGCACCGCCATGTAGGTAGCCATGTTGGCCTGCGCGCCTGAGTGGGGTTGCACGTTGGCATGTTCGGCCCCGAATATCTCCTTGGCACGAGCAATCGCCAGGGTCTCGGCCACGTCTACGTGCTCGCAGCCACCGTAGTACCGCTTGCCCGGGTAGCCCTCGGCGTACTTGTTGGTGAGCACTGAGCCTTGCGCTTCGAGCACGGCGCGGCTGACGTAATTTTCGGAGGCTATAAGCTCAATCTTGTCGTGCTGCCGCCGCTTTTCGTCCTCGATAGCCTGCCACAGGTCGGGGTCGGCCTCGCGCAAGGGACGGTCCACGGGGCGGTGGGAGCCGATTTCTTGCGGGTCCAGGGGAAGCGTGGTATACATTGGCGTTACTCCATCTGGTGAGTTCGGGAGACGAGTTCTGAGTTTTGAGTTATGAATTTTGAGTGCTGAGTTAGGCGTGGGAGTTGGGCAAGCTTATAGGGTGTTACCCTTCTCTCTTTGCCGCGCTATTATACACCTTTAGGTGCGTAGCGGCTAATGTGTGCACGGTAGAGAATAAGTTGTAGCAGCACCCTGTGACGCGTGCTGTCGCCCTGGTCCCGCCATCTAATTATCAGCACATCAGCCCCGCCCTTGTCATTCTGAGCGCAGCGAAGAATCTCGTCCTTCAGCACATGGTAGCCCTTTTCTTATAGCCACAGAGTCCCGTATGAAAGAGGGAACATCCCGGCAGAGGACGAGATTCTTCGCTGCGCTCAGAATGACAAGGGC
>DASVRN010000274.1:0-4633 GCA_036388595.1 Chloroflexia bacterium
GCGGTACTCGGTCTTCTTATTGTCAGACATGCCCTTTAGCGGAGTGCCATCTATGTAGATGTCGCCCCCCTCGAAGTCTTCGAGGCCGGCTAGGCAGTTGAGCAGGGTGGTCTTGCCGCAGCCCGAGGGTCCCATGATGCCTACCATCTCTCCCCGCTCGACGCTGATATCCACACCTCGCAGGGCGTGGGTCTTCACGGCCCCTGTGTCATACGTCTTGTGGATACCTCGTGCTAACACGATCTCGCGGGTGGTTTCTGCTGCGACCACGGCGCTGCCCATTTGCACTCGACGGCTGAAAAATCCGGGTTTGAATGTTGCTTCCATTGTGAATTCATCTCCTTACTAGAATTGCTTTTTCGATTTACTAGTTGACGGTCGATGCATCTGCCTGGCCTGTTTCAACGCTGATGACGGAGACCAACGGCATACCTAAATCCCGCACTCGTCTCAGCAGTCCGTGCAAGGCGGCCTGATCGACCACCAGGCCCGTTAACAGTGTGTCGCCGTTGTCCGCCAGCGTAAGGGTCATGCCCTCGAACCTGGCGGCCCAACGGCTATCGAGGTGGCCCTTGATGCGAATTTCATAAGATCCAGGCTGGTAATGGTCCTCAGGTACCGTGTATGTTTCACTCATTCTGTGCCTCCCACATTTTCCTCGTATGGCTGAAGCTCCTTATGTTGCAGTGCCTCTTGCCCTCCACCAGAGCATACAAACCAATGTAATGAGGCGGCATCACCACATGTGTTGATTGATGTGGTGATCTATTAGGCGGCATGTGTGAGGGCAACGACCGCGACCACCCGTTCACCTGGACCAGGACCTCCGAAAACATACCGGCCTGGGCAAAGCGAAAGCTTCAAACACGGGGCACTAGCCTGGTCTGTACGTTGGTTGGCCCGTTGGCACCGGGGATGCGGACCGGGCGAAGGTGCCTTCGGATGGCCCATTCGGCCACGGCGAGGTTGATCACCCAGCCCGCGCCCATCAAGAGCGCTCTGCTCAGTTCACTCGGCGGACTGGCGATCAATTCTCCGGCCGCCAGGGTCAGCACCTGCGTGCCCGCGCCAAGCCCAATCGCGTAGCCGCGCATCATCCACGCCCGGTGCCGGATCACGTCCCTTCGCCGGATCGCGACAAAGCCGAGGACGATGGACACGATCATGCCCGACCCAAACAGTAGCCGCAATGCATACAGCAACTCACCGGTATCAGCCGGACGTGGGTAGAACAGGGTCATCCACAGCGCTGAAAGCCCAACCAGCAGTCCGCATGGAACCAGGAGCCGCCCGGCCGCCCGGTGCCATCCCGGCCTGCGCCGCCGGAAGCGGGTTGAGAACTGGAACGCGCCCAGGACGGCATACACGCCGGCGCTCACGATATGCAGCACCACCGGCAGGGGTGCCCCAAAGAACCGTGCGTTGGCTGGTGTGACTTCCGCGCCGCCAGCCAGCTCGGTCAGACGGAAAGCGCCGCCAGCGAGAGGAATGGCGCTCAGTACAAGTAGTCCTGCGATGAGCCACTTTGCCGAACCTGCTTTTGCCGGCGCTTTGCTTTTCGGGGGCGTAGGTACTGCTGCCTCATTGAGTTGGGGCAGACCGGGGGCTAGACCTGCATCGTAGACATTGGAGGTATTTGCTTTCATGTTCGGCTCCTTGGGCGGATGTGGAAGTGCTGTGTGCGTTTCACAGCCCAGTCTGAAGATACCGGGCCAGGTGGTGAGTCGTCATCACCACCTGTGGTGATTCATATGGTGACTATCGAGTTCCCAATGAGACAGGCGGCGGTATGGCCGCCTGTCCACAGCATGCAGGTTCCAGCGAACTTACCGGGCTGCGGTTGGGCTGAGCTGGGGGTTCACCTTGCCAGGTACGAGTTGCGCGGCGTGCTCGCGTCGTTCCGACCAGAGAGCATAGCCCAGCCAGGCCAGGGCTAACCCCACCGGCACCGCCACGAACGCCTTGTACTCGAGCGGAAGCAGCTCAGCCACGGGGGCTAACGCGGTCCCAACGGCAAGCAGACCGCCCGCCCAGCGCGACAGGATGCCGGCGCGGAACGTAGCGATCCCGAATAGCAGGCCACCGAGCATATACGCGACCCCATCCAGGTTCCACAACGTCTTGATGGCTCCGAGATCCATCTCGCCGGGGTGCCTGTTGAACATCCCCAGGAAGCTCTCCACAAACGCCGGCGATTCGGTCACCAACCGCGGCAAGATAAAGACTTCAGTGAAGGTAAAGGGCACTAACAACACCAGCCAGAGGCAAAGCAGGAGATAGCCCGCCAGACCAAGCCACCCGGCCTCTTTCGCTTGCCTGGCGTAGATTCCCGTAATGCCGAGCAGGCCGAAGAAGGACAGGGCGACGGCCAGGACGTGGACGATTTCCCATTGAGTGGTGGTGACTGTTGAAAGAGTCTCAAGTGGATGGAGCAGCCCAACGATCACGTAAAAGATCCCTGCCACAATAGCTGATATCCCTGCCCAACGGATAAGATTTCTGGTGTTCATGCGTTTGTCTCCTTTTTGAATGGTAGTGATAAGCGTCAAGGTTTGTCATTTTCGTTGCCTGCGTTCTTGACTTCCATCAGAGCATACAAACCAATGTAATGAGCCAGCATCAACACATGTGTTGATTGATGTGTTGATCTATACAACTAGCCTAAGGAGACGAAAACGCCAAGACGCCAAGACGCCAAGTACCACGCCAAGAGCATAGAGGTTTGGAGAGTAGTAAAAGGACCAGGGTACATGATGTTGAACTCTGGTCCTCTTGTTTGAGCCACAACCCTTAACCTTGGCGCGTTCTTCGCGTCTTGGCGTCTTGGCGTTTTCGTCTCTACCCGTAGCGTGTAGGCTGCGACGGCAACAAAAAGCCCCGGCAGGTTTGTCGAACCATTTACCGGGGCTGGGGTTAGTGCTTAGTGCTATATATTTGTTTGCGTACTCGTTATAACAAGTGGAGTTCCTCAGCGCGGCGTACGGCGGCACGGCGGTTGTTCACCCCAAGCTTGATGTAGATGTTATTGGTGTGAGTGCGCATGGTGTGCAGGGACACCATTAATTCGTGAGCAATTTCCGGCCCGGTCAACTCGGTTCTGAGCAGCCGCAGCACCTCAAGCTCTCGCTGACTCAGCGGCTCGATCAATACCTGTTTGACCGGCGTTCTCTCCTCAGCCTTGCCTGCCTCCCGAGTCTCCCCAAGGGCGGCCAGCAGTCGTCGGACATAGCTCGAGGTGACTCCGTGTTTCGCGGCCTCTTCCAACAGGGCAGCCATAGGTGAGCCTTCATCGACAAAGATACGGACGTAGCCCTCCGGCTCAGCCAACATCAGAGCCTGTTCCAGCGGCACAAGCGCAGCAGGGATGTCACGTCGCGTCTGATGGCCGAGCGCCTGCAATACCAGGATTTCGATGACGCTGCCCGTCCTCCCGCCTTCTTCCGCCGCTTTCAGTAGGCGCTCCAATAGCCCCATTGCCTCAGAAATGAAGCGCTCAGTACGCTCGCTCTTATACTGAGCCAGGAGCAGCCTGGCCAGGGTGATGTGCTCGAACTCGCGTAAATAGCTGAGGTCGTCATGGGCCGACAGACCCCGCCCACGGGCCCATCCGAGGGCTTCGCCCAACTTCCCCTGCATAACCCACACGCGTGTCTTCGACGCCGCCACGGGACGCACATTTGGGGAGAAGTCGCCTATGTACACGCGCTCTGCCTCCTGGAGCAGATCCAGAGCGCCGTCCAGGTCCCCTTCGGCCTCCCGTATACGTGCCCTGGCGACGCGCCAGCGATACGGGTTTTGCGGTAACCCATTGTGCTCGCCCAACTCCTTGCTTCTCAGTAGGTGCTGCGTCGCGGCATGCAGGTCGTTATGCTCACGGTAGAGCGCGCTCATCCCCACGTGCATGTCTGCCGTTCCCCGCAGGGCAGGTGCGCCGTGTGCTGTCTGCTCCGCCGTCAGCTGCAATGCCTGCTCAAATGTGCGCATCGCCTCCTGGAGTCGACCTTGAGCCATGCGGATATCAGCCAGGGCGATAGAGCAACCGAGCACGTCAGAGATGTGCCCCGCCCTATGCAAACTCGCCCGGCCATCGGCATACGCCCGGTGCGCTGCCTCAAGATCCCCGCTCGTCCAGGATGCAAGCCCCAGCAGGGCCTCTGCCGATCCGCGTCTGAGATGGTCGTCCTCAGGTATGAGGTCGAGCACCAGCCGGGCGTAGTTCATCGTGCCAGCCACATCGCCCAGCGACAGGGCCAGTCCGGCACGGGCAACCGCGATCTGACCCGGGAGATGGCGAAATGCTTCTTCATCCACGACAACCCTCTCACTCCTCTCTGTCCTATCTATGCTCGTGTCCAGCCACCGTTCGGCGTCCATCAGTCGGTCTTCAACCCCTTCTAACCCGCCGCCAGCCAGTAATGCATGGGCATAACAAACGCTGAGGACAGGCCTGACGCGGATCACCTCATCAGGTAGTGCCTTGAGCCAGCCAAGCATCATGGCCTCCTGTCTACTCCTGAGCATGGCTGACCATGCCCGCTCGACGAGGTCCGCCGCCCGCCTGAAATCCTGGGCGGCCAGAGCATGGCGTATCGCGTTGGGCACCGCCTCGGCCGGCGAGCCATGATGCTCGTAC
>DASVRN010000275.1:0-6795 GCA_036388595.1 Chloroflexia bacterium
CACACCTTCTGGGGCTTGTGCGCTCGCTTGTACTCTAAGCTCACTGCTCATACTTTGTGCCTGTTCATCAACCGTGCTTTAGGCAAGCCTCACTTCCTCCAAATCAAACAACTTGCTTTTCCTATCTAGCATAACTCCCAATGTGGGACTTTGGGTGCTCATCTCCTCACTCCTATTAGTCAGATAGCTTCTAATGTGTAGCATCGGGTCATACCACCGTAACAGTTCCGCCAAGATGTTGTGGGCTTCGGTAGACCAGATAGGTACTTGGCGGCGTGTGCGCTTGCGTACCCTGAAAAGATGAGGGGATAGTCCGCACGGCACCGGCGCGCATCAATATTGGCTGTAATTCCTACAGGAACGTCGGACATGAATGTGCTAAGGGTGATCTTCGTACACGGTATCTCCGGCAACGTCATCAAGGGGGACTTTGCCCTCAAGACCTCGACCCTGCTGCTCAAGAAGCTCACTGAGTATGGGGTTCTAGCCCAGGGCGCTACTCCCGGCGAGGTAGCCCAGACCATCACCTTCGAGCATGTAAACTACTCGATGGTGGGCAGCGAAGCGCAAGAACGCCTGCTCAGGGCTTACGAGCAAGAGAGCGAGAAGCTGTACAGCCTGGTGCACCGTCTGAACCGGATTGCGGGCCTGGATGATGTGCGCCGCACCATGATTACCGCCGTTACTGACGTCTTGATATACAGGACGGAGGCGTGGCGCGAAGAAATTCAGCAATTGATGGCAGAGAAGCTAGACCGCTACGCCGGTACCAACGACGCCGTATCGGTGATCGCTCACAGCCTCGGCTCTGTGGTGGCTTTCGAGACTATTTACGACCAGGTGCGCAACAACCCCGGGTGGACCGCCGCCAACTTCAAGCCCTCCAACCTGTTCACAATGGGGTCTCCGCTCGCCCTGGCGACCCTTGACATGGACAGGAGGATCGGCAGCCACAACCCGCCGCCCGGCTCGCCTGCTATACCCCACGCCGAGATCGTCCTGGACGAGGGTGTCTGGTACAACTTTCTCGACGCCCAGGACCTCATCGCCTACCCGCTGGAAGTGCTTTTCCAGGACCGCTTCAAGCTGGAAGACATCGTGGTGCAGACCGGGGCCAACCCGGGCAAG
The DNA here is from genome assembly GCA_036388595.1 of Chloroflexia bacterium. Lineage (GTDB taxonomy): Bacteria > Chloroflexota > Chloroflexia > QHBQ01 > JADMIH01 > JADMIH01. Next base: position 1,129 of record DASVRN010000275.1, read on the forward strand.
GCTCACACGGGCTACTGGACGAACAACGAGGTAATCGAGTTCATAGCCGGGCGGCTCAAGCTCGATTTTCAGCGCATCAACATAGGCAGGCTAATCGGCTCCGACCTGATGCTCGACTCCGATCTCCAATTAGATGAAGAGGCTGCCCTCGATTACTAACGGGACTCGGATGTAATGATGTACGCCCGGCACCTCTCCGTGAGATGCCGGGCGTGCTATTAAAAACTCATTTCAAAAGCTAGAAGGTAAAGGTTGTAGGGGCAGGCCCCCGTGCCTGCCCTTGTTGGAGATTAGCACCAGGGCAGGCACGGGGGCCTGCCCCTACAGTGATTTTGAAATAAGCTCTAAATTGCTGAGTTTCTACCGGCCCATCATCATGGAGAGTGTATCCTGAAGTAGACAATCGATCTCTTGTGCGACTTCTTGCCTTCAAAGGTAGCGGTCCACAAGCCGCGCTCCAGCTCCTTTACAGGGACTAACTTCATGCCGGTGATGCGTCCCTCACTACTGGAACCTGTCAGGCTGCGCTCCGGCTCGGTGTATACAGCGCCAGTAGGTGACGTGTAGAATCTGCTCACGATTTCCCCGCCCTGTGCGAAACCCCAGGCCTCGAACGTGAACGTGGAACCGGCGGCCCCGCACTGTGGGGTGACGCTGCCGTCCACGTTGGCCGGCAGACCAGAGCAATCGATTTCCGCAGGCGGCGTCACCTTAAAGTAGCCGAGGCTTTTGCGGCCCGATCTCAAGCCCTCCATCGTCACCGTCCATACGCCGGGTGTGTCGCCCCTGAGGGTATTGATGAAGAACGCGTCCATCTCTCCCTTTGCTCCGGCGGGGTCCGTGAAATCGGTACCGTACACCCGGCCATTAGGTAGCGTCACATAAGCTCCTACAGGTTCTCCCGGTACGAATCCCGAACCCGCAAAATAGAATGTGGAGCCTGCTTCGGCGCACGGAGGCTTGACCGTGACGTTCTGCCCGGCAGGTATGCCCGTACAGTCCGGCCCTGCCGCCTGCGTGGGGCCGGGTGCCGGCACGGGCGTCTGCGTCGGCGCAGCCGGGGCCGGCGACTGGTACTTAGCCCCATAGCGGAAGGTGCCAAGCAGCGACAGCAGCACGTCATTCGGGGGCTGGTTCTCCGGGTGGTGCTCGAAGACCGCGCGCTCGAAGTACTGCACTCGGTACTCCTTGCCATCCAGGGGAGACTTCTCCACGAACTCATCGGAGAGCGGATAGCCCTGCTGTGCCAGGCCGCCGTTTTGTTGCCAGTATTGAAGGAAGCGCCCGCCCACCCGCTTACCCGTCGCGGAGAATAGCATGGAGCCTGGATCGTTGTTGGGTTGTTGGCCGGGCGCGCCGCTTGGGTACTTGCGCCCGTACTCGAATGCGCCCAACAGCGACAGCAGCACGTCGTTAGGGGCTGCGTTCTCCGCGTGCAACTCGAACACCGCCCGCTGGAAGTACTGCACCATGTAAGTCTTACCGTCTGTGTCGCTCTTCTCCTGCATCTCCTCCGAGATGGGGTAGCCCTGTTGCGCCAACCCGCCCTGTGTATTCCAGTACTGGAGGAAGCGGCCCTTGACGGTCTTGCCGGTCTCCGGGAAAGTGCGCGTCGTTTCCTGCGCGCCGGCTTTACCGGCGAGCGGTGCCCCTTGTATTACCGGGAGCAGCAACACGAGCACGATGGCTGCGACGAGTCTCTTACCTGTATTGAAGGCCAATGTGTCCTCCTACTTTGCAAGTCGCACAGGCGTATGGGAGTTGCCTGGTACCGCAGCTACATGTCGGGTGTCGCAGGCACAAGGGGTGTCAGGGGCAGCGCGAAAAAGAAAGTCGAGCCTTCCCCCACGTTGCTTTGCGCCCAGATGCTCCCGCCGTGCTGCTTCACTATTTCCTGGCTGATATACAGCCCCAATCCCAGGCCGCCGTAGTTGCGGGATGAAGCGTTCGGGGCGCGGTAGTAGCGCTGGAACAGGTACTCTATCTCGTCGGCGGGGATGCCAATGCCCCTGTCGGATACCGACACGACCGCGCGGTCTTGCTCGCGAGCGATATTGACCTCTATGTCGCCCCCGGACGGCGAATACTTGAGGGCGTTCTCCAGCAGGTTGATCAGCACCTGACCTATCCGCTCCCTGTCGGCCGCCGTAACGATAGGCCCCTCGGTGGCGCTCACATGGATTGCGTGCTGCTCGCTCAGTATCTGCATCTGGGACACCACTTCCTCGGACATGGCTACCAGGTCCACAGGCTCCAGCGTAAGCTGAAGATGCCCGCTCTCTATCCGCGAAATATCTAGCATCTCATTGACCAGCAGCGACATTCGGTCCGCCTGGCTGACAATCGAATTCAGGCTGCGCGTGACCCGGTCGTTGCCCAACGCGGCCAGTTGTGGGGTGCGGCTCAGGACCTGCGCGTACCCCTTGATGGCGGTTATAGGGGTCTTCAATTCGTGAGAGGCCACCGAGAGGAAATCGTCCCTCAACTCCACCGCCTCCTCGGCCCTTTTGCGCGCCAGCACCTGGTCGGTTACCTCCACCCCGAAGATAGCCACGCCATCTATTTCCCCCTGCGCGTTGTGGACCGCCTGGTATACAAAGTTGAAATAGACTTGTTCCAGGTTGCCATCGTTATCCCTGTCGAACATGGCAGGGTATTCTCGCCCGAAGACCGGCTCCCCAGTGTCGTACACCTGCTCCAGGAACTCGAACCAGCCCTGCCCCTCAAGCTCGTAGAAAGCCTCGCGCATCGGTTTGCCCATGACGTCGCGCTCTCCCCACAACTTCCTGAAAAGCGGGTTGAAGAGTTCGACCACCCCTTCCCGCCCACGCAGGATGCCTATCAGGGCCGGGGCCTCCATGAACAGGTTATACAGGTTCTGGCGGGCGGCCTCGGCCTCGCGCTCGCTCTGCTTCAACGCCTCCTCGGCCTGCTTGCGCGCGGTTATGTCCCTGAATATGTTTATAGCGAACTGCACCTCACCATGCTCGTCCCTGACCGGGGTCGCCTTGACCACCGACCAATGGACCTCGCCTGTGGACTTCAGCCGCCAACCTACCGTAATTTCGGGGCTTTCCTCCCCCGCTAGGGCGTGGCGACCCGGTAGTCTGCCTGGCGACATCATTTGCCCCGATTCGTCCAGCAACTCGAACTTGCTCAGCAGGTCGGCGGGAGGGGTCGCAAGGAGTTCCGTCTGCGTCGAGTAGCCCAGCACCTTTACGGCGGCATCGTTGGCGTAGATGAGCCGCCCGGTGCGGTCCTGGACGGTGATCCCATCGGCAATCCCCCGCAAGATTACCTCGAACTGCGCGCTGGACCTCTTGAGGGCCTCATCGGCTTGCTTGCGCTCGGTGATATCCTCCTGCACGCACACCCAGTAGTGCCGGTCTTCCGCTTCTATGCTGGTGATGCGGGCGAACGTGACAAACGGGGTGCCATCCTTCTTGCGATTGCTGAACTCCCCAGACCAGTAGCCCCTTGCCTTGAGCTGCTCGATGACCTCATTGACGATGCGCAGGTTCTCTTCCGGCATGTACGTGTTCTGCACGCTTACGTGCTGGCCGACCAACTCCCCCGGCTCGTAGCCGAACATCCTGTCCTCGGCGGGGTTGGTGTAGCAGATCACCCCCTCTTCGTCCGACAAGCTGACACCCTCCACCATGCTTTCCAGCACCTGCGCGTACATCTTGAGTGTTTCCAGGCCGCGCGCAGGCCCCATCGCATCGTTTGAGGCAGGGGGGAATGGCTGCTCCGGTAAGCGGGCAACAGGGTCGGTGTTACTTTCGTTGGTAGCTATGTCGGTGGTGGGATCATTCATATAGGATGGATCGCCCAGCGTGGGGCGCAAGCGTTGGTGACACCACACATAAGGTTAGAGCAAGAATGTGCCTCTGTATGGCAGGTGGTGAGCGCCATTATAGCACAAGCTTGAAATTGCCCCTCCTTTCCGCAGAGGAATAGTCCAATCCTCCGGCTTCTCGTTGGCACATCGGTGTTAGTGATAGCGATTGCTTGCCTTGCGGAGAGTCGGTTAGAAGCCATCTCACACATTCGCGTGAGGAGATGAGCAGATTGCCTCTCCTTGTCATTCTGAGTACCATGCTAATGAAGGAATGTCAGCTAATAGGGCTACGTGCGTGTGAGAAGCTACATATGGTGCCAGTGGTGCGAGGCGACGCCCCGCGATTGAAATCGGGGGCTACACCTTGCGAAGTCCCACAAGGGGACTCCTCTACCCCTCTACTCCTCTACCCCTCTACCCTCCTACTCTCTACTCTCACAAGAGTGGCCCTCCTGCACAAGGCCAGTCCCGCAGGGACTTTGCACTGTGTAGCCCCCGATTTCAATCGCGGGGCGTCGCCTCGCACCATGTGTGTCTCTATTAGCTGACTTTCCTTCGTTAGCTAGGTACTGAGCGCAGCGAAGAATCAGGTGGGTAGTCAGGCCATCGAATTTTGGGACCAGACCCCGCCTTTGTCATTCTGAACGCAGTGAAGAATCTCGTCCTTCACCGCCCAAATATCACCTTTCCTTCAGCATCACAGCACCGTAAGAAAGAGGAAACATCCCGGTGTAGGACGAGATTCTTCGCTACGCTCAGTACCGCGCTAACAAAGGAATATCAACCAATGTGGCTACATGCGTGTGAGAAGCCACATGAAGCCACGTGTGGTGCCAGGCGACACCCCTCGATTGAAATCGAGGGCTACACTCTGCGAAGTCCCACAAGGGGACTCCTCTACCCACCCTTCACCCTCTCTACCTATTCTCTCGAAAGCGTCCCTCCTGCATATGGGCAGTCCCGCAGGGACTTCGCAGAGTGTAGCCCCCGATTTCAATCGCGGGGCGTCGCATGGCACCATATGTGTCTATATTGGCTGACATTCCTTCGTTTGCTAGGTACTCAGACTGACAGAGACTACCTCATGTGCTCATCTCCTCTTTCGGGGCTGCCCATTATGACATGGCTTCTATGCTCTCACGCGTTTGACGTACACTCACGCCTCGTTCGTAATATAATGGAGGCTGTTATCGTCGTGCCTGTTCGTGGCGTACGCTATACAGGGGGCAAGATGCATCTTGCCCCCTGACATCGATCCCCATGTCGAACACCGAATCAGCAGTTGCCCCCAAGACCAACACTTCCGCCGCTATTCAGTCGCGTGTGGCTGTTGCTTCTTGGCTGGTGCCGGGGCGGTTGGTGTGGGCCATGGCGCTGCTCGGCGGATTGCTTCGTTTCTACGGCTACGACAGGCTGAGCTTGTGGTTGGACGAAGGCTTCACCGTCATGTTCGCGCGGATGCCCTGGGACCAGGTGCTGGGGCTGCGCGGCGCGTACGACCCGCACCCACCCCTCTACTACGCGCTCGTCAAGCTGGCGACCATACTGGCCCCGGAGGTTAGCGCGGGGCGGCTGTTGAGCGTCATCGCGGGCACGCTGACAATCCCGCTGGTTTACGTCCTGGGCCGTAAGCTGTTCAACCCCTGGGCGGGACTCGTGGCGAGTGCGGTCGTATCACTTTCCCCGCTTCACGTGTGGTACTCGCAGGAGGCGCGGCAGTACGCTCTGACCTTCCTGCTGGTGACCCTCTCCTACTATGCCCTACTCTCCTTCTACCGGGAACCACGCTGGGGGTGGGCGCTGCTTTACGGGGCGTCCACATTGGC
>DASVRN010000276.1:0-26620 GCA_036388595.1 Chloroflexia bacterium
GAAGTCTGCCCTGCGGCAGACTGATTCACTTTGAAGAACCTGAGTGGGCCTTGCAAGGTGTCTTAGTCCCCGAAGGGGGACTTTGCAAAGTGTAGCCCTCGATTTCAATCGACGGGCGTCCCCTCTAACGATACTAAGGTCCTACCGACACCGCACGCCTCTGCAACGACTCCGCTATCGCCATGATAGCCGCCGTGACCGCGCTGCCCATCTCTTCCAGGCTGAGGCCGCCCTCTTCCGCGACACCTATCAGGTTGGGCACGTGGATGAAGCCGATGGGCAGGTCAGGCCGCTCCTCCCTGGCCCAGGCGAGGGACTTGTAGATGGCGAAGTTGCACAGGTAGCCGCCCGCGTCGTCCGACACCAGCACAGGCAGGCCCAGCGCCTCTATGCTCTTGACCATGGCCTCGACCGGGAGCGTGCTGGAGATAGCTTCGTCACCCTGCTCGTGAATGAGCGCGCCAGGGGCCTGTTTGCCCTCGTTGTCGGCGGTCTGGCTGCACTTGTTCAGCCCACGCGACTCGACTGAGATGTAGGCCCGCTTGTTCGCCAGGCCCAGCATGAGGATAGCGCCGGGATTGACCTCCTCGATGTAGTCCTTGAGCGCCCGCCACGTGCCCTCCCAGCTTACCGGGAGGCGGCGGCCCACCACACGCAAGCTGCCTATGCTCTCATCGTCCAGCCTGCGCGTCACCTCCCAGGAGGGGTTCACATCCCACGCCCCGAACGGCTCAAACCCCGTCAACAGCAACGTACCGGCCATACTCCGCGCCATCCTTACCGGGTTATCTCCATGCGCAACGCGTCGTTCACGCGGTTGAAATAGTTGAACAGCCCGCACACCAACACAAGCTCAATAATCTCGTCCCGCTCGAAATGTTGCAGCAGCCGCTCCCACAGCTCGTCACTCACCGCGTGCCCCGACTCGGCTACCCGGTCCGCAAGCTCCAGGGCCGCAAGCTCCCGCTCGGTGAACAGCGACTTATCCAGTATCGACACCTTGAGCGCGGCTATTTTCTCCTCCGGCACGTTCACCCGCCGCAACGCGGCAGTATGGGAGGCCATTCAATAGGCGCACTTGTTGTTGGCGCTGGTGCGGACGGCGCACATCTCCTTCAGCGCGAACTCCACCGTGCCCTTGTTGAACACGGCGTTCATGTGCGCCTCCATCGTCAGCATGATCTCAGGGCGGCGCGCCACCGTGCGGAACATGTTGGGGATGTTGCCCCGCACCCTCATAAAGCGGTCGAACACCGCCTTCACGTCGGGTGGGACTTCCTCCGGGTCGGTCACGGGAATGCGTGGTGGCATGCACTTTCTCCTATGCGGGGTGGACGGACTCGGCCCATTTTACCACAGGAGGAGGTAGACTTGGAGAGTCTTCACGTTGACAACTAGATATATACTGAATGGACATCCAATGTCATGTGGAGTATTGTGCATGTCACGTTCGGAAAAGATACTGAGATGGCTAGGATTTACGATTGTAATGGGGATCATCCCTTTTGCGTTAATCGCCATATTCCAAGCCCTCGGTGGGAGATCAGTAACCACATCCGAGGTTTTTGGGAAGGGAGAACTATTGCTGTCTGCCCTAGCGGTTTCGGCAGATGGTGCAGCTGAGCTCTTGGGCCTCCGGGCTAGACCCCGTTTTCGAGCGGCTGGACTGTTTTCGGCCTTTATCTGTTTGATGATAGTAGTCCTAACTGCGGGAGTCTTTGGATATATTAAGGCATTAGAACTCTCTGGTAGCCCTGTAGAAACGGGTTTGTTGGTAAATGGTTCGCTGTGGGTATTTGCATCCGCCGTGGGTGCCAGCGCCGTGTGCAAATTGGGGACGGAGGCGTAACATGGGGCCCGACATCGTTTTCCTCTGGTATGTGTGGGCGGTGATAGGTTTAACTCTCGTTTCGGCTGCCGCGGTCGCGCCTCAGGTGTGGAAACAATACCGAATGGAGAGCCGAGGCAAGTCAGGAATGCAGTCTGTACTTGATCATGATGCCGTTGCAACCATGGATCTCCGGAATCTCCTCCTTCTATTAGAAAATCGTAACAGCGTAGACGATCCTACATTTCAGGTGCTCAACTTGATCGTCGCACGTATCGAAAGACTCGAATCCCAGAACAGGCTAGCGCCCGGCTCGTCAGAATCCGCAGACGCGGGTGTGCGTGCGACGATTCAGTTCGGTGACAGAGCTATCGTTCTAAACAATGGGGTGACCATGAGTACGATCGAAGTGCAGGCCATTCAGCTAGCAGTTACGACCGACAATTTAGAGGTGATCGCTGAACGGCTACATCTAACTCCATCACGAGTCGATGTTCTACTACAAGAAGCGACAAGGAAACTTGGAGTAGATAATGTCCAGGACGCTTTTGTACAGATGCTAAAGTTGCGCAAGCCCGAGAGTCCTGAGCAGTTCTCGGCCTCACCTTCTACTGTGCGGCAACCAGACATTCGTCACACAATTGTAAGGATCCTCCACGAAGATCACAGCCACAAGGCGTTGGGGTTCTTCGTATCAGCAGATGGGGCTGTCATCGTTCCGTACTACGTAGTCAGCAATGAGCAGACCGTTGCCGTAGACTGGATGGGACAAATTTACCAAGCCCATGTAGAACGATCCAGCAGTGAAACTGACACAGCATTACTGAGGGTTGCCAACATTACCAACAACTTACGCTTCCTTGCCCCCTCCAATATCACACAACCATTCGCGGGACAAAAAGTGTCTGCCTACCTTTACGATGGTGGATCTCATGCCTGGATGTGGAATGTAGGAAGCATCGTTTCAACAACGCATGCCAGTTCTGATATTGGAGGAAATAAGAGAGCGCCCACTAGGATCAACGACGTAGTGTTAGCTGATCTTAAAGGTTATCCAGGGTCAAGCGGAGCGCCTATAGTGGATGAGGCTGGACGACTGGTAGGTATCCTGATGGGGGAATTGATCGCTGAACCTGCCCTGGGGCGACAAGCCATTATTACACCTGCTTGGAAAGCTATACAGATACTACAAGAGCAACCCAGAATTTAGAGCACCAACCCATTAATGCTTATAGTGATCCTTAATGGCTACAAGTTCCTTGGATAAGAAAAAGGACTGTCAGGGTCTCACTTGATAGCTTTCTATGCTGTTGAACACCGCCTTCACGTCGGGTGGGACTTCCTCGGGGTTGGTCAGGGGGATGCGTGGTGGCATGCACTTTCTCCTGTGGCGGTGGTGGGCGGACTCGACACATTTTACCACAGGAGGAACAAGACGGAACCGCCAAGACGCCAAGGACGCCAAGAGCGCGCCAAGGATATTAGTTGATTGCACCGCAGAGGCGCAGAGGACGCGGAGGGTACGCCGAGAATAGAAGAGGGCATTCTTTGTAGGGGGACAATCTACTGCAAGATGCTGCGCTTGCCCTATACGCAAACAATAACAATCTCAGCGTTACCTCTGCGCCTCTGCGGTGAATAATATTCTTGGCGTCCTTGGCGTCTTGGCGGTTCCGTCTCTCCTCGCGTTTGACAGCCCCATACCCCTATGATAAACTGACTTGCTGATAGTCTGGGTGACTGCGGCCTAAAATAGCTGATGATGCGAGCTTGCATCTTTCCACCCACACTACCACCTACTCACTCAATGACGAGGAGCTTTTTGGAATGGATTTTATTCTCAACGAGGAGCAACGAGCGGTCCAGCAACTGACGTTCGACTTTGCTCAGAACGAGATCGCGCCCTACGCCCGCGAGCACGACGAAGAGGGCAAGATCAACTGGGACGCGCTCAAGAAAATGGGCCCGCTTGGGCTATTGGGCGGCCCCATCCCCGAAGAGTACGGCGGCTCCGGGTTCGACTACATCTCCTTCGGCCTCATCTGCGAGGAGATAGAGCGGGCCGAGACCGCGTTTCGCGTTATACAGAGCGTGCACGTCGGCCTCAACTCGCTGTCGCTGTTGCAGTGGGGCACCGAGGAGCAGAAGCAGAAGTACCTCGTGCCGCAGGCGCGGGGCGAAAAGCTCGCCACCTTCGGACTGACCGAGCCGGGGGCAGGTTCCGACGCTGGCAACATCGCCACCACCGCCCTCAGAGACGGCGACCATTACATCCTCAACGGCTCCAAAATCTGGATCAGCCTGGCCGACGTGGCCGATCACTTCCTCGTCTTCGCCTCCCTCGACCGCTCCAAGAAGCACCACGGCATGGCCGCCTTCATCCTGGAGCGCGGCATGGAGGGCCTCAGCACCGGCACGATACACGGCAAGCTTGGCGTGCGTGCGGGCAACACGGGCGAGATCATCATGCAGGACGTGCGGGTGCCCGCGGCCAATCGCGTGGGCGAGGAGGGCGAGGGCTTCCAGATCGCCATGTCCGCGCTCGACTGGGGCCGCTTCACGGTGGCTACGGGCGCGGTTGGGCTGGCGCAGGCTTGCCTCGATGCCTCGGTCAAGTACGCCAACGAGCGCCACGCCTTCAACCGCCCTGTGGGCAAGTTCCAGCTCGTGCAGCAGATGATCGCCAAGATGGTCGTTGGGATAGAGACCTCGCGGCTCCTGTGCCATCGAGTCGGCTGGATGAAGAACCACGGCATGAAGACCACCCGCGAGACCTCGCTAGCGAAGTGGCACGCCTGCAACGTGGCTTTCGAGAGCGCCAACGACGCGATTGAGATCCACGGCGCGTATGGCTATTCTTCCGAATACCCGGTGGAGCGGTACCTGCGCAACGCGCGGGGAGCGGTCATCTACGAGGGCACCCGCGAAGTGCACACGGTCATGCAGGGCGAGTACGCGCTGGGCTACAGGCAGGACAGGCCGTACCGCTGTCCGCCCCCACCCGCCGTCGGCTACGACCGCAAGGACGCATACGACCCGATAAGCGCGCTGCACTACCCCTTCCCCTTCCCTATGAAGACGGAGGAAGGTGCCACCCCCACGCCTGGCAACTAGAATGTAACCGGGGCATTGTAGAGTATAGAAACAAGGAGACCGCCGCAACGCCGCTGTTACGGCAATATAGGAGGCAAGATAGATGGCAAGCAACAATAACAACCCGGTGATACTGGCGGGGGCGCGCACTCCGTTCGGCAAGTTCGGCGGTTCGCTGGCACCCGTGGGCGCGGTGGAACTCGGTGCGCACGTCATGCGGGAGGCGATGAGCCGCGCCGGCATCGACACCAACGACGTTACCCACAACATCATGGGCTGCGTGCTGCAAGGCGGCCTGGGCATGATTCCCTCGCGGCAGGCGGCGTTCGCGGCGGGGCTTGGCCGCGAGGTCACTTCCGACATGGTGAACCGCGTCTGCGGCAGCGGCATTCGCTCAATCGAGCTTGCCAACGACCTGGTTCGATTGGGGCGCCACAGCCTCATTGTCGCGGGCGGCATGGAGAGCATGTCCAACGCCCCGTTCTACTCGTTCGGGGCGCGCTGGGGCCTGCGCATGGGGCATGGCGAGTTGCGCGACGCCATCCTGCACGACGGCCTGACCGACCCGCTGATGAAGGTGCACATGGGCACCCACGGTTCGCAGGTGGCCGCCGAGGAAGAGTGCAGCCGCGAGCAGCAGGACGCCTGGGCGCTACGCTCGCACCAGCGCGCCCTCGCCGCCATCGACAACGGCATCTTCGCGCAGGAGATCGCCCCCGTAACCATCCCCGGCAAGAAGGGCGACACCGTGGTGGACACCGACGAGATGCCCCGCCGCGATACCTCGATGGAGGCCCTGGCGAAGCTCAAGCCGGTGTTCGATGAGAAAGGTACCGTCACGGCGGGCAACGCTCCCGGCATCAACGACGGCGCGGCTGCCATGATAATCGCCTCCTCCGACTACGCCAAAGCCCACGGCTTGAAGCCCCTCGCCCGCATCCTCGGCTACGGCGAGGCCGCCTGGGACACCCCTTACCTGGCTTACGTGCCCGCGATGGCCGGGCAGAACGCCCTCAAGAAGCTGGGCATGACCGTGGACGACCTGGACCTGGTGGAGATAAACGAGGCGTTCGCCAGCGTTACCCTCATCAGCGCGGCCAAGCTGGGTATCTCCGAGGACAAGGTGAACGTGAACGGCGGCGCGGTCGCTTTGGGCCACCCGATAGGCGCGTCCGGTGCCCGCATCCTGCTCACGCTCATCTACGAATTGCAGAGGCGCGGCGGCGGCATCGGTATGGCGGCGATATGCTCCGGCACCGCGCAGGGTGATGCCGTTATCGTGCAGGTAGGCGAGTAGCCCGTTGGACTTCTTCGCGACAGCCCGGCGGCAGATGCTGGCCGGACAGCTACAAGAGGCGCGCGAGCGGCTGATTAACTCCTACGCGGGCCTCACCGACGAGGAGATGCTTGAGCCGGGCGTGGCGGGCGACTGGTCAATACGCGACATCCTGGCGCATGTAGCTGCCTGGGACCGCGCGCAGACCGAGGCGTACCGCATGATGCTCCGTGGCGAGCGCCCCGCCCTGCTAGACCTGGACGAAGAGGCTAACGAGGCGTTCAACCACGAGCACCACGAGCGGCTGAAGGACCTGGACCTGCAAGAGGTCATCACGGAGCTATTCGCCGCCCGCGAGGAGATGGTGGAGGCATTGTGCGAGGTGGACAACAACGCCCTCTTCGCCCCCGCCCCAGGCGACGAGCACGCCGAGCTATCAATCGCTGCCTGCATCTCCGTCTCCACCAACCACGACGAAGAGCACGCCGAGATGATCGAAGACTGGCGAGACTCGCGTAGCGAATAATTCTAAACGCCAAGACGCGGAGACGCCAAGGACCACGCCAAGAATATAGAGGTTGAGTAAGTAGTAAGAGGAGCAGGGTACGAAGTAACGTACCCTGCTCCTCTTGTTTGAATAACTATCCCTTAACCTTGGCGTGGTCCTTGGCGTCTCCGCGTCTTGGCGTTTCACAAAAAGGACTGGAACAAAGTCGCGCCTCCTACCGTCACTTACTTGCACGCAATGATGTGCGAGGTGACTACAGACTTTAGCCAGGTATCGGGAGGCGTACCATGAACGGACCTAACTGGTTGGGACGAATTATGGGGCTGGTGCCGCAGCGCCGGGGTAATATGGGCAAGCAGACCCACGAGGTGCGTAATCGGCCCCCGGGTGGAGTGGTGTTTGCCCTCCTGTTGGTTGGGGTCCTGGTGGTTGCGGTGGCAGCCAGCAGCTTGTATGTCGGTCGCAGAGCAATGTCTCTGCCACCGCTTGGCGGACCGACAGAACCCCAGGGGGAAGATATCAGTATCTCCAACAAGTTCGCACCGGGCGAAGAGACCTCCAACGAGGCTGCTAAAGCACCGCCAGGCTCGACTACAACGGAGCAAGAAACGCAGAGCTGGGACCGCATGATCATCAGGACCGCCACGCTGCAACTGCGGGTGAAGGATGTATCCGCCAGCATGGACTCTATACGCAGCGTGGTAGGCGGCCACGCGGGATATGTTACCGGGTCCGAGAGCCGCCAGGAAGGCGATTACACTGTGGGCACCATGACCGTGCAGGTGCCCGCCGCCCAGTTTGACGGTGCGATGTCGCAACTCCGCACGTTAGGCATCAAGGTGCTCAACGAGAACGTCACCAGCAGCGACGTGACGGAGGAGTTCACCGACCTCAACTCGCAGTTGCGCAACCTGCGGGCCACCGAGTCGCGCATCCTCGAACTGATGAACCGCGCGGAAGCGATAGGCGACATCCTCAGCCTGGACCGGGAGCTTCGCGGCATCCAGGGAGAAATCGAGCGCATACAGGGCCGGGTCAACTACCTGGGCAAGCGCGCCGAGATGTCCACCATCACGGTAAGCCTCTACCCTGAGGCAGTAACGGTGGAGCCTGCCCCGCAAGTGGCCGAAGCCTGGGACCCGGTAAGGATAGCGGGTGAGGCCTGGGAATCCTCGCTACAACTGCTGGCGAACGTCGGCACGCTGGTGATAACGGTAGTAGTGTACCTGTGGTGGCTGCTGCCCCTGGGCATGCTCGCCGCCCTCTTCCTCCGCCGCGCCCGCCGTGCCATGCCTCCGACGCCCACCGCCAGCGCCGCAGAATAACGACACGTTTAGAGGGGCGGCAGGAGGTGCTTACCAAGCCCCTGCCGCCCCTCTACGTGTTTGCTACTTGAACTCGTCATCCACCGCCTACAACTCGGCCTGACCGTAAACTTCCTGGGGAGGCATGGTTGCCCACTCGCCCGCCTTGATCACGTCTGAGAGATAGTCCACCATAACCACCGCACGCTTTGACTGCCGTGCCGGTTTCGGCTATAATTATAATTAAGGTCGCACTGCGTTCCGGGGTCGTCTAACGGTAGGACAGCTGACTTTGGATCAGTAGGTTGGGGTTCGAATCCCTGCCCCGGAACTAATTTCATACGCATTGAAGAGGCTCCTGGTGTATGCTCGGGGCCTTTTTGATGCGCCTCCCCGACACGCAAACAAACATTCCAACCCGACTTCGAGGGTCCAGGCAATGGTGGGTCGGCCCATAGACCTGCTCCATAACTCACATGGGGTTCCGGTAATGTTGCACCCACACGCCTCCACTCTCCCGCGAAAGTGAAACACTAGAGCGTATTATGCAAATATGGAAGTAGACCCTGCAACACGTGACGCTCCCCCACGAGACACCAAGGTTTGCGGGAAGTGCGAGGAGACTAAACCGCTAGCGGAGTTCAGCCGGGACGCCAAGAGCAAAGACGGCTTGAGTGGCGTGTGCAAGTCGTGCGTGCGCCTGTACCAGAGGCAGTGGTACAGCAGCATGTCCCCTGAGAAAAAGCGACAACTCCACGACAGGAAGATGGAGTGGCGCAGCACCCCCACCGGCAAAGCCTACGTCGAGCGCATGAACAAGCAGGCTCGGGACAAGAGAGCGGCCAGAGGGGTGGAAAGCGAAAACAGGGGAAGCAGCGAAGATAGCCCAGGTAACGAAGGCCCAACGAAAGGCAGCCGGTCGTACAAGTACCGCGCTCCCGCCGTGGGCACCCCCGAATACACGGCATGGCTATCGATGAAAGCCCGGTGCTACATTCCCACGGCGGGTGGTTACGCATACTACGGAGGCAGAGGCATCAAAGTGTGCGACCGTTGGCGGAACAACTTCGAGAGCTTTCTGGCTGACATGGGGCCGCGTCCGGGGCCGAAGCACGGGCTGGGCAGGCTCGATCCCAACGGAGATTACTGCCCTGAGAATTGCCGCTGGATGACCCGGAGCGAACAGAACGCCAAGCGCCGTCCGCCTGAGACGAAATAGCCCTGGCCCGTGGAGTCGGCTCCAAGGTACGCTTTAGCCGTCGGACTGCGCTTCCCGACATCGGACGTGTCCCGCCATTCAACTTGCGAGCAGGGAGTGGCGGAAGCGCGCGCCCTATGGTATAATTGTATGTGAGACGCCCCGTGTAAACGGTGGCTACCTTAACAAACCAAACACGACAACAGAGTTGGGCAAGGCATGATGTGCCAGTGACCGCTGCACGCGAGTGTAGAGGAAAGTCCGAGCTGCATAGAGCGGGGTGCCACGTGAAAGCGTGGGTGGGGCCGGTCGTGGGTCCTGACAGTCCAGATGGGCACCTTCTTTGAAGGTGAGAGCAACAGAGACGATACCACTCTCCGGAGTGGGGTGAAAAGGGCAATCCTCCCTGCAGCAATCTCCGAATCGACCGCGGCGTCGTGCTATGCATGGCGCGAGAGGTGGCTCGCCAAGCCGGTCGGAAGTGAGAGCAGCTACCAAGGCGACGAGGTAGCCGGGTCCGCGAGGGCCTGAGAGAGATGGTCACCAGTACAAAACTCGGCTTATTAGCACGGAATGTCCCCTACCAACTCTACCGATTTTAGGTCTTGGATTCTTGATTTTGTCCTACGCTATGTGGTATAAAAGCGGCATCTAAGATCCGAAATCGTTGTGGTGGCTGTAGTTCAATGGCAGAGCGCTTCACTGTGGATGAAGATGTTGCCGGTTCGAGTCCGGTCAGCCACCCCACCGGGGCCTCCTAGCAATGGGAGGCTTTTTTCATGTGTGGAATCAACTCTACTGCTAAGTGCTGTTCCAGTACAATCTAGAGCGTGCTCCAGTCCAAGCAAACACCCAACACAGACCTTCCCACAGTCGAAACAACTTCCGACAGCGTGCAGGTTGGGCCTTTCACCACCTCGCCCAGGTCCCTACTGTATGCCATCACGATAGCCGCGTGGCTGATACGCGTCGGCCTGATGCTTGTTGACGGCTCGCTGTTCGCGCCCATCGTCGGTGACGAGTTGCAGTTCCAGGGTCTGGCCGAGAGTCTGGCGGCGGGCCGAGGCTTTTCACTCGACGGTGCCGACGTAATCAACCGCATGCCCGGCTACCCGGCGCTGCTGGCCCTGCTATACCTCGTCACCGGACCCTCCCTTATAGCGGGCCGCTTGCTTAACAGCGTACTTAGCGCGCTCTGCGTGCTGCTCGCGTACCAGCTTGGCAAGCAATTGTGGGGGCAGCGGGTCGGCCTTGCGGCGGCCGCGCTCTTTGCCATCAACCCCTTCAATATATTCTGGCCGCAGTTTATGGTATCGGAAAACCTCCAGATTCCCCTGGTGAGCCTGCTGGGCGTGCTCCTGGTCGGCCGCGAATCGACTCTCCTGCGGGCACAACTGGCGGGGATAGTGGCCGCCCTCGCCATACTGACCCACCCCGGCACGGTGCTCCTGGTAGCGGGGGCGCTCCTCTGGTACTTCATCTACGGGCGCAGCAGGAAGTTCCCCTACAGCCACTTCCTGTTTCTCGTACTCAGCCTGCTCACCCTGATGTCTTTCTGGACGGTGCGTAACTGGCTGCTGGTGGAGAGGTTCGTACCGTTGACCGCGGGCGTCGAGGCGTCAGGCGGGGGTTTCGTGTTCTGGATCAGCAACAATGAAGTGACCTCCCAACCGGGCGAGCATTGGGGCCGCTACGTTTCCTTTCGAGATTATGACAAGCTGCCCGACTTTCCCGAGTATAGTAGCCTACCCTCGGACGACCCTGCCTTGCTAGACCGGAAGGGGTACGAATACGGTTGGAGGTTCATTACCTCGCAACCCGATAAGGTACCTATGTTGCTGCTCGGAAAGCTACTGAACTTCTGGGAAATAGAATTGTCAACGCGCAGCAGCCGCAACATGGTGCCCCTGCTCGGCTTGATCTTCTGGCCGTTGTACCTACTTGGCCTCGTCTTGCACTGGCGCAAGTCGCTGCAAAGCAAGATAGTTGTGGCGTTCATCGGCAGCGCACTACTGATCGCGCTTATATTCTGGGGCAGCGCCCGGTTCCGCGCGCCTGCCGAAGTTTTCTTCGTCCTGTGCATGACGGTGGGGATTGCGCAAGTGAGCGATTGGGTAAGGCAAATTGCAGCGCGTCGTCCGCCGGCCGCGAACGAGGTCCAGTGATGATAACGCGGTCCGCCTGAATTAGCTTCAGACCAGGCACCCATGAAAGAGGCCCCACGCAGAGAACCGGGGCCTCCTTTGCATCCCAGTAGACTAGGGCCTCTCTGCAAACTGCTGAGTGTGCGGGATCCTATCCCCTTTGTCATTCTGAGCGCAGCGAAGAATCTCGTCCTACAGCACCCAAATAGCCCCTTTCCTTATGCCGACAGCGTCCTATGGTGCTATGATGCAATAGAAAGGGGTAACATCTCGGTGGAGGACGAGATTCTTCACTACGCTCAGAATGACAAGGTCCACCTTTGGCCGCTCGTTTCTACACTTTGCACATAGCCCCTAGATGATTCGGTGCGTGGGTGCTCACCAATAATCAACGTGGGGTGTTCCCATAATTCGCCCTTTACGGCTCGGCTAATTCTGGTATAATTGCACCGGCAGCACTGTTATCGCGCTACCTTGAGGGTCTGAAGTGTGAATTCTTCTACAGGTCCCGTTCTCGCGCGCCCCGGCATTCGCCCTTATAGAATGCCGGGTATTTCGCTGCACCTCGCGCTGCCCCTCATAGTAGCTCTCGTGCTGTCGTTCAGTGCGCCCCTGGTGCTGAGCGCCAGCATCCAACCCGCCGTCACGCGTGCGGAAATGACAGCGCCGCCGGTTCTCGATGAGGCGCTGTTGGTGCCTTCTACTACCGCCTACGGGTTCTATCCGGCGGAGAGCACGCCCGACGGCTTTACCTACAGGTGGATGGGGCAGAACGCCAGCATCACCTTCCCTTACGCGTCCAACCTGGGTAGGCACGCGACCGTGGCTATTCGCATGGCGGCTTCCGGCTACGCGGGGGCCTACCCCATGACGGTAAAGATCGTTGTCAACGGGAGCGAGTTGGACGTGGTAAGCGTCACGCCGGAGCTTGAGGTCTTCTCGGTGCGGGTGGACACCCAGAAACTGCCCAACCGGTACCTGGACCCGGCTCACGTCCAGGTGGACCTTACCAGCCAGACGTTCGTCTCACCCGACGACGGGCGCACGCTGGGCGTGCAGGTTGATTGGATGGAGGTACGCCCCGAGCGGAGCCGCCTGGAAACTCTACTTGAGGCCGCCGCCTGGGCTATTTCAGGGGCTATCCTCGTGCTGGTCGCCATGCGCAGGCTGGGTAGCCGCTGGGCGCTCCTGTTCGGGAGTGGCCTGCTCCTCACGCTTGCGACGCTGCATTGCACCTATGTAGCACGCCAATTACCCCTCGCGCTCGAAATCGCATTGATGGGCCTGGCCTGGCTCGCTGCCGTATGCTTCGCGCCCCCGGAGCGCCCGGCATGGGGGTTTGTACTCGCGGTTTGCGGCATGTGGGTGGTGTTAGCGGGGCGGCTGCTGGGCGAGTGGCAACTGGATGACGCCTATATTTCTTACCGCTACGCCTGGAACCTCGTAGATGGGCAGGGGCTGGTATACAACCCCGGCGAGATGGTGGAGGGCTACACTAACTTCCTCTGGACTGTACTGGCCGCCGCTTCCATTGGCCTGGGGCTGAACCCAGCTACCGTGTCCATGCTGGCGAACCTGGCGTTGAGCGTGACGCTGCTCTCGCTGGTGTGGTTGGTAGGGTCAAGGCTCGCAGGCAAGCGGTACTTCCTGGTCGCTGCGGTCTGCGTGCTGCTGGCGGGCAGTTCCGCGTTCGTCACGTATGGCGCTCGCGGCAGCGGGATGGAATCGATGCTGTTCGCCGTGCTTGCCATGCTGGCGGCGGTGCTCCTATACCACTCGCCAGGCGGCTCCTGGCGCGCTCACGTCACGGCAGGGATAGTGCTCGGCATCGCCACCCTGACTCGGCCGGAAGGTCTGCTGCTCGCGGTGGTGTTCGTGGGTGTCTGCTGCGTGCAGAACATAGCCGCACGCAGAGCCTGGGCTGCCCCGCTACTGCACAGCGCAGGGGCATACACGGCGGTGGTGCTGCCCCACGAGATATGGCGGATATTCTACTATGGCTATCCACTGCCCAACACCTTCTACGCCAAGACCGGGTCGGCCACGCAGGAGGTGCTGGAACGCGGCTGGAGATACCTGCAATTCTTTATGATCGAGAACTGGCTCCCGGTGGCATTTGGGCTAGTAGGCGTGCTGGTATTCGCCATGGGTTGGCGCAAGAGTGGGGTGCTTACCGCCTTCGCGGTGTACCTGGTGTTGCAGGTCGGGTACGTGCTATGGATTGGGGGCGACCACTTTCCGGGGTGGCGCTTCCTGGTGCCGGTAATCGCCCCAATGCTGCTCCTGGGCCTGGGAGTTACGCAACGCTTACTCTCGTGGCTGCCTTCCCCTTCCCCGTTGCGGGTAGCCACTTACGCGCTGCTGGGGCTGAGCGCGGTCGCATACTCCGGCAGCATGTTGGGGCAAATGCAGCCGGATAGCTACACTATGGAGACCACGCGCCTGCACGCCGCCTACGTGGAGCGCTGGGGTTCGGCGGGACTGTGGCTGCGAGACAACACGTCGGCCGAGACCGTGACGGCGGCCAAAGGCGCGGGGGCCATCGCCTACTACAGCCAGCGCCCGACAGTTGACATGTTCGGCCTGAACGACCTGCACATAGGGCACCTACAAGTCGCCGGCATGGGCACCCGCGAGGCAGGACACGACAAGGCGGACCCCCGCTACGTCCTCGACCGCAAGCCCGCCTACATTCTCAAGGAGTGGTCCGGCTACTTCGATGACTTCAAGGAAGACCTAGAACTAGGCTACGTGCCCCTGTCCACCCGAAGCCCCACAGGCATGCCCCTGGAGTGGCTGACTACGATATCGGCAGGTAAATGATTTGGGAATTGGGATTGCGGAATTCGGATTTAGTAGGTATCCAAGCAAATCCGAAATCCCAATTCCCAATTCCCAAATTCCTACGGTATCCAGCCCTTGTCCTTCATGGTACCCACTCCCAGTAGCCCCAACAGCACTTCGGCGTTGGTGCCTTTGTACTCGGGGTGGTACTCGAAGCGGGCGCGCTCGAAGTATTGGACGGTGTACTCTTTGCCATCGGTGGAGCTGACCTCGCGGATTTCCTCGGAGAGGGGGTAGCCGAACTGCGCCAGGCCGCCGTTGCGCTCCCAGTAGCCGAGGAAGCCAAAATGCAGGGAGTGTCCGGTCTCGGGGAAGTAGACGTGGCCGGGGGAGGGCGCGAAGGGCGCGACTGCGGCAAAGGTGCGGCCGGTGGTGAGGTCAGCCCCCAGCCTGCCCAGCAGCACGTTGTAGGGCGGCTGGTTCCCGGGGTGTAGCTCGAAGCGATTACGCTCGAAGTACTGCACTGTGTAGCCGCCTTCGGTGAACGCCTCGGTCAGCGGGTAGCCGAAGATTGACAGCCCGCCGTGCGCCTGCCAGTACTTGAGGAACTCGCCCGTCAGGTTGTGCCGGGTCTCCGGGAAGTAGACCGTATTTGTGTCCACCTGCGCGGGCGCTTGCTCGACGGCCCTGGGCACAACGGAGAGGCGATAGCTGTACAGCGGTGCCAGCTTGATCTTGAGCCAGTCGCCGTTTAGCGTGGGCTGCGAGGGCACGGAAGGCCGTCCGGCAGGGTCGTTACCTGTGAGCAGCACCTTGCCGAGGTCCTGCGTGGCGATACCGAATATGGTTGGCAGGTGCAACTCGGTGGTGGCTACGTCGGTGGCGAACAACGTGATGGTGCCGCCCCTGGTGCCCACCACAAGCTGGGAGGGCGCGTTAGCCTGGAAGGTCAGGTTGGTGCTGGTGTAGACCTTGCCGCCCGCCACCAGCGCATCGTGAGCCTTGTACGCGAAGTTGACCGCAGACGATGCCTCCGAGCGGAAGTCGGAGAAGGTGCCCGGCGAGTGCCTGCTGAACAGGTCCGACAGGTGGCGCAGGGCGTAGGCCGTGAGCTTGGGCCTGCCGTCGTTGTCGAACAGGCCGTAGGAGTTCTCGGCGGGATTGTCGCCCGCCGGGAAGTTGTTGAGCATCCACTTGGCCCCGCCCGCGAAGCCCCGGCTGTACAGGTAGGCCCACACCGCGCTCTCAAGGTTAGCCGTGGTGCGCGGGTCGTAGCCTGTGACGCCGCTGCCGTTGCGTACCGCGCCCGGATAGCCGAACTCTTCCAGCATCACGGGCTGCCCCGCGAAGGTGCGCCGCAGGTTCTCCAGCACCAGGAAGGTGCCATTCAGGCCCGCGTAGCCGTGCGAGGTGAAGCGGTGGACCGACTGAAAGTCAAGCTGGCGGTTGGACGGCATCTTCGCCAGGACCACGTTGCTGTAGCCCGTAGTGATGGGCCTGCTGGGGTCCGCGTCGCGCACATTGGCGATCTGTGAGGAGACCCAGGCACCCAGCGTCTCGTCCACGGCGCGCAGGTATGGTGCCCAGGAAGCAGCTTCCGGCGAGTCGAGATAGTCCAGCGTCGTGGTGTTGGGGTGGTCCCGCACCCAGGCTGCCCCGGCGTTCAGCAACTCCAGGTAGAGCTTGTAGTAGTTGGCTACCGAATAAGCCTGGTCCTCGTTCATGCGGGCGGGGATGACGGAACGGCCCTCGCTGCTCTGCCGATAGCTTGCAAGGTCGGGTCGCGTTACGCGCTCGCCGTAAGTCGAAACGGTATCGGGCACCTGCAACGGCACGGTCAGGCTCACACTGGAGTAGATAGCCCCAATAACGTCGCTGAACTGCGGCTCGTTCTTCACGTCGTATGCCAGTATTGACGGCTCTTCCGCCAGGTGCGCGGCTATCTTGCCGTTCAGAGCGGCAGCCTTCGAGAGGTCCGGCTCGGCCCAATCGGTGAAGGTGACAATGAGGTAAAGATCGTGCTTGCGAGCGAGCGATACGACCGCGTCCAGCTTGGAGAAGTCTCCGGCGTTGATGTCGTCGCGCAGGGGCTTCTGGACGAAGAGGCGCAGGGTGTTGATGCCAAAGGCGCTGGCACGCGAGAAGTCCTGCTCGATCAGCCCAATGTCGAACTTGTCGTCCTCCCACATCAGCCAGGCACGGTCCACCGGCCCCTCGTAATTGGCCCCGACCACAAACAGCGGCTCGCCGCCACGCGGGGTGATCCACA
The DNA here is from genome assembly GCA_036388595.1 of Chloroflexia bacterium. Classification (GTDB taxonomy): domain Bacteria; phylum Chloroflexota; class Chloroflexia; order QHBQ01; family JADMIH01; genus JADMIH01. Next base: position 16,405 of record DASVRN010000276.1, read on the forward strand.
TAGGCTGGGGCAACTCCTCTGCCGCCTGGGGCGTGGCGATGTTCACCTGCCGCGCGGACGCAGGGATGAGGCTCGTGGCAAGTAGCACGAGCACGGTGAAGATGGGAAGGAAGGTGCGCTTTGCGGTGGTTGGAGGTTTTCTGTGATGCATGAGCGATACCCTGTGCGTATTAGCCTGTTTGTGTTAGCAGTTCTACATAGATGCGCCGCTTGTGAGAGTAACGTGCGTAGAGCCGTCAAGTTGCGTTCCGGAGGGCTTCAGTTGCTATATGAGCATTGTCACCAGCCGACGCCCGGCGATTGAACGGTTATTCAGCATCACGCGGAGGACGACGCCCGGCGATTGATACAGTAGAAGGAACAGAGTAGCAAAGCCGACGCCCGGCAGTAGCGGCGGGTTGCAACATTGTGCGAAGGACGACGCCCGTCGATTGAAATCGAGGGCTACACCTTGCGAAGTCCCCCTTCGGGGACTGGTACATCTCATCAGATCTTAAGAGGTTCTATAAGGTATTCCAGTCTGCCGCAGGGCAGACTTTGCAATGTATAGCCCGCGATTGAAATCGCGGGGCGTCGTCCTTGCTACTCTGTTCCTTCTACTGCGTCAATCGCCAGCCGACGCCTGGCGATTCTGCTGCTTGACCTGCTAATGTCACCGGCCCATTTACTCGGCTTAGAGGCGAATTCACCCCAACTTCATGTCAGCACAGACGGCAAGGACTGGGAGCGAAGCAGGTCATGCTCCCCTCCCAGTCCTCGGCGCGGCCGGCCTATCTGCCGCTACACGGGTATCCAGTAGCCGCAGAACTCTTCGTCCAGACCCCGGCAGGATACCTCCTGTAGTTCGAGCGCCCGGCCCGTGGCCCACTCGATGCCAGCGGCCAGGAAGCCGGTGGTCACGTTGCAGTGGGCGTTGGTGAGGCGACCGTAGCAGTAGGGGCAGGTCTCTATCCCGAACAGGTAGCCGCCCTCGCGCTCCTCGAAGTAGGCTTCCATACCCATGCGGGCGTGCGCGTCGGCAAGCTCCATGAGGATGGCGCGCAGCTTCTTTTCGGGCGACATGAGCTTGAAGGTGATGCCTTTCATGGCTACCATCTTGCCCTTCATGGCAAGCTCCTGCCGGAACATCTCGCGACCCACCTTGTACTCCATCGAGTCGACCGCGTGGGTGTAGAAATCCTCCATCGCCTCCGAGAAGGCGGAGAAGCGGGTGTAGTTGATGGCGGGCGTCTCGTCGGGTTCGAGGTCTAGGCCCTCAAGCTCCTCCAGCCCGGCAGTGCGCAACATCGCCGCCAGGCCGCTCGCACCCGTCACCTTGTCCACCGCCTTCATCAGGTTGTGAAGGGCGATGTTGGTGACGAAGCGCGGGGCTAGCTCGTCGTCGGTTTCCAGCACCTCTTCGCGGTACTGGCGGTCGTTGACGGGCGCGGCCTGGGGGTTGCGCTGGAGCCGGTCCAGCGTTTCGCCGGACACGGGCGCGGTCGGCATGTTAGCGCGAGCCACCCGAGTGTTCGGGATGTTCGCGGCCACCGAAGTCCAGCTTGCGGGCTGCTGGGACTGCTCGCCGGAGCGGGGCAGGGGCATAGCAGTGCCTACGGAGTTGCCACCTGCCTGGCCCTTGATCAGGTTGAGGAGCGGCTTGGGCTTGGAGGTCTGCCAGTAGGGTTTCACGCGCTCGGCGGCGGCACGGGCCTCATCGATCTCCTTCTGCCGCGAGTCCAGCCACTCGATGCCCCGCAGCGCTCTCGCGTTGTGCGGCTCGATACGCAGGGTGCGCTCCAAACAGTAACGCACCTGCTCCGGCTGGTCCACGACGCCTGACAACCAGAGCCAACCCTCGGCGTTGCCGGGGTCGAGGTAGACCACGTGGGCCAACGTCTCGCGGGCCAACTCGCGCTGACCGCTCATGGCTGCCTGCTTGCCCCGCACTAGCAGGTCGGCTATAGAAGGCATTTGGTTCGATTGGGCCTGTAACATCTCCGTGCTCCCCTACTCTAGCTCTTGGGTCTATGGCTGTGGGCTTGCGCTATCAGCTAAGTACCCGTCCTGCTCACCCTGCCGCCCCCCTGATCGGTGTAACGCCTGCCGGTTTCGTGCCTGCGAAGTCGTTACAAGACCATATTAGCACACAGGATGGGACTTGTGCGGATTATGCGCATAACGTGGGGAAAGGCGGTGGATGTATGGTGGAGCGGGGTTGTCTTGTGCGTGGCAAAACCTGGCCGGGATGCGCCAATTGTGGAAAACGAGTGGGGTTGCTTATATTCGGCGGCTCCAAGACGCAGGTTCCTTGCGGGCCTTACGTTTGGGGAGAACTGTTTATGAGGGCGCAGTCCAAGTCTATTGCTAACATGTAATGAGTGCCTTGTGCGTCGGGTATCGCCTTTTTAGCGCAGGACGGTATTCCGAACTAAAATTCGGTCCCACACCCAAAGCGTGGATCGCCTGCATGCGCATGCAGATGGTGTGGCCGAGCAGTGCGGCGCGTCATGGCGACCCAAACCAAGTAGTCAACGCGTTCCGCAATCCAGTATCTGCGCCCTCGCTGCCCTCCCCCACCCAGGCCACGTACCCATCGGGTCTGACCAGCACGGCAGTGGGGGCTGCTACCTTGCCCAGGACCGGAAGCTCCCACGTACCGGCAAACTTGGCGTCGATCAACTGAACGCGATCTGCCCACGGAGTAATGTCGAAGCCGCCGGGGCCGCCTGGCTCACCGAGGTTGAATAGCACCGGCCGGGCATCGTGCAGCAGGGTGAATATCCGCAGCGGGCTGTTGGCGGTGACCAGGTCGAGATCGGGCATACGGCGTCCAAGCAGCGGGTGTCCCGCGCCGAGGTTGTAATGAACGTCCAGGCCACTCATCATCCCGGCCAACCGCTTGCGCGGCTCGTCCATGCTCAGCAGCTCGGAAGCGATCTCGCGCAACGCGTTGGTGCGGTCATCCGTGCGGAGCAGCGCTACTTGCGCCATCGTGTCGCGCAACACGCGGGCAGCGATTGGGTGCCGCTCGGTATGGTATGTATCGAGGAGGCTTTCCGGCGACGTCTTCTTGACGACCTGGGCCAGCTTCCACCCCAGGTTCACCGCATCCTGCACACCGATGTTGAGGCCCTGCCCGCCCACCGGGTAATGCACGTGTGCGGCGTCGCCCGCCAGCAGCACCCGCCCCTTGCGGTAGGAAGCTGCCTGCCGGGCAATATCGGTGAATCTGGAAATCGAGGTGGGAGAGTGTATCCCGTAATCGGTCCCGTACACGGCGATGAGCGCCCCGCTGAGATCGCGCAGAGTTGGCTCGCCGGTCCCATCGAGGCGCTGTTCGGTCACCATGACCCGCACCGTCCTCCCACTCCCACTCGCGTCCAATTTGCTCAAGCCATGTATGCCACGGTCGTCGCGGCGTAAGCCCCATTGCGGCTCCTCGGCAGTCTCGACCTCGGCGATCAGGTGACTAATTGTCGGGTTCCAACCGGGGAACTCGATGCCTGCGGCTTTTCGGGTTAGACTGCGTCCACCGTCGCAACCGACGAGATATTGCGCCCGCAACGACCGGGGCGACTGGTCGTTGGATAGCTGGACGTCTACGCCGGTGTCGTCCTGCGCGAATCCGGTGACCTCACGTCCGCGATAGATCGGCACCCCCAGCTCCTCGACCCAGCCTGCGAGTATAGGCTCCATGTGGTTCTGCGACAGCGCTAGCCCGTAGGGGTGTCGCGTGGGAAAGTCGCTGATGTCCAAAGGGATCCAGGCGAAGCCCGCGACCTGGGCCACCTGCCCCTGCGAGAGGAACCGGTCAGCGATGCCACGCTGATCGAGGACCTCGAGGGTGCGTGCGTGCAGACCGCCCGCGCGCGAACCGACGAGGTCCTGGTTGGCGCGCCGCTCGACAATGGCAACAGCGACCCCCGCCAACGCCAACTCGCCCGCCAACATCAGCCCTGTCGGACCTCCTCCAACGATCACCACCGCATGCTCGGTCATATCCTCAGCCATACACTCTCCGCTCATGGTTATTCACGGGCAGCACTTACCTCCGGTCCCACTGAGACATTGTAATGCCGGTGCGGGCTGGAATTCAGGTGCAAAGCCAGTGTTGGGTTCGCAGTTGTGTTAGTTGTGACATTTCACGGAGCTAGGGTGAGCATCTAGCATCCGCACTGGGCGTGTAATAGCAAGAATATTGCAATTTTTTGGCCGTCTGGCTAACTTTTCAGGAAAATAGCGTACGTTGCAGGGAAGCTCTAGCCCAGACTTACAAGAAAGTCCAGCACCAGCCTGCTGAACTCCTCCGGCCTTTCCATGTTGGGAACGTGCGCTGTGCCTTCAATGACAACCTTTCGAGCGCCGGAGATGCCGCCAGCGTACGCATCGGACACGGCACGCGCTTCGGACGTATCGTACTCGCCCACCAATACCAGCACGGGCACCGTTATCTCACCTAGCCGCCCCGCCGCCGGGGGAGCAAGCACGATAGGTTGGCCGCTGCCGTGGGGCTTGCGGTATGTGTCGAGGCACATCTCGCGTACCTTCGCGTGCACCCGCTGGTCGCCCTGCCCTCCTGGGCGGCCGAAGCCGTCAACCCACACCCGCACATCTGCGTCGGCCACGCGCTCCCAGTCTTCCTTCGACTCGGCGTCTTCCGCTTCCTCGAAGGCTTGCAACTCCTCGGCGGTTGGGGCCGGAACGTCCTCCCAGCCACCGAGACCCGCACCCACCAGCACCAGGGCGTCAACCATCTCAGGGTGCTCCAGGGTAAAGTCAATCGCTATCTGGCCGCCGCGCGACACGCCGATGATGTAGGTCCTGTCCACGCCCAGGTGGGCGAGCAGGTCGTGTATGTCCTGGCGGTTGCTGTAGTCCCGGTCGAGCAGCGGGCTCTCCGCATAGCCGCGCATGTCGTAGCGGATGACACGGTAGCGGCGGGAAAACTCCTCCCACTGGTCGTCCCACATTCGGTGGTCGGCTATGCCCGCGTGGATGAGCAGGAGCGGGTGTCCCTCCCCCGCCACTTCGTAGTAAAGCGGCCCACCCGCCGCCTCTAGTGTGCCTCTGGTCGCCTGCCCTGGGTCGTTCATCCGGCTGCCTCCTGGCGTTGGTAAGGGAGTTGGTGTTAGGTGTTAGGCGGCGGCTTGACGTGCCTCAAGTTCCGCGATGAGGCGCTTTGGAGCCACAGCGCGGTAGCTTTCCTCGAGCCATTCCAGCAGCATGTCGAGGGGTATGCTGTCGTCCGGCGTCAACTCGGCGCTAATCCAGCCGTGCTTGCCGAGGCCATAATCCATAGCCTTTGCGAACGACATCATAACCGCGTATGGGCTGGTCTCAGGTAGTTTTATCCCCAGGTAGAGCCGTTTGTCGAGGTGTTCGGGCAGGCCGAAGAACACAAAGATTTTCTTGTTGACCTTTACGACACTTTCGCCCCAGGGGTGGTCCTCATAGGCGCCCGGCAAGCCGAGCGCGTGCGCCTTCAGCGTCTCGTGGGCCTCTCTAAGGTGCTCACTCATGCTCGCTCCTTGTGGGTACTGTGGAAGACAGACAAACAGCTATCATCTGCCCTTCAATGACCATATGTAAGACCAACCGTCCATGTCCGGGGGCGTGATGCCCTGCTGGGTGAGGATGGTGGCGATGTGAGAGCGGTGCTCGGTCGCGTGGTTGATGGCCTGGAGCAGGATGATGCCGGTGGGGAACTCGACTTTTTCACCCTGCCACTCCACCTGTAGCGTGTCGGACTCCCGCACACCGGGCGCAGCTTGAATTAGGCCCTCGCCCGTAAACCGCAGGGCTTCAGTGAGTTGTTCCAGGGTCGGTACTTCGCCCCACCCCGTGCGGTCCACTTCCTTGCCGGTGAGTCTGCGATAGTAACCGGCCTCCGCACGCGCTATGTGGCCCAGAGTATCGCGTACGGTGCCGTAGGTACCTGGAACGATAGAGTCCAGCACAGCGTCGTCCAGGTCGCGACAGGCCTCCATCAGCCGCATGTTGGCCCAGAGGTTGTGCTGAAACAGCGTTTCGAGTGCTTGCAAGTGAAACTCCTTCCCTATGCTCGATGCGTGCATGTGAGGACGAACCGCCGACTACCGGCCCACTATAACATAGCCGTTGCCGTCGGGGTCCTTGAACTGGGCCTGCACGCCCCAGGGCTGCTCGTTGGGGTCCTCGGTGATCTCGACGCCCTTGGAGCTCATGTCCTCGACGGTGCCCCTGACGTCGTCCGAGTAGAAGGAAACGCTGCTGAATTGGCCCGGCTGCACGCCCTGTTCCGCGGCCTTGTAGAGGTTGATGGTGGTCTGGCCGTCGGGTGCCTTGACTTCGATCCAACGCTCACCTTCTCCGAAAGGCACGTCGGTGGTCTTCTCGAAGCCGAGCTTGTTGACGAAGAAGTCTATCGCCCTGTCCTGGTCGGTGACGTTGACGGAAACGACGGAAACGTAGTTGAGTGCCACTGTCTTGCTCCTTGTGGGGTATGTGTTGGAGGGTTTCAGGGGCGGGGTAGTAGAACGTTTGTTCTACAGCATTATAGCCGAGACAGTGGCGAAATACAACAATTTGATATAAGTCTTTGCTATGCTCGTCGTGTGACATTCCTTACCAGCTATTAGAACTATTTTGTGCCTGATGTGAACCTTTCAGGAAAGTCAGAAAAGCAAACGTGGAGGCAGGACAATGCCCCGCCTCCACGCCAGGTTCCGCAAGAGAACTAGCTACAACCCGTCGTGCTCCCGCAGCTATCGCACTTCAAGCAGGTGCCGTTGCGCACCAGGGTGAAGTTGCCGCACTCCGGGCAGCCTTCGCCTTCGTAGCCCTTGAGCTTGGCTTCGGCGGCCTGCTCGCTCCGTGTTGGTTCGGCCTTGACCATCACCATCGTCTGGGTCAGCACGGCGGTTGGGGCCTCTACCTTCGCGGCTTCGGCGTGGCCGTTGGTGTGGCTGTGGCCGTTCCCGTTGGTATGACCGTTGCCATTGCCGTTACCGTTGCCGTTCTTCAGGGGCTGAAGGTGAGGCGAGGTGCCGGTAACGGTCGTGGGGCCGATGTTCACCGGCGGCTTCTTGGTGAGGTCGGGTACGGTGTCGCCCCGGTTCGCCTCGTAGCCCTCCGGCAGGTGCGCCAGGTCGAGCCGGTCGAGGTAGCAGATGGCTAGCTCGCGGAAGATGTAGTCGATCACCGAGGTGGCGTTCTTTATGTGGTCGTTGCCTATCACGCGCCCGCTCGGCTCGAACCGGGTGAGGATGAACGCGTCCGTGTATTCCTCCAGCGGCACGCCGTACTGCAAGCCGAGCGATACAGCTATCGCGAAGCAGTTCATCACCGACCGGAAGGCCGCGCCCTCCTTGTGCATGTCGATGAAGATCTCGCCCAGCCTGCCGTCCTCGTATTCGCCGGTGCGCACGTAGACGTTTTGGCCTGCTATCTTGGCCTTCTGCGTATAGCCGGACCGGCGGCTGGGCAACTTCAGCCGGTGCACTTCCTGCACGGCCGACTCCGCACCCGCTGCCGCAAGCTGCTGCACGCGCTGGGTAAGCGGAATACCGCCCGACGTCTCCTCCTCTTCCTCTTCTTCCTCTTCCAACCCACCAATGGAGTTGAGAGGCTGGCTCAACTTGGAGCCGTCGCGGTAGATAGCCACAGCCTTGAGCATCAGCCGCCACGACTTCATGTAGACGTCTTCCACATCGCCAATCGTAGTGTCGCTAGGCATGTTGATCGTCTTGGAGATAGCGCCGGAGATGAACGGCTGAGCGGCCGCCATCATGTGCAGGTGCGAAGACGGGCTGAGGTAGCGGGTGCCTATGCGACCGCAGCGGTTGGCGCAGTCGAACACGGGCAGGTGCTCGTCCTGCAAGTGCGGCGCGCCCTCGACGGTCATCGTGCCGCACACGTAGTCGTTGGCAAGCGAGATTTCGGTCCTGCTGAAGCCGAGTTGCGGCAGGATGCCCTCGCGGCTGCTGATCTGCTCGTCGGTCAGGCCAAGCGTCTCGCGGCAGAATTCCTCGCCCAGCACGAACGGGCTGAACGCGAAGCTGACGTCAAAGGCCGAGGGCATGGCGGCTTCCGCGCGTGCGATAGCGGCATCATCGAAGCCCACCGCCTTGAGCGCCTCATGGTCGATAGCGGGCGAGTTGGCGAGCGTCTTGTGACCCACGACGTAGTTGATTATGTCTTCGATCTGCTCCGGGCTGTACCCCAGGTACTGCAACGCGGGCGGCACCGACTGGTTGATAATCTTGAAGTAACCGCCGCCGGCCAACTTCTTGAACTTCACGAGCGCGAAGTCAGGCTCGATGCCGGTGGTGTCGCAGTCCATCACCAGGCCGATTGTGCCGGTGGGTGCGATCACGGTCACCTGCGCGTTGCGGTAGCCCGCCTTCTCGCCCAGCGCCAGCGCCTCGTCCCACGCCTGCTTGGCAGCGGCATGCAGACCCGTGGGGCAGTTGGCCGGGGATATACCGGAAGGCTTGACCGTCAGGCCCTCGTACTCCTTGTCGGCGGCGTAGTGGGCGGCGCGGCGATGGTTGCGGATTACCCGCAGCATCGGCTCGCGGTTGGCCTCGTAGCGCTCGAAGGGGCCAAGCTCGGCGGCGACTTCGGCAGAGGTGGTGTAGGCCACGCCCGTCATAATCGCGGAGATAGCCCCGCACAGCGCGTAAGCCTTCGCAGAATCGTAGGAGATGCCGAGCCGCATGAGGACTGCGCCCAGGTTGGCATAACCCAGGCCCAGTGTGCGGTACTTGTGCGACAGGAGCGCGATTTCGGCGCTCGGGTACTGCGCCATCGCCACGCTGATTTCGAGCACCAGCGTCCACAGGCGGTTGGCGTGCCGGAAGGCCTCTATGTCGAGCACCTTGTCCGGGTCGTCGCCCAGGAAGTGCATCAGGTTGAGCGAAGCCAGGTTGCAAGCCGTGTCGTCCAGGAACATGTACTCGGAGCACGGGTTGGAGCCGTTGATGCGGCCGTCGTTGGGGCAGGTATGCCACTCGTTGATGGTGGTGTCGAACTGCACGCCAGGGTCCGCCGAGGACCAGGCTGCCTTGCCGATGCGGTCCCATAGATTGCGGGCCTTGATCGTCTTAGCTATCTTGCCATCGGTGCGGCGGGTGAGGTCCCAATCAAGGTCCTTCTGCACCGCGTCCACGAAGCCGTTGGACATGCGCACCGAGTTGTTGGCGTTCTGCCCGCTGACCGTGAAGTACGCCTCGCTCTCCCAATCGGAGTCGTAGATGGGGAAGTCGAAGGTGGTGTCACCCTGCTCCGCCAGCCCGATAGCGCGGGCGATGATGCCGTCCGGCAGGCCCGCCTGGCGAGCCGCGCGCACTGCCTTCTTGTACGCCTTCGTCTTAACAGCCTTGTCGGCCTCGGAGGCCTGGTCCATGTCGTGCCACGTTTGCATGATGGCATTCAGGTTCTTGCGGCACTGGATGGAGCCTGCCACCAGGGCGGCCACCTTCTGCTCCTCAGCCACCTTCCAGTCGATGAACTTCTCGATGTCCGGGTGGTCGATGTCCACGATCACCATCTTGGCCGCCCGGCGAGTGGTGCCGCCCGACTTGATAGCGCCCGCCGCACGGTCACCTATCTTGAGGAAAGACAGCAAGCCGCTAGAGCGCCCGCCGCCCGACAGGTTCTCGTTCTCGCCTCTGAGCGCGGAGAAGTTGGAGCCGGTGCCCGAGCCGTACTTGAAGATGCGGGCCTCGCGCACCCACAGGTCCATGATGCCGCCGGGGTTCACAAGGTCGTCCTGTACCGACTGTATGAAGCAGGCGTGCGGCTGGGGTCGCTCGTATGCGGAGGTGGACTTCTTCAACTCGCCCGCTACAGGGTCGAAATAGTAATGCCCCTGGGCGGGTCCCGCGATGCCATATGCCCAGTGCAGGCCCGTGTTGAACCACTGGGGGGAGTTCGGCGCGGCGTACTGCGCGGCGAGCATGAAGCACATCTCGTCGTAGAAGTGGCGCGCGTCGTCCTCGGTCGTGAAGTAGTTGCCCTTCCAGCCCCAGTAGGTCCAGCAGCCCGCGAGGCGGTGGAACACCTGGCGCGAGTCGAGTTCGCCACCGTACCGTTCGTTTTCGGGCAGCTTGGCAAGCGCGGCCTCGTCCGGCTCGGAGCGCCAGAGCCACTCGGGCACGCCCTCTTCGGGCACCCGCTTGAGCACGGCGGCTACACCGGCGCGGCGGAAATACTTCTGGGCCAGGATGTCGGTGGCGACCTGCGACCAGGTGTC
>DASVRN010000277.1:0-9347 GCA_036388595.1 Chloroflexia bacterium
CCATCACGGGAGGTGGGTTGCCCCATTCGGAGATCCACGGATCGGCCTGCAAGCGGCTCCCCGTGGCTTTTCGCAGCGTTGCCACGTCCTTCATCGGCCCTAGTTGCCAAGGCATCCACCATACGCCCTTCTTCGCTTGTCGTTACCTCTACCTTGCCCCCCTCCTCTGCACACATGTGCTTTAGAGCGGAACTCTAGAGTTAGACAAGACATTTGCAGCGCATAATCGGTCATTCTTCTTTCTTGCGAAATTGAATTCCCATTTGCTTTGTTGCTAGTTACTCATTTGCAACTATTCTCTTGTTAAGGTACCTACACTCGGCGTGAGCCTTATGTAGTCTGCCGGTCCTGTTATGACCGCCAGTCGCCGTTCTTGTTCAGAACGAGGAGCGGAGGTCCGTACATTCGGCTCTGTATCTTCTCTGTAAAAGGGCAACAAAAGAGGCTTGGGCACTCGCCTCAAGCCTTCATGTGGCTGAAGAGTGGCGAGTTAGCTTATCCGGTTATTGCCTCGATGTGATGCATTCTTGTCCTTCGGCCTCTTGCGAACTGCTTATCCAGTCCTGGGCGCTTGGATATTATACGAAACCCGTTTTAGATTGTCAAGCGATTTGGCTCTTCTTTTTCGAGCAATTTCGCTGTTATTTTCGCTCCCGGTTTTGGCTCTTTTTTAGGGGCCTCATTTTCCCGTCGGCTCAATTATTATACGGAATCCGTGTCCCGATGTCAAACAAATTTAGGCCTGATTCACAGGCAATTTTCGCTTTGACAAGGGGCATGGTAGCAGCAACCGGGGTCGATAGGAAGGCCCCTCAATCGCGTTGGAGCAGCACGTACCTTAGAGAGCTTGCGAGTCACGCGCATTGTGCCAGCCAGGCTGTTATAAGGCTGCTATAATGTTGGGCATGGCTACCGAGTCTCGACAGCCCTTTTCATCTTTCTCCAATTCCTTGCGGGTGTCCGTGCCGCCCTTCTTGCTGTCTCGCCTCCTCATCCTCCTTGCGGCATTTGGCCTGCAATACCTGCTAGATACCGGCAGGGCGATAAAGTACGACTTTATCGGGGACGCACCTCTAGCCCCCCTCTCCGCCAACTTCGACGCGAACTGGTATAATTCGATAGCGGAGGAAGGTTACAGTACCTCAGCCGACGTCACTCGGCAGCAGAATTATCACTTCTTCCCGCTGTTCCCGTTCCTCACCTATGCGGTGGGGAAACTGGCGATGCTGGACAATATCCAGGGCGGCTTTGCTATCGGTGGCGTGGTCCTCAGCCACCTGCTCTTTCTTCTTGCGCTGGTCGTCCTCCACAAGCTGACGCTAGAGGTCTGGCACAACGACACGCTGGCTACGCGGAGCGTGTGGCTGATGTCGGTGCTACCATGGTCGTTCGTCTTCTCTATGACATATACCGAAGCCTTGTTCCTGTTGCTATCGTTGGCGGCCGCGATGTGGGCTTACAGGGCGAGCAGGCGACCTCTACTTCTCCATGTGATACCGGCAAGCTTGCTATCTGTCCTTGCGTCGCTTACCCGCCCGCAGGGTGTCATTGTATCTTTGCTGGTCATGCTGCTGGTCGCCGTCGTGCCGCGGGGCCTGAGCATGGCTCGACGTATTGGCTACGCTACCATTGCCGTTATACCGGCGGCAATCTCGGTCGGAGCCTTCATATTATATACCGGCTCCAGGACTGGGAACCTCTGGGCGGTGCTCCAGAATAACCGCACATGGGGCAATGGCTGGCTGGCTGAGCTACCCAGGATTTTCACGCTGCCGCCCGCTAACCCACTGTGGTTCATAGACGTGTACGCCACAATTGGGCTGATTACCTGGGTGGCGCTTCTGGTGCTGCTTACCCTGCAATTTACCAGGACGCGGCGCGCTGAAAATGAAGCACCCAACCAACCTGCACTCCAAGCCTGGGCCATCTGGCCGTTCGTAGCATACTCCTGGATGTACTTCCTCTTCACGGCGATAAACAGCCCCTCGAACAACAGTTGGGGCAGGTACCTCATGGTGATCTTCCCCTGTATCTGGGCGCTGGCAACCATCACGGCCGGAAGTACGCAACGCCAATTCACCAGGCTGGTTACAGGCGGCCTGACCCTTCAAGTGCTCTTCCTTGCCGGGGCGGTCTTACAACAAGCCACTCCCTAACCCCCCATTTCTTTCCCACCGGCACGGTCCGGGCACAATTTGTGATATATACCTGGCGACCTCCCATGCAAGGGGGAGTTGCGCGTTTGTATATACGGATAAGTATTTGACACCACCTTCCTTCATACAATTACTGCAAGCTGTCGCCGAGGCGGCCGACCAGGCCACCACTATCGAGGAGGCGGCCCAAATCTGCCTCGACCGCGTGTGCGCTTTCATGGGCTGGCCGGTGGGCCACCTCTACGTCTGCGGACGCCGTGCCGACGACCAGCGCGGCGAGCTTGTGCCCACCACGATTTGGCACATAGAAGACGTGCAGCCGGGCTTTGACGAGTTCAAGCAGGTATCGGAGGAGTTGACCTTCGGGGCAGGCGTCGGGCTGCCCGGCCGGGTGCTGGCCGAGGGAAAGCCGGCGTGGGTCAGCAACGTCACCAACGACCCCGATTTTGCCCGCGCGCCTTTCGCTCGCAAGGCAGGGCTGCGGGCGGCGTTCGCTTCCCCCATCAGTGTGGGTGACGAGCTTGTCGGCGTGCTGGAGTTCTTCTCGGAGCAGGTGCTTGAGCCGGACGAGTCGCTGTTGGAGCTGATGACCAACCTTGGGGCCATGCTGGGGCGGGTGGTGGAGCGAAGCCGGGCAAGGCAGGCCCTATTGGAGAGCGAGGCCAAGTACCGGCTCCTGGTAGAACAAGCCTCCGATGGTATCGCCGTGTACGACCAGCGCGGCTGCATCCTGGAGGTGAACTCGCGGGCTGTTGAGATGATAGGCTACTCACGAGAGAAGTTGCTGGAGCTAAAGATTACCCAGGTGATAGCGCCGGAGGACCTCGAAAAGACTCCCCTCCGCTTCGAGCAGCTAAGGAACGGCGAGCCGGTCATAGGCGAACGAGTGTTGGTGCGCCCCGACGGTTCGCGCCTGCCGGTGGAACTCAGCGCCCGTATGCTCAGCAACGGCAACGTGCAGGTCATCGTGCGCGACATCACACAACGCAAGCTGGCTGAGGAGCAGATACAGCGGCTCAACGAAGACCTGGAGCGCCGCGTCGTCAAGCGTACGGCTCAGCTACAGGAGACCAACCGCAGGCTGGAGGAGGCCCGACAACAAGCCGAGGAAGCGGTTCACATACGCGAGGAACTGCTCTCGGTAGTGTCGCACGACTTGAAGAACCCCCTGGCGGCCATCCTGGGCAACACGCAAATGCTGGTCCGCAGGCTGGCTACCTCCTCCGGTGACGACAAAGTGCAGTTGCTCAGGACGGCGGACCGCATCAGCCGCGCCGCCAACAAGATGCTCAACCTGGTGGACGAATTGCTCGACTTTGGGCGGTTGCAGGCCGGGCAGCCCCTTACCTTGCAGCTTGCCTCCAACGACCTTGTAGAGCTTGCCGGGCAGGTGGTTGAGGAGCACCAGCAGAGCACGAACATGCACCGCCTATCCCTCGAAGCTGAAGTGCCAACCCTCGACATAAGATCGGACGCCACCAGGCTGGAGCGCGTGTTGAGCAACCTCCTGTCGAACGCCGTCAAGTACAGCCCGGAGGGTGGCGAGATAGAGGTGCGGGTGGCAAGGGAGCAGAGCGACGGGCAGGAATGGGCCGTGCTCTCGGTGCGCGACGAGGGCCTGGGCATCCGCGAGCAGGACTTACCCCACATATTCGAGTGGTTCCGCCGGGCGCAGAACAACTCCGGCAGGATAAGCGGGGCGGGCATCGGCCTGGCGAGCGCCAACCAAATCGTCAGCCAGCACAATGGCACGATAGAAGTGTCCAGCACAGAAGGACAAGGTTCCACCTTTACCGTGCGCTTGCCCGTGTCATAGCCCCTTCCACATTCCAAATTCAGCGGTAAAGAGACGCTACCTTGTGCTATAATGGCCGAAGCACTTGACTGAATAAACAAGCCCGCTCCAGCTACGCCTACCTATTACTTACCGGGGATTTGCTCCCCTGTTGCTATGTAGCTGGTGCAGTTCCGTATGTTGCGGGTAGTTGGTACGTTAACTTACTGTGACATGTACCACGCCGGTAGTGTTCGCCGCTAGCCCGCAGGAAGCGAACATCGTATGAGCAAGGCCAGGGGCAGCTCCAGGTCCGTAGCACCTCTTGAGTTGCCTAACGAGACATCCCCAAGCCAAAGCGCGCCTGAGAGCGGCACCGCCGAGGAGCACACCCCTACCACGAAGGTGCTCCTGGTGGAGAGCGACCGGGCACAGGCCGACTTACTACAGTCGCGGCTCGCCCATGCCTCCAGCACGTACCGGGTGCTCCACGTCACGACGCTGGCCGAAGCCACACAATGCCTCGGTAGCGAGCGCGTGCAGGTGGTCTTGCTGGACCTGGCGCTGCCTGACAGCTCGGGCCTGGAGACCTACCACCTGCTGCAACCCCATGCCCCCGAAGTGCCCATCGTCATCCTCAGCAGCGCGGACGACGAGGCCCTGGCTTTCGCCGCGATAAAGCAAGGCGCGCAAGACTACCTACTCAAAGAGCACGCGACCAGCTACATGCTGGAACGCGCCATCGGTCTTGGCATAGAGCGCAAACGTCTTTCTGATGACTGTACGAGGCAGTCGCGGGAGCTAGAGGCCGAACGCGGCACCCTGGCCGCCCTGGTAGACAACATAGACGTGTCGATGATTGTGTTTGACGCGGACGGGCACCTGACGCTGGTCAACGACTGCTGGATAAGGCGTAACCACATCCCCAGGGAAGCCGTGCTCGGCCGCCGCTTCGATGAGATAGAGGAATACCCGGTGTCGCCTGCCGTGCAGCAGCGGGTAGACCAGGTACTTGCCACCGGGGAGCCGTTCTTGTTCCACGAGTGGCACTACAGGGACGCCAACCACCCGCACGGCATTTACGTGGACGGCTCGATACTGCCGATAATCGATGCGGACGGCAAGGTTACCGGGGCCAGCGCCATAAGCATCGACGTTACCGACAAGGTACGCGCGCGACAGGCGGTAGAAGCCAGCAACGCCATCCTGGAAACCATCATCGAGGCCACGCCGGTCGGCCTTGCCTACTTCGACTGCGACATGCGCATCCTGAACATGAACTCCACCTACGCCCAGTGGGGATTCCTGGACGCCACTACCGCCATAGGTAGGGTGCTATACGACCTCCGGGAATCGGCGAGAGCGCGCGAGCACATACACCGGCGCGTGCTTGCCGGGGAGAGCGTAGACGAAAAGAACATAGAGGTCAGGCCCCCGGCGGGGAACCACGCCCTCTACTACGATGTCTTTTATCGCCCTGTGCGGGCCGAGGCTTCCGGCCATATCATCGGGATGGTCAGCGCTGTGGTAGACGTGACAGGCAGGATGGAGATAGAGAGGCAGAAGGACAACTTCCTCACGCTGGCCTCCCACGAGCTGCGCACGCCCATCACCTCGATCAAGGGCTACACCGAGCTACTCCTGCGCAACACTGACATCACCACCAACCCGAAGAACAAGCACTTCCTCGAGGTGATCCACCAGCAGGTGAACCACCTGGTGCGGCTGGTAAACGACCTCGTAGACGTCTCCCGCATCGAGGGAGACGTGCTACCGATGCACCAGGAGATGTGCAACCTGGGCAGCCTGGCATCCAGGGTGGTCTACAGCATGCGCCTGGTCGCCCCCACGCGGGAGATAAAGCTGGACACTCCCGCCTCTCCCGTGCTGGTGAACGGCGACCGCGACCAATTACAGGGGGTGCTGCAAAACCTCCTGGAGAACGCGCTAAAGTACGCGCCCGAAGAGGAGCCGGTGGAAGTCAGCATAAGCGCGGCCGGTGCCGAAGCCGTAGCATCTGTGCGCGACCACGGGTTAGGGGTGCCCCAGGACCAGCAGAGCAAGGTATTCGAGCGGTTCTACCGGGCCACCAACGCGGGTTCGCGCCCCCGCAACGGCCTGGGCCTGGGGCTGTTCCTCGCCCGCAGCATAGTAGAGCGGCACGGCGGGCGCATCTGGGTGGAGTCGCGCCAGGGACAGGGCAGCACCTTCTACTTCGCACTCCCCCTGGCAGAGGACACAGGAGAGGGCTTCTAATACCCCCGGCGTTGAGCTTTTTCCACCACTTTCCACCTTCTTTGGCTACTTACCTCTATCCTTTTGGCGATTTCGGCGTTTACATATTGCCAGTGTCCACGACGGGTAGGAGGAGCGCCCCCCTATTTGCTCGTGGGCATTGGTGTACCTCTTTATGGCATATAAGAAACACAGACAAACAAAAACAGCTCAGATGCTTATCTGGGCTGTTCTTCCATGTGGACCTGAGGAGACTCGAACTCCTGACCCCCGCAATGCAAATGCGATGCTCTCCCAACTGAGCTACAGGCCCGTAGCCCATAAATTATACCAGACACGCGCTCACAAGCACAAGTATGGTGCTAGAACGATCGCCGTGCGCGGTGTTGCTATCTTTGCTGCTTGTAGATTTTCAACTACAGATTAGCGGCCCTTGCTCGCGGCGCTGGGAGTAACTGTTGGTGTGGCAGTTGTAGTGGCGGTAGGCGTAGCCTGGTCACAGTTGGGGAAGAAGGTGTTCGCCACTATTTTGGCAGCCTGCCCCCTTGTGACCATCCTGCCATAGCGGAAGTATGACCGGTTGTCGGGTGCAACGCAAGGTTCTTCATCCACGGAGCCACATGGGTACCCACCCATAACGAGCCTGCTAGCCAGCCTTTCCACCCATACGTAGAAGGGGTTGGTTGGCGGCACGTCCTCAAACTTCTGGGTCGTAGGCTCATCATCGAACCCGGCAGCGTTAGACACGATCTTGGAGATCTGTCCCCTGGTTGCGAGGGCATCCGGCCTGAAGTAAGGGCGGTTGGAGGGTGGGACGCATGGTTCCGCCGGAACCTGCGCGCACGGATAGCCTGACATAACCCCACGCCGACTCAACCGCTGCACGAAATCGTAGAAGGTACTGCCAGGTGGCACGTCCTCGTATATCTGCTCGCCGCCAGGCTCCTTGAAGCCTGAGGATTGTGATACCATCTTGGCGATCTGGCCTCGGCTGACAGGATTGCCGGGACGGAAGTAGGGCTTTCTGCCTGCACTGCAAGGCTCGCGTTCCCCCGTCACCGGATTGGCCCAGCCACACTCATAGCCACTTATGCTACCCTGGCACGTCAGGCAGCGAGCATAAGGGTAGAAGGTGCTGCCAGGGGGTACATCTTGGAACTCCAGACCGCAGCCCACGACCGTTGCCGCGGGGACCGGCGTATGCGTGGGCGTGGTGGTTGGAATGGGTGTGGCAGTGGCACAAGAGCCTGGGCTGTAGTGCATAGCGAACGGCCACCTAGGCTCTCCGGAGCTAGCACCCCAGCCCTGGAAATACGATCCAACGACCCATATGTCATTAGGGGCAAGGGCATCCACAGATTCCAACTCGGTCGAAACGTTATACGCGCCATTAAACATATTGGGGCTGGGCACCACGCTCCAGAAAGCGCCATTCCAGCGTTCTATTAGCGTCCGGTCCAAAGAAGGGTTGGTTGGCTCGACCCGGCTGCCAACGGCCCATATATTCTCGGCATAAAGAGCATCGATGCCCCTCAGGCTAGCGGTCAAGTGGGTAGAGGCAGCTTGCACAAGGCTCCAATCTTCGCCATCCCAGTGCTGCACCATAGAACGGTTCTCGCTGTTACCATTGTGACTAAAACCGACCGTCCAGACGTCCGTTTCGGATAGGGCCGTTATATCGAGCGGAGAATTGTACGTGGATTGGTTGGGCGGGTCCGGAACGAGGCTCCAGGCTGAACCGTCCCAGTGCAATAGGAGCGACCGCCAGTAAGAAATCACATCATCATAGTACGAGCCGGCGGCCCAGATATCGTCGGGCGCGGATGCCGATATAGCCGTGAGGTAGTTGCTATGAAGGCCGCCCGTGGCATAGTTAGGGCTGGGTACAACACTCCAGGTGACGCCATCCCAGTGGAGTATAAGAGTCTTTTGTTCCCCTGACGCCGGGAATGTAGTGCCGACGGCCCACGCGTCACTGGCACTAAGAGCTACAACGTCTGAGAGATAACTCCCCCTGAAGTCGGGGTTAGGGCTGGGTATATGGCTCCAGGCTGAGCCATCCCAATGCGCGATAAGTGTCGCCGAAGAAGCATAGTCCGATACGGGCCCATAGCGACCCACAGCCCAAATATCATTGGCCGACGCTCCATCAACGGCGGCGAGCACATTTGTCTCTGCTCCGAGGTAAAAGTTAGGGCCTATAGTCCAATTGTGCCCGTCCCAATGCTCAATAAGAGTCTCTGAGTGGTCAATAAGATCGCTGAAACCCACAGCCCAAACATCATCTGGGGCCGCTGCGAATACATCAACCAAGCTGGACAGCCGAGCATAATCTGGACGGGGAACATCAACAATACGCCACCCCTCGCAGGTGCCCTCTGGTGCAGAGGCCGTATGTTGATTCGCACCCACGAACGCAATGCCGGGGCTTGAAGTCGCGTAAGCACGAGGGCCGATCTCAGAGGCCAGCAAAGTAGCCGTAAGGAGCAGCAATAAAGCAGCTACTAGGACACGCACAGGAGAGAGCAGGGACAGGGACAACCGACCCAACGTCCTGATCAAGACACTTCTCATCGTTACGTACTCCAAAACTACAAGGTTGAAGCAACATTTACCAGGTGCAAGCGTTATATTTCAGACTGTGCATGGTAGTATACTTGAATTGTAGGTACGATCCACCTGTTCCATCTGTACAAATACTATTAACGGTAAGACCTCTCCTCCGAGGGCGGAAGTCTCTGAGCAGGCGCGCAAGCCCAACACACGCAAATAAAAAAGCACCTGATGAATTCATCAGGTGCTTTTCAGACCTTATCCAACTGAAGAGTGGAGAGAGCACATTTCCGAGAACAGAGATATCAGTTCAAGGTTTTGGACTTTGTCAGGCATTCATTGGGTTACGAATGTTCTGAACTGTCCGGCAGGTGACCGCGCTTACCGGTTGTACCTCTGCAAGGTACCCCCGCCTGACTTGCGCCAGGTAGAGTAAGAACGGGTTGACCTGGGATCCCTCGAATGTCTGGCGAACCAAACAGGTAACGAGTAGAACTCCCTAGAAAGGAGGTGATCCAGCCGCAGCTTCCGCTACGGCTACCTTGTTACGACTTCGTCCCAGTCACCAGCCCCACCCTCGGCCGCTGCCCCCTTACTTACGTAAGGTTAGCTCACGGACTTCAGGTGTT
>DASVRN010000278.1:0-4158 GCA_036388595.1 Chloroflexia bacterium
GGGCGGCTGTTCTACACCGAGAAGAACACCGGCAACGTGCGAGTGTATGCTAACGGGGCTTTGCAAGCGGCACCAGTAATCCACTTCGACATAGACAATGCAGGCGAGTTAGGCTTGTTGGGGATAGCTGTAGACCCAAACTACAATAGCAACAACTTCATTTACGTTTTCAGATCGTGCCCGCTCGCGATCTGCGACCCCCGAGAGCATCACATCATCCGCTTCATTTTCAATCAGGCTACAGGCCTGGCGGTTTCCGGTTCTGACGTGATAATCTACAGAATCCCTAACGACAGCTCCGGCGGGTGTAGTCTAAACCATAACGGCGGCAACATCCATTTCGGCCCCGATAACAAGCTCTATATTACCGTGGGTGATGATGGTTGTACGCAATACAAATCGCAGGACCTCAGCCTCAAGAATGGCAAGATACTGCGCATCAACTCGGATGGCACGGTGCCGGATGACGGCCCGTTTGGCAGCAGAACTGACGACGGTAAAGCCATCTGGGCCTATGGCTTGCGCAACTCCTTCGACTTTACGTTTGACCGCGTGGTATCGGGACGTATTTTCGCCAGCGAGAACGGCCCTAACTGCGACGACGAGTTGAACCGTATTGAGGCAGGTTATAATTACGGGTGGCGGCTGAATTACCCCTGCGAGGGCAACAACCCGGACCCCGCTTACAACGACATACCACCCCTCTGGTTCCTGGGCGAAGGCTCTCCAGATACCAATCCGTGTTGCGTCGCGCCCACGGGTGTTGAAGTTTACACCGGCGCGCAGATACCACAGTGGACGGACCACCTGTTCATGTGCACCCTAAAGAATAGCACCGGCTCCGGCTACGGCACCGGCGGCCTCTATCACTTCTACCTTAATGAAGACCGTACGTCTGCAAACGACTTCCGCATTGTTTCCGGCGTAACCTGTACTATGGATATAGAGACCGGGACGGATGGCGCGCTTTACTACATGGAGAATGTGCAGGGTTATGGAGGTGTGGGCAACCTCGTAAAGATAACCGGTCCGGGCACCACCGGCTGCGACATACAATTTCGGGACGTGCCCCAGGACAGCACCTTCTACCCCTACATCACCTGCCTTGCCTGCCGTAACATACTGGGCGGCTACCCGTGCGGCGGTGCGGGAGAGCCATGCGGCACATCGGGCGATCCGTACTACAGGCCGGGTGCCAACATCACTCGCGGACAAATATCGAAGATCGTCTCCGAGGCGGCGGGCTTCACAGAAGACGCGGGCGCTCAGATATACGAGGACGTGCCGCCCGGCAGCCCCTTCTACGACCGGATCAACCGGCTGTCCAGCAGGGGCCACATGAGTGGGTACCGCTGTGGCGGGCCGGGAGAACCTTGCATGCCCGGCAACAGGCCCTACTTCCGCCCCGGTGCCAACGCTACCAGGGGGCAGCTATCCAAGATCGTAGCCAATGCCGCCGAGATAGAGGACGCGGTATCGGGCCAGACCTATGCGGACGTACCGGCGAGCAGCGCCCCAAGCTCGTTCTATACCTACATAGAGCGTCTCACGGCGCGCAACGTGGTGTCGGGATACGAGTGCGGCACCACCAACCCCAACAGCGGGCCTTGTGACAGCCAGGAGCGCCCCTACTTCAAGCCCGGCAACCTCGTCACCAGGGGCCAGGCCGCCAAGATCGTGAGTAGCACCTTCTATCCCGATTGCGAGGAGTAGGTCGGTGCATCAGGATGCCTCAAACTATTAAGGAAGGACTTATCTACATGCAGACCGGACGTTCCAACTTTCATCTTTTGACAATCCTCGGCTTGCTCGGAGCAGTCGTGGCAGCCGCGGCCTTCATGCTCGTATCACGCGGCACAGCTATCGCGCAGGCGGCACCCGGCACACCGCTCAGCCCCGATGCGCAGAGTGAGTCGCTGCCGGTCGGAGTAATCACTCAGACGCTGCTGACCAACTTGAACGACCCGGTGGCGATGGCATTCGACCCCGATGGGCGGCTGTTCTACACCGAGAAGAACACCGGCAACGTGCGAGTGTATGCTAACGGGACGCTGCAACTGGCAAACGTGACCCACTTCGACGTAGACAGCGAGAACGAGCAAGGGCTGCTGGGGATAGCTATAGACCCCAACTTCAACACCAACAACTACATCTACGTTTTCAGATCATGCCCACTCGCGATCTGCAACCCAAGAGAGCACCACATCATACGCTTTACCTTCAATGAGAGCACAGGTCTGGCTGTTGACGATTCTTACGAGATAATCTATCGCATCTCCAACGATGCTGGCTGCCGCAACCATAACGGTGGTAATATCCACTTCGGCCCCGACGGCAAGCTCTATATTACTGTGGGTGACGATGGCTGCACGCCTGAAAAGTCACAGGACTTGAGCCTGAAGCATGGCAAAATACTGCGCATCAACTCGGACGGCACGGTACCGGATGATGGACCGTTCGCCAGCAGGACAGATGATGGCAAAGCCATCTGGGCGTATGGCCTGCGCAACTCCTTCGACTTCACCTTCGACCCTGTAGTGCCTGGGCGTATATTCGCCAGTGAGAACGGCCCCAACTGCAACGATGAACTGAACCGCATCGAAAGAGGCTTCAACTACGGGTGGCGGCCAGGCTACCCGTGCGACGACAACAATCCCAATCCTACCTACAACGACATAGCGCCTCTGTGGTTCCTGGGTACAGGTTCACCGGATACCACGGCTTGCTGTATAGCTCCCACGGGCGTTGAAGTCTACAGCGGCACCCAGATTTTACAGTGGACGAACCACCTGTTCATGTGCACCCTCCTGAATGCTCCCGGCACCGGCTATGGCGAGGGCAACCTCTACCACTTCTACCTGAATGAGGACCGGACGGCAGTTACCAACTTCCGCACTGTATCGGGCGTCAAATGCACGATGGACATTGAGACCGGACCTGATGGGGCGCTCTACTACATGGAAAGAGTCGTAGGTATTGGAGGCGTTGGGAACCTGGTCAAGATAGTGGGCACCGCCAGCCAGGTGACCAACACCCCCGGCCCCAGCAACACACCCGGCCCCAGCGCCACCCCCACGCGTACTCGCACTCCCATTCCCAGCGCCACTGTCCAGGCCACTGCTACATCGACCACCACAGCCTGCGAGATAACCTTCCAGGACGTAGCGGCGGACAGCACCTTCTATCCCTATATCACATGTCTTGCCTGCCGGGGCATAGTGGGGGGCTACCCATGCGGCGGGCCGGGAGAGCCATGCGGCACTTCGGGCGACCCGTACTACAGGCCGGGTGCCAATATCACTCGCGGGCAAATATCGAAGATTGTGTCCGAGGCGGCGGGCTTTGTTGAAGACGCAGGCGCGCAGGTGTACGAGGACGTGGAGCCGGGTAGCCCCTTCTATGCCTGGATCAATCGCCTGTCGAACAGGGGCCACATGAGCGGCTATCCGTGTGGCGATCCGGGTGAGCCATGCGAGGAGGGCAACAGGCCCTACTTCCGCCCCAACGCCAATGCCACTAGAGGGCAGCTATCCAAGATCGTAGCCAATGCCGCAGAGTTCGATGAAGAGGTCACAGGGCAGACTTACGCCGACGTGCCGGTAAGCAGCGCCCCAAGCTCGTTCTACAGCTACATAGAGCGGCTGTCGGACCGGCAAGTGATGGGCGGCTACGCCTGCGGCACCGCCGACCCCAACAGCGGCCCTTGCGACGACCAGGACAGGTCCTACTTCCGCCCCGGCAACCTCGTCACAAGGGGACAGGCAGCCAAGATAGTGGGTAACACCTTCTACCCTGACTGCGACCGTGGGGCCGAGATCCGCAACTTCGCCTACACGCCGGAAGAGCTGACGGTCGAAGTAGGCACCACCGTGCGCTGGACCAACTTCGACCTGGACTACCACACCGTCACCTCACTGGAGCCGAGCGGCCCCCTCGACAGCCCCGCCATCCAGCGCGACGAGACGTGGGCCTACACCTTCAACACCCCAGGCGAGTACGAATACTACTGGGAACCCCACCCCTACATGCGCGGCAAGGTAATAGTCACGCCTTAGGAGTTGAAACGCCAAGACGCGGAGACGCCAAGAACGCGCCAAGAGCAATAAAGAATTCACCGCAGAGACGCAGAGAGCCTGCCCTGAGCGAAGCCGAAGGGAC
>DASVRN010000279.1:0-9201 GCA_036388595.1 Chloroflexia bacterium
AGTGGTTAGTGGTTAGTGGTTAGTGGTTAGTGGTTAGTGGTT
This sequence comes from Chloroflexia bacterium, assembly GCA_036388595.1. GTDB lineage: Bacteria > Chloroflexota > Chloroflexia > QHBQ01 > JADMIH01 > JADMIH01. Next base: position 43 of record DASVRN010000279.1, read on the forward strand.
AGTGGTTAGTGGTTAGTGGTTAGTGGTTAGTGGTTAGTGGTTAGTGGTTAGTGGTTAGTAATCGTATAGTATCTAACAATCATAAACCTTGGCGCGTCCTTGGCGTGCTTGGCGTCTTGGCGGTTCCGTCTCTCCTATCGTCCGTCGTCCATTGCCGCCAGCCTGTCGAAGAACCGGCCCCAGAAGCGGATGCCTTGCTTGAACTGGTCCAGGCGGATCGATTCGTTGGGGGCGTGGGCGCGAGAGCCGGAGAAGGCCACCCCGCCGGTGATGACCAGGGGGATGCCTAGCTCGTTGGAGATGAGAGAGGCCGGGCCGCTGCCGCCGGTCATGGGGGCTATCACCACGCGCGCCTCCCCCAGGTCGTGCCAGACCTCCTCGGAGGCCCGGACGAGCGGGCTGTCGATGGGCGTCTTGGCCGGTAGCAGCTCGCCCAGCTTGACTATTTCGATGTCATTGTAGCCGCGGCTGTCGAGATGGGCGCGCAGCAGGTCCAGCATCTTTTCGGGAGTCTGGTTGGGCACCAGGCGGAAGTCCATCTTGACCATCGCCTTGCTGGGCACGATGGTCTTGGACCCCTCACCGCCGTAGCCGCTCACGAAGCCCGCGATGTTGGCGGTCGGCTCGAACTGCTCCGCCACCAGCACGTCGTGCCCGCTTTTCCCGAGCTGCCAGCCCTGGATGCCGTACAGGTTGAGCCACGCCTGCTCGTCGAAAGGCATCCGGTGGATGGCCTCTACCTCGGCTTGCGAGGGCCTCTCGACCAGGTCCTCCAGACCGTCCATGACGAAGTTGCCCTGCGCGTCCCGCAACGTCGAGAGCGCCATGACCAGCCGCCACGCCGGGTTGGGCAATATCCCGCCCAAGCCGGAATGCGCGTCGTAGGCGGGGCCGGTAGCGTGTAGCTCGACGTAGAGCATGCCCTTCAGGCCGCATATCACCTGCGGATTGTCGTTTATGTCCCGCCACGAGCCTTCCCAGGCACACCAGTCCGCCCTGAGTTCGTCTGCGTGCTCGATAGCGACGGGGCCGAGATTGGGGCTGCCCACCTCTTCCTCGCCCTCCACCAGCCACCGGATGCGCAGGGGCAGGTCGCCCACCGTGGCCTGGTAAGCCCGGATAGCCAGTATGCGCGACAGCAAGTCGCCCCGGTTGTCGGCCACCCCGCGTGCGTAGAATCGGCCCTCTCGCACGTCACCTGCGTAGGGCGGCGAGTCCCACAGCTCCAGCGGCTCCGGCGGCTGCACGTCGTAATGGTTGTACAGGAGCAACGTGCGCGCCCCGCTGCCAAGTTCGGCCAGCACCACAGGCGGCGCGCCCTCGATAGGGGCTAATTTCACCCTGGCACCCAGCGGCTCAAGCGCCTCCCGCACCAGCGCCACTCCTTCTTCCAGCCCCACACCCTGCCCCGCCAGCGTCGGCTGCGAGCAGAAATGCCGCAACTCCTCGACCATAGCCTCGAAGTTCTGCTCGATATAAGCATCATAAGCCCCAAAATTGGTCCCACCTGCCATATCCGCCTCCTTGCGCGTAATAGGGCAGATTAGCACGAAAGTAGATAATCGTCAAAGCGAGAAGAGGATTATTCACTGCAGAGACGCAGAGGACGCAAAGGTACGCAGAGAAGAATTGAGGTGTTTGCGATAAGGGGAGTATCGTGCTGTACGATACTCCCCTTATCCCTTCCTGAACAACCATTATCTCCGCGTAATCTCTGCGTCCTCTGCGTCTCTGCGGTGAATAATCCGCTGGGTCACTGTCCCCGGAGGCGCGCTGCGGGAAGAAACTGTTAGCCCTAGCTTGTGGCGGTGCTGCCCAGTCGAGGCTCGGCGACGGCTACCCTCGACTCGGGCTGCTCGGCTACGGTGAGGCGGTTGGCCGCGCGGATGAAAGCGACGACCAGCACCGCGCCGCCCGCTATGAGGGTGGCATGGAAGCCATATTCCAGAGCCAGCAGTCCGTCCATGCTGGGGCCGCTGCGGTGGAAGCCGTCATGAGGCCACCACGAGATTAGCGACCAGGCGATGCTCAGGTACACAGCCCACGAGAGCCAGCCGGAGTCGCCCGCCAGCCTGCGCGCAAACGGCAGACCAAAGACGAGGAATGCCACGCCCAGGCCCAGCGCCAGGGCCTCGATTACGCCGAAGATGATGAACAACACGAGCTGGTAGGTAGCCATTGTCATTGCCGCGTGCCCGTCGCCTTCGGCAGCAGCGGGCCAGATCATCTGCCCGAGTGGCACGGCGGGTATCGCCACGAGCACTGTAACGATGAGGAACTTCAGCCAGGTCTTCACTTTCGTCTCTCCTCTGCGGGCAATTGGGTAAATGGTTGTTCTCGCCGGGAATGGTGTCTTTGCTCATGTTCTACCGTGTGTCTGCTAGCGGCTCGGTGTTACTCGTCCAGCGGCATGGGCGGACCCATCATTACGCCGCCGTACTTGCGTCCCAGTGCCTCGAAGGCCGCAGGGTCAGGGCGACCGCCTTCCGGGACCGACTGCAACACCGCTAGCTGGTCTTCAAAGAATCGCTCGAAGCCACCCGGAGTGATAACGCCCAGCGCCCTGACCGGCTCCTCGAAGGGGTTGCAGAAGGTATGCGGTACGCCCCTTGGCATGAAGACCGTGGAGCCTGCTTGCGCGGTAAGAGTCTGCTCTCCCACACGCACTCGCAACGCTCCTTCCAGGATGTAGAAGGTCTCGTCCTCGCGGGTGTGCACGTGCAGGGCAGGGCCTTGAGTCCGAGGCGGCATCGTAGCTTCGACCATTGCGAACCCGCCGCCTGTGTGCTCGCTGCGCAGCTTGATGAACATACCGGGGCTTATCATCTCGCCAGCACCCGGCGGGAGCACTACTTCGCGTACGTTCGTAGGGGCGATTTCTTCCGTCAGCATTGTTTTCCTCCTGAATAGATACTGTGGCCTGTAGCCGCTTATGTCTAATTTGATTAAAGCAGACAAATCGTCCCACCGGTGAGCACAAGAATTCGCACAGGATTTCGCACAAGTGGACGATGGACGATGGGAGACGGAACCGCCAAGACGCAGAGGACGCCAAGAACGCGCCAAGCCCCACCCTGTCATCCTGAGCGTAGCGAAGGATCTAGGATGTTACTTCTACCGCTACGCTGAACCTTCAGCACCAGCATCCACAACGTTCAACGCCATCCCTACGCACCTTCTTGAGATCCTTCGCTGCGCTCAGGATGACAGGGTGGGAGTGGCGTTCTCGTGTCCTGCTGTTGGGATAGCCGTAGCTGCCACTAGAGCCGCCATCGTCCATCGTCCATTTGGCTCCGTTTTTGCTTAGTCATGATTTCTGCGTTTCACAGGAGCAGCATCATGAGAAGGCAAGTGTGGGTTGTACTGTTGTGCGTTTGTCTGGTGGCTGTGGCCGTCAGTTGTGGGCCTGCCTCCCGCAGGGTGCGTACGACTGCCGGGGCGACTCCTACAGGTTCTGCTGTGTCGCGGGTGGCGACTCCAGTCGGGACTGTGGTCGCGCGCACTGCTGTACCTGTCTCACCCTCTGCCTCGCCCTCTGCTTCACCGGCTGTCGGCCTGGACCTGGTCCGGCAGGTCGCGCTTCCCATTGAGGGAGATGAGGACGACTATGACCCGCTGATGTCGCTAGTAGATGACGCTCGCTTCGTGCTGCTGGGGGAGGCCAGCCACGGCACGCACGACTTTTACCGCGAGCGGGCGCGTATTACCCGGCGACTTGTGGAAGAGAAAGGGTTTACAGCCATAGTCATCGAGGGGGACTGGCCGGAGGCCTACCGCGTGAACCGCTACGTGCGCGGTATGAGCGACGAACGGGATGCCGAAGCGGTCCTTTCCGGCTTCAGGGGCTTCCCGGAGTGGATGTGGAACAACGCCGACGTGCGCGACCTGGCAGAGTGGCTCAAGGAGCACAACGAGGTCTTGCCAGCTAACGCGGCCCAGGTAGGTTTTTACGGCCTCGACATGTACAGCATGGAGGAGTCGGCGGAGGAGGTCGCTCGTTACTTCGACGAACGCGATCCTGAGGCGGCAGAGCGCGCCCGCGAACGCTATAGTTGCCTCTCAAGCGAGGGTATCGACCCCACCGATTACGACTCTCTCGCTAAAATGGCAAGCTCCCCTTGCGACACCAGCGTGCAGGAGCAGGTGGAGGAGCTAGAGCGACTGTGGGAGCGTGCGGAGAAGGAAGGCTACACAGGTAACCGCGCGGTGGAACGGGAGGAACTGTTTTCTGCTCTACGGAACGCCATCGTCGTAAAGAACAAGCGCGAGTACGACCAGGCCGCCTACAGCGGGTCCGACCCCACATGGAACGTGCGCGACCGGCACATGGCCGGTACGCTGGAAGCCCTGTCCGAACACCTGGGTACGCACGGAAAACCGGCCAAGGTGGTAGTCTGGGCGCACAATACACACGTGGGAGACGCGACCGGGACCGAGTTCGCCAACATCGGGCAGTTGAGCCTGGGGCAGTTAATGCGCGAGCGGCACAAGGAAGATGCGGTGCTAGTGGGCTTCACCACGTATACGGGTACGGTGATCGCCGCCCGAGGTTGGGACGAACAGGGCCAGACGTATGACGTGCGCCCCGCCCTCCCCGAAAGCTACTCGGGCCTGTTCCACGAGGCGGGAGTGGGCAATTCGCTCCTCATAGTGCGGGGCGACAAGCGGCTGGCCGAAGCGCTGGAAGAACCCCGCTTGCAGCGAGGCATAGGCGTCGTCTACGACCCCAACAACGAACGGTACAGCCATTACTACCTGGCCTGGCTCTCCAAACAGTTCGACGCCATAATTCACATAGAGGAGTCCAGCGCCGTCGAGCCTCTCAAATCAGCCCCCGCCAGCCCGTAAAACTTAGAACCCGCTGAACCACACCTCCATGTCCGGGCCTTCGCGGGTCTCGCCGCCCGCTATGTAGACCCTGCGCTGTTGCGGGTCGTATGCGGTGCCCTGGCTGCTGCGGGGGCTGGGGCTGATCTCGCTTTCCACCGTCGTCCACGCGTTGCCTGCCATCGAGTAGACCCAGGTATCGGACACGGGGCCGCTCTCGCTCTTGCCGCCGAACAGGAAGATAGCTCGCCGCGCAGGGTCGTAAGCCAGCAATGGGTTGCTGCGGGGCGACGGCTTCTCACCCTGCGGCTGTAGCTCGGTCCAGGTGCCGGAGGTGAGGTCGAGCGCCCAGAGGTCGCCTTGCGGGCAGGGGCCGAAGCCGGAGGAGCACCCGCCGTACATGAGAAGCAAGTCATCCAGCGGGTCGTAAGCTAGCTCGTGCAGGCACCGCTTGAGGGGGATTGTGCCGCCCTTCGGTGTGATGTTCACCCACTTGGCGGCAGCCGGGTCGAAGGCCCAGGTGTCATCGAAGCGGCCCTGGTCGGAGAAGCCGTGCGAGATGAGCACCCGCCCGTCCTTGTGCAGCGCCGCCGATTGCCCGTAGCGCGGCCTCGGCTCGTCCTCGGCTACCCGGTTGGCCTTTAGCTGGGTCCAGGCTTCGGTCTCAAGGTCGAACGCCCACACGTCATTGAAGAAGTCGCTCTCCCCCTGGCCCATCACCAGCAACACGCGGCGATTAGCCCCATCGTACACGGCACCAGCCCCGAAGCGCGCGGGCGGCCCTTGTCCCGTCACCTCCCGCCACTGCTCGCCTTCCAGGTCGAATATCCACGTATCCCCGAAGGTGCCGCTGCTCCCACTGTCCCGCCCGCCGAACAGCACGAGTTGGTGCCCCTCGGTGTCGGCTACCAGCGAGTGATCGTAGCGGGGAGCAGGCCCACCGTCCGAATTGGTGATGTATGCCCAGCCTCCAGGCGATAGGGCTGACTGGGTCGGTGTTGCTGCGGCCTGGGTAGTAGGCGAAGGTGGCTCTGGGGTCGCAGTGGGGAGGGGGGCGGTGGTTGGTTTAGGCAACGGCGTCTCGGTAGGTGGGGCAGGAGGGGATGTAGCCGTCGTGGGCGGCGGTGTGTTGGACGGAACGGGAGCAGGTGTGTCGGTCCCGCAGCCCGCGAGGAGCACTAACGTTAGCACGAGCGCACATTTTAGAACAAGACGCATAGAAAGACCCCTTAGATGAAGCCGCACTGCCATTATAGCAAACCTTTCTACAATGCAAATCTTGCGTTCAAGTGCTTCTTCATCTGTACCCAAGCTCCCCTTTGTCATTCTTCGCTACGCTCAGCATCTGGTCCCTCTCTTTGGTGTTTCCCTTTTCCTTAGTGGAGAGCGTCGCATGAGAAAGGTGGTATTTGGGTGCTGTAGGACGAGATTCTTCGCTCCGCTCAGAATGACAGAGGGGAGCTTGGGTTGCCCTTGTTCAGCAGCGGACAATTGGGGCCACGTGAACGACTCCCTTAGTACCGCTTAGGGACTATCTACCCATTGACTCATCATTGTAGCAATAGCTAGAATTCGGTACCAGAGAATTAGCTGTAACGTTGCTAAAGAACAGACCGTAAGTAGATTGGAAGGATCGGCTATGTCTATAGCCTCACACAAAACACGCTTTTCAGTCTTGTCAATCATACTGCTGGGGCTTACCCTGGCGGTTACCACCTGTTTCGCCACGGACACCAAAGTCGCACCTTCCGCTCCGCAGGGCTACTGCCCCGACCAGACTTACTCGGACGTATGCCCCGAAGACTGGTTCTATATCTACGTGATGGACCTCACGGACGCCGGTGCCGTGTCGGGCCGCGCCGATGGCACCTTCGGACCTGATGCGCAAATATCGCGCGGGCAGGTGATGAAAGTAGTCGTGCAGGCGATTGGCTTGAGCGCCCCTTCCCCTTCGTTGCCCACCTTCGCTGACGTACCTTCGGGACATACCTTCTACCAGTGGATTGAGATAGGTAGCGCAAGGGGGCTGGCAAGCGGCTATCCGTGTGGCGGGCGCGGAGAAGCATGCGACGCCCAGCACAGGCCCTACTTCCGCTCCACGAGCAGCGTCACCAGGGGCCAGCTTGCCAAGATGCTGGTGACAGCCAAGCAGTGGACCCCCCTTACGCCTAGCACCCCGACGTTCAGGGACGTACCGGCGGGCAGCACCTTCTACGGCTACGTCGAGCGGGTGGCGGCCAATGGCATCATCAACGGCTATCCGTGCGGCGGACCCGGCGAGCCTTGCCCCGGCACCTACTTCCGGCCGTCCGGCACCGCCACCCGCGCCCAGGCGAGCAAGATGATCAGCCTCACCCGCCGCGATGGCCGCCCCATACCGACACCCACGCCCAGGCCCACCGGGAGCGGCGCGTGCCCCATGTTCCCCGCAAACAACATATGGAACCGCAGGGTTGACACGCTGCCGGTGCACCCCCTGTCGAACGCCTACATCGCCTCGATTGGGCTGGAGGACAATGTGCACGCTGACTTCGGCTCCGGGCTGTGGAACGGCGGGCCTATAGGCATCCCGTTCGTGGAGGTCCCCGCTGGACAGGCTCTGGTGGACATCAACTTCACGGCCTACGGCGATGAGAGCGACCCCGGCCCCTACCCGGTGCCCACCAACGCCCCGGTTGAGGGTGGTCCCGATGCCGACGGCGACCGGCACGTGCTGGTGTTGCAGGAGAGCACGTGCACGCTATACGAGCTATACCGCGCCTTCCCCAACGCCAACGGCTCGTGGGATGCGGAGAGCGCCGCCGTGTACGACCTGCGCTCCAACACCCTGCGGCCCGAGGGCTGGACCTCAGCCGACGCCGCCGGCCTGCCCATCTACCCCGGCCTGGTGACCTACGACGAGGTGGCCTCCGGCGCGATACGCCACGCCATACGCTTCACAGCGCCTGAGACGCAGCGGAAGTACATCTGGCCCGCCCGCCACTTCGCCAGCGACTCGGACGACCCCGACCTGCCCCCGATGGGACTGCGCGTGCGCCTCAAGTCGAGCGTGGACATCGCCGATTACCCGCAACAGGCGAGGGTGATATTGCAGGCGATGAAGGACTACGGCCTCATCCTGGCCGACAACGGCAGCCCCTGGTACATCAGCGGCGCGCCCGACTCGCGCTGGGACAACGATGTGCTGCACGCGATGGACGACCTGCAAGGCTCCGACTTCGAGGCGGTATACACGGATGATTTGATGGTGCAGCCCGATTCGGGGCAGAGCAGGTGACGAGCGGTTAGGTAGAGTCGCTAACCAACGCATAGCAATTACGTAAGAAGTGGCGTCACTGGCAGACGCCCGTCGATTAAAATCGAGGGCTACACATGGCGAAGTCCCCTCCGGGGAGTGGTTGTGTGCTAAGAGGTTTCTGATGGGATGAAAGTGTTGCCAGAGTAGTCCGCCGCAGGGCGGACTTTGCAAAGTGTAGCCCTCGATTTCAATCGACGGGCGTCGGTTTGCGGCACAGCTACAAATTCGTGGGGTTTCGACTGTCTACACTGTCTAACCACTAACCACTCTCTTGACTAACCGCCGCATTACGCATACAATGACCGAGCAACCTGCCACTTAACACGCTGGGTTTGGGCCTCCACCACTATGCAACGTGGGGGAGTTTGGTATCCTACGCTGTTATGCACGCGCGGGTGTGAGTACATGAGGCTTCTTCTGCCTTATGTAGAACGGGTTTTACATACAGGAGGAAGTTCTATGAGTAACAACGACCCCAATCAGCCCGGTTGGCGCTTCGACCCGCAGACCGGCCAGCCCGTAGGCCCCGACCCGCAGCAGCCACAAGCTCAACCCGGTTGGCGCTTCGACCCGCAAACGGGCCAGCCGGTCCCGCCGCCCGCGTCTGCACCTCAACCGGAGCAGCCTTCGTACTCCCAGCCCACTCAGCCTTACGTGCCTCCTCAGCCCGGTGGGTACCGCGCCCAGCCGGAGCAGCCGGGCTATACTCCTCAGTACGGCGCTCCTCAGCAGCCACCGCCCGGTGGGCCAACCGCGCCATACGTGCCCCCGCAGCAGGTGAACGTCGCCCCGCCTAAGAAGGGCGGTAAAGGAGGGCTGGTTGCTGGGCTGGTGGTGCTGTTGTTGCTCGTGGCGGGTGGTGCGGCTGCCTACTTCGTACTGAACCGCACAATCAACCGCCCGGCGGCGACCGTGGGCCAGATGTTGCCCCCCAACGCACTCGCTTACTTTAGCATCGACCCGGTGCTCGATGGCACCCAGAAAGCGGCGATGGACCAGCTTGGCGAGGCGTTCAAGTCGCAGCCCGGCTTCGA
>DASVRN010000280.1:0-23789 GCA_036388595.1 Chloroflexia bacterium
TGGATCATCTTGCAAGTAAGTTACCAATAATAGAACCCTGTCCCCCTCTGTCATCCTGAGCGTAGCGAAGGATCTCAAGAAGGTGAGTAGGGAAGAAGCTGTATTGGACTACCCACGTCGGACTATCCACGTCGGCTTGCCGTCAGGCTCCTGCACTTGTAGAGAGTCCGACTGCCACCTGATCCTTCGCTACGCTCAGGATGACAAGACCTCTCCTGCTCCTCTTTCTGGTAACTTACTTGCAAGATGCTCCACTCAGAATGACAAAGGTGGGGCTTTGTCGCCGGTACCTGGGGCCGCTATTTGTGAGATTACTTCTAACCACCCCGATCCAAAATCCGAAATCCTAAATCCAAAATCCTAAATCTCCCATGACCTATATCCTATTCCGCGCGCATGGCCGCCACGCTAGAATAGGGTTGGAATACTGCTCTTTAAGTGGGTATGTGGGAGTTTTTCATGCAGGAATTTATAAATTTCATTCCCTTTATGGACCTGGGCATCATAGCGTTGGTGCTGTTCTTCATGTTCGTCGGCTGGAAGCAGGGGTTGCCGCGGATGCTCATCACCATGGGCGCGCTCTATACAGGGTTCTTGCTCGCCTCGGTCTACTACCACCTGTTTGCGGTGGTGCTGGCTAACATGCTGAAGGACAGGGCCGACATGACGTTCGACCTGATCGCCTTCGTGGTGATAGACACGGTAATCAGCGGCCTTATGCTCGTCCTGTTGCTCAACCTGTTCGGCCACATCGAGATCAAGGGCCGGGCGGTCATCTTCGGCAAGATGGGCGGCCTGGTCGCCGGACTCGTCGCCGGGGCGTTTATTGTAGGCAGCCTGGTAACCCTGTTGCGGGTACCCGCCGTCTCCTTTGCCGAGAAGATGAACGACACCGTAAACCTCCCCGTGGTGCAGGTGTTCAACAACGGCTACGACCGCTCGGCCCTGGCCCCCAACATCGTCAAGGCCGCCCCGTTCGTCATACGCACCGCCTCCCCCTTCCTCCCACCGAAGGAGCGTGCTAAAGGCGCGGTACCACTGCTGCAAAGCATGCTGAACAACAGCGAGAAATAGGTATATAGATATTTAGACGGAAACGCCAAGACGCGGAGACGCCAAGGACCACGCCAAGTTAAGAACTGTTGGGTTCTAAGCAAAAGGACCAGGGTACTACACATGTACTCTGGTCCTTTTTGTATTCTCCAAACCCTGTCTTATCTTGGCGCGTTCTTGGCGTCTTGGCGTCTTGGCGTTTAGATATTCGCATGCCGCATAACACACAGCCGGTTATCTACGTTGTAAAGGTCACAAGTCGAGAGGCGAACAACTACAACCCGCCCGACCGCTACGGGCACCGTGTGAAAGGGAGACAACAATGGAGAAATGGGACCCTACCAGGATGGAGCTACGGCGAACGGGTAGAAGAGGCGGCTGTAGCTGTTGCAGTTTCACCATGCTCGGTATCTTCGCCGTGCCGATGGTGGCAATCGTATCGTTGTTCACGTTACTGTAAGCTTTACGCTTATAGATCATCAGGAGGTAATCGACCATGGGTGATTGTCTTGGACTTATAATCATGCTCGTCATGTTGAGCGCCCTCGGCTGGGTGATTGACCTGATCGTGCCGGGTAAGATGCCCTACGGCTGGCTTGGGGGCATCGCTGCCGCGATCATAGGCGGCCTGCTCGGAGGCTTCATCTTCGGCAACTTCGGCCCGGCTGCCACGTTCGCCGGTTATACCCTGTCCTTCATACCGGCCCTGATCGGCGGTATCGTATTCGCCTTCATCGTGCGCTTCATCATGGGCCAGAGCGGGCGGCGGTCGCTATAACCTAATCGCTTCAGAGCGACACGTAGAGAGCAGAGAGGGCTGCAAAATGGCGGCAAGCGGTAAGCGCAAAGGTAAGGGCCTGGTATTCCTCGGCATACTGGCCGGGGCGGTTATCGGGGCTGCCGTAGCCCTGGTCTATTCGCCGGGCAAAGGCGAGGAAAACCGCGAGCACCTCATGCAGTACATTTCAGAGCGAGCAGGAGTGCAGTAGATATGAGAGGGATGCGCATAGCGGTCAAGTGGTTGACGATAGGGCTGCTGGTGGGCCTGCTTCTCGCCCCCCGCAAGGGCGACGAGACCCGCAAGCTCCTCATGGAGCGCGGCAAAGAGTACTTCCAGGAAGCCCTCAACATGAACGGCTAGACTCAGTTCCGAGTTCCGAGTGCTGAGTACCGAGTCCTCCGGGACTGGTGCTCCCAGGGAACGCTCGGCACTCGGAACTCGGAACTCAGCACTGTCAAAAGGAGGTGGAACAGAGATGGGAATTGACATCATCGGATGGCTGGTTATTGGCCTCATCGCCGGTTGGCTAGCCAGCATGATCATGGGTCGCGGCGGCTACGGCATCATCGGTGACATCGTGGTGGGCGTGATTGGCGCTTTCATAGGCGGCTTCGTCGCCCGAATGCTCAACGTAGCAGGGCCTACCGCGGCCGATGCTACCAACTGGGCCAGCTTCATATTCGCCCTGATAGGCGCTATCATCCTGATTGCCGTGCTACGCGCCCTGTCGGGTGGCAGGACTAGACTTTAGGCTGAAACGTGGTTCTGAAACGTGAAACGTGAAACGTGATGAGTAATACGTAACTCGTAATTAGTTGGGTGCTCCGGGCTGGATGTGTGCTCGGCGGACCAATTCATAAAGGAGGAAGAGATGGGTCAGGTTAATGTCAATACACCCAGTGGTGATAGTGGTGGTGGTGGAAGCGCGGCGGCGATAGTGCTTGTAGTCGTAGTGTTGATCGTGCTGGTGCTGCTGGTGCTCTGGCTGCTCGGCTTTTTCAACAGCGGCGGAGCTAACGTCAACGTCAACGTCAACAGCCAGTTGTTCCAACTGCTAGGCATGTAACTCGTAGCTGATACAGCTAGGATAAAAGCAGGAGAGGCGGCCCTACCCACTGGTGGCCGCCCCTTTGCTTAACACGGACCCACGGATTACTTAGAGCGTATTTCAAACCATTGTGGGGGCAGGCCCTCGTGCATACCTTGTGCTAATCTCATGAAGGGTAGGCACAGGGGACTGCCCCTACAACCTTTATCTTCCAGATTTTGAAATGACTTCTTAGAGTACACTGTCAGCCATGCACGCCCACACGCTCCGCACCTCAATGGTACCCGCCTTGTTCGCCCGCTCCCAGACCAACGTAGCGATTATGGTAGCACTGGCCCTCATCGGAGGTATGTCGCGCTTGCCGTTCGTCACGTCCACACCTATCAACTGGGACGCGGTGCAGTTCGCCCTGGCACTTGAGAAATTCGACCTGCGCCTGCACCAGCCTCACGCGCCGGGTTACCTGCTGTACGTCATGTCGGGCCGTGCCGTCAACCTCCTTGTGGGTGACCCTTCGCTGTCCCTCTCCCTGTTGAGCGTGCTGTTCAGCGGCATCGCGGTACCTCTCTTCTACGCGTTGTGCAGGCAGATTTCCGATGACGTGGCGACAGCGGCATGCGCTACCCTCCTAATGCTCGCCTCTCCACTTACTCTCTATTACGGCGCTACCGGCCTCACCTACCTGCCGGAGATGGCGCTGGCAATCGCGGTGGCCTGGGCTGCCTGGAGATTGCGGGACGCGGATAGCATGGGGGCGGTGCGGTATGCCGTGTTGCTCGGCCTGGCGCTTGGCATTGTGGGGGGCGTGCGGCAGACGGGCCTTTTGCTGTTGCTACCGCTGTGCGCCTGGGCATTGTGGGGTGCGTCGCGGAGAGCCTGGGCCGCTTTCATCCTGGTGCTTACGGGGATATGTGCCCTGTGGTTGGTGCCGCTGCTGGTCCTCTCCGGTGGAGTGGAGGCCTATTTGCTGGAGAACGCGCTGCTGGGGCGAGAGGTATCGGACCTCACCTCGCTAGTGGGCGCGGGGCCGGGGGGTGTCGCTTACAACCTCTATATCGAGGGGGTGGCGCTAGTTGTTGGCCTCGCCATGTCGCTGGTGCCACTGGGGGTGTGGGCGCTGCGGGTGGTGCGGTTTAGCCTGTCGAGCAAGCTGAAATGGTTCGCCTTCTGGTGGGCGGGGCCGCCCCTCACCTTCTTCGCGCTCACACATATCGGTCAGTTCGGCTACGTGCTGCTCGCGCTGCCTCCACTGCTCATGCTCGCCGCTACCGCGACCAGGGTGGTTTGGGAGCGTCTGCGGGGCGACACACCATCTGCCGCCAGGCGTTCGGTGCTATCGTGCCTGGGGCTTGCGGCTGCTTCGGCTTGCATCTTCCTGTTCGCGCCGGGACCGGCCACCGCGCCACAGATAGCGCACGTGGACCGACGCTGGCACGACATCCGGCAGACGGCGGCGTCTATGGACCCATCCAGCACCGCGCTAATCATGGGGTCTAGCTGGCATAGCTCCTTCCGGCACGCGGGCTACCTGCTGCCACAGTACCATTCCTACGCGCTCGACCAGAAGGATGACAGGCTCAACGGCTGGAACTACTCGGGCTACGGGGGCGAGTCGACTTACGTGCTGCCCAAGCCGGTGCCACAGTCTTACTTGCAACTGCCGCCGGGCACCCGCACCATCGTGGCGCTGGACGAACAGGTAGGCGAGGCCATGTCGGCACAACCGGGCCTGCAACGCGTGTCATTGGGCGGCGACACTACGTTATATGTTTTACACTCGCAAGTTGATATAGAAGGCCTGCGGGTGGAAAATGAGGCCATAAGCCCGGTCTACAAGTAAGGCACGGCGGGCGTACGTGGCACCGATAGGCAGCACTCTTTGAAGGAGAGCACCGCATGATACCACTAGGCGACGAAGGCGCTCCAATGCGGCGGGGCTTCCCCATCGTGAACATTACCATCATCGTAATCAACCTCGCTATGTTCTTTCTCCAGATGGGTTCGGACGCGATTACCTATGGCTGGAGCCTCATACCGCGAGAAATAATGACGGGCGTGGACCTGGTGGGTCCGCAACGAATACCGGGCATCAATGAGACGCTGGTACTGTACGAAGCGCCGTTAGGGATGCCTTACCTGACGCTGTTCACCTCGATGTTCATGCACGGCGGCCTGCTGCACATCGGCTCGAACATGCTCTTCCTGTTCATCTTCGGCGACAACGTCGAAGACAACATGGGGTCGCTGAAGTACCTCATCTTCTACCTGCTGTGCGGCCTGGGTGCGGACTTCGCGCAGATCATCCTGGGCGGCACCGACTCTATCATCCCCAACCTGGGGGCTTCGGGCGCGATAGCGGGCGTGCTGGGCGCTTACCTGATACTCTTCCCGCAGGCGCAGATACGGGCATTGATACCGCTTGGCCTCTTCACAACGATAACCCTCGTGCCCGCCATCCTCATGATAGGCTTCTGGATCGTGACCCAGTTTGTCAGCGTATTCCTCGCGGGCGAGCAGGCTGCGGGTGGTGGAGGAGGCGTGGCCTACTGGGCGCATATCGGCGGCTTCATTGCCGGGGCCATCCTCGTGTTCCTTTTCCGCGACCGCTCCAACTCGGACACCATCTTCTCTCGCTTCGGCAGCTAAGTAAAGACAGGACCGTTAAGGTTGCATAGAGGACGCCCGTCGATTGAAATCGAGGGCTACACCTTGCGAAGTCTGCCCTGCGGCAGACTGGTTCACCTAAGAAGCCCTGACTAGACCTGACAAGATGCTTCAGTCCCGCAGGGACTTTGCAATGTGTAGCCCTCGACTTCAGTCGACGGGCGTCTCTTACCGAGAATGAATACACCCTGCGCAACGTCCAGCATAGCTTGACACCCACGCACGCCTGACATATAATCATTTGGAATACCAGATACCAGGCATACAGTGGCGAAAGGGGTGATGTAGCGTGACTGACGTTGTAGTCGGCGATAACGAGAGTTTTGAAAGCGCACTGCGCCGATTCAACAAGAAGGTGCAGCAGGACGGCATTCTGGCCGAGGCTCGCCGCCGCGAGTTCTACGAGAAGCCGAGCGTGCTGCGCAAGCGCAAAGAAGCCGCCCGCCGCCGCAAGGCTATGCTGAAGGCCTCCCGGTAACTTCCTTCTGATTGAACCAGCCAGGGTCTAGGAGTGCGATGTGCGTATTAGTGCAGTGCCGCCCCTAGGCCCTTGTGTTTCTGAAACGTGGTTCTGAAACGTGAAACGTGAAACGTGAAACGTGATGCGGCTTAAGAAGCATCACCCTGATGTTCACCGGTTACGGTTCAGGGACCCACTCAGGGACCCACTAACCCTCACCGCATCACGTTTCACGTTTCACGTTTCAGAACCACGTTTCAGCACTATGAGCCTCAAAGAGCAACTGACTAAAGACATGCAGGACGCTATGCGTAGTGGGGACGACTTGAAGAAGTCCACCATACGTATGGTGCGCGCGGCTATCAAGAACGCCGAGATCGCGCAGATAGGGGAGCTTGACGACGCGGGCGTGGAGAACGTCATGCGCAAGGAGATCAAGCAGCGGCGCGAGTCGGCGGACGAGTACGAGCGGCACAACAGGCCCGAGCTTGCGGAGAAGGAGCGGGCCGAGGCGGCGCTTATCGAGGCTTATTTACCCCAGCAGATGTCCGAAGCTGACATCGAGGCCGAAGTACGCGGCATCGTCAGCGAGGTGGGCGCGAGTGGCCCCAAGGACATGAACAAAGTGATGCCCGTCGCCATGTCTCGACTGAAGGGACGTGCCGAGGGCCGACTGGTCAACAAAGTCGTTACCAGCATCCTCTCCGAAGGCGCGCCACAGTAGCATAAGCGGGCAGCGTTTAGCTGTCAGCCGCGCTTTCTTCGCATTAAGCAGCCAGGCCTATGGACAGCCCTAGCCAGCCTCCCAACTCGAAGCCCCAGCCCCCGCCCCAGTCTCCACGCAAGGTGGCGGACCAGGCGCGTTCCACACAGCCCCACAAGCCCGCAGCCACGGTTGGCAGACGCCAGGGCCAGCAGTTGGCGAGCGCGATGCGGCTGCGGCTGCCGTTCCGCTCCCGCCCCGTCAGCCCCATCGCGGGCGAAGCCGAGCCTTACAAGGGCAGGCCCAGGCACGTAGTTTTTTCCGCTATTTTCCTCATCGTGGTCCTCACCGGCATCATGGTGGTGCCCTTCCAGCCCGGCCAGGACAGTATTGAGCCGGGCGTGCCTGCGGGGCAGGACATATTTTCGCCCACCTTCCTGCGCTTCGAGTCGAAAGTGCTCACCGACCAGGCTCGCGAGCGGGCCATGCAGTCGCCCTCCAACGAGGTGTGGGTGCAGGACGCCGAAGAGGTGCAGCGCCAGCGCTCTATCCTGCTCAACAACCTGTCGGCGATCGACCGCGCCCGCAGCAACCAGGACCCCAATCCTAACCCCGGACGAGACCGCATCCCTACTTTGCAGGATACACCCCTTAACCAGGCCCAGATGGACCTGCTACTGGGGATGGACGACAGCGACTACCGCTACTGGCGTGACCTCGCGGTGATACCAGGCTTCGACGCGGTGATGAAGAGCCGCCGGGTTACCAGTGAAGCCGACCTGAACGCGATCCGCGCCGGGTTGTCCGACCTGCTGGTACCCGCGCTTACCTCCGACCAGGAGGCGGCGGCCGTGGCCTTCATAAGCCCTCGCCTCTCCATTAACATGGCGCTCGATGAGGCCCAGACGGAGCAGCGCCGCCAGGATGCAGCCGCGACTGTGAAGCCGGTGGTGGTCGAGGTGCAGCGCGGCGAGACGATACTGCGGCAGGGCGAGCTTATCACCCCGGAGGCGGTTGAGAAGCTACAGGAGGCGGGCCTCCTCAGCAGGCAGCTATCGCCCCAGAACGTGCTTGGCACCGCAGGCATTGTTGGCCTGCTCATGCTGCTGCTGCACATCTACATCTTCCGCAACACCCCCCAGGTGTGGCGGCGACAGAAGCAGCTGGTGTTGGTGGCGATGCTGCTCATCATCACGATTGGCGCGGCCCGCCTGATATTGCCTGGGCACTCTTTGCTGCCCTATTTGCTGCCGGTGGCCGCCGTGTCGATGCTCATCGCGGTGCTGCTCAGCGCCGACCTGGCGGTAGTGGTGACGGCCGTGACTGCGGTGTTGCTGGGGGTGATGTTGAGCAACGGCCTGTCGATGGACCTGCCGGTCTACTATTTTGTCAGCGGCCTGACGGGCATATTCAGCCTGACGCGCATCGAGAAGGTGAGCACCTTCGCCAGGGCGGGCTTCTTCATAGCCTGCGCTTCCTTCGCGGCGGCGCTTGTTACGCAGGTGCTCTCCGTGGGCGTGCCCGACTGGTATTCGGTCGGCCTGTTGCTGCTCGCGGCGGGCTTCAACGGCGGCATCTCCACCTCAATCACATACGCGGCCTTCTCGCTGCTCGGTACGTTGTTCGGCATCACCACGCCCCTGCAACTGATGGAGCTTGCCCACCCCGACCAGCCGATATTGCGCCGCCTCATGCAAGAGGCACCGGGCACTTATCATCACTCGCTGGTGGTGAGCAACCTGGCCGAACGAGCGGCCGAGGCCATAGGGGCCGATACGCTGCTGGCGAGGGTGTGCGCGTATTACCACGACATTGGCAAGGTGGAGCACCCGGAGGCGTTCATCGACAACCAGTCGGGCATGGCTAACCTGCACGACCGCCTCAGCCCCGCAGAGAGCGCCCACATCATAGCCGGGCACGTGCGCGACGGGGTGAAACTGGGCCAGAAGTACCGGCTGCCCAAGCGCGTGCTCGACGCGATACCGCAGCATCACGGGACTATGCTCATCAAGTACTTCTACTACAAGGCCGCCGCGGTGGACCCCAACGTGAGCCAGGACCAGTTCCGCTATCCCGGCCCGCGCCCCCAGACCAAGGAGAACGCCATCCTGATGCTGGCCGATGGGGTTGAGGCCACCGTGCGTTCGATGGCCCAGAGCGGCGCGCTAGACAAGATGGCTACCGCCGCGGCCACGGGCACGGCCAACAGTGACGCCACCGAAAGCCCCTCGCTCTACAGCGATCACGCCTCGCTGCCCGCCGACGTTATTGCCGAGGTGGTGCACAAGATCATCAGCGAGAGAATCGAGGAAGGCCAACTGGACGAGTGCGACCTCACCGTGCGCGACCTCGCCCGCATCCAGGAGGCGTTCGTCAGCATGCTGAAGGGTATCTACCACCCGCGCATCGTGTACCCCGAGCCGCCGAGTAAACAGGCCCAGCAAGCCCCAATCGCTGCGTCTGTCGAGGCTGTTCCCGCTGCTGCCGTCATAGTAGCCACGCCCAATGCCCCGGAAGGTTCTAACGGAGTTAACGGCACTAACGGCACTAACGGCAGCAATGGCACCAATGGGCACGGCATATACGCCCACGAAGCCTTACCCTCGGAGACCACCCCCACCACGGAGAGCGAGCATGCAACCCGACCCACAACAGCCCCTCTCGCCTGAAGAGCCTAACACCGACATCCCCGAAACGCCGGGCGCGCAGGTCAGCCCCGACCCCGGTTCCGGCTACCTCATCACCGTGCAGGTAGAATCGCTGTTCGAGGACAAAGTAGACGCCGACGCGCTGCACAGGCTGGCTATGCACGTGCTCGAGTCGGAGGGTGCGCCCACTCCCCTCGAAGTGGGTGTGGTGGTGACCACGGACGCGGAGGTACACGCCCTCAACCGCCAGTACCTGGGCCACGATTACCAGACCGACGTGATCTCCTTCGGCATGGCAGAAGAGGGTAGCGAGGAGTTCATTACCCCGGAGGAGCGCCCGCAGTACCTGGGCGATGTGGTTATCTCCTACGACCGCGCCGCCGAGCAAGCCCCCGAGTATGGGCACGGCACCGAGCGCGAGGTTGCCACGCTGCTGGTCCACGGCCTCCTGCACCTGCTCGGCTACGACGACACCACCGACGCTGAGCGGGAGAAGATGCACGAGCGACAAGAGGCGCTGTTGGATTTGGGATTTGGGAATTCGGATTTCGGATTTGCTGATGCGAAATGACGCAGCCAAAACCGCCTTTACGGCCTGATGCTCCCATTCCACATGATTCCGCAATCCGCAACTCCAATTCCCAAATCTCGTCCTTCGTCTTTGCTTTCGCGGGGCTTTTCTACGTCTTTCGCACGCAACGCAATTTCCGCATCCATATAGCCATTGCTCTGGTCATGGCGCTCGCGGGCTGGCTGTTGGGGCTTAGCCTGACGGAGTGGGCGGTGTTCGGGGCGATGGTGACAGTGGTGCTGGCCGCCGAGATGACTAACACGATGGTCGAGGCGCTGGTGGACCTGGTGTCGCCCGGCTACCACCCCCTGGCTAAGGTCTCTAAGGACGTGGCAGCGGGCGTGGTGTTGCTCACGGCGATAGGCGCGGTAGTGGTAGGGCTGCTCATTTTCGGGCCGAAGCTGCTGGCGGCGTTGCGGTTGGTGTAGTGCCCAGCCTATCGTTTCGCAGAGCTGTGCTACAATTCTCCGTGAAGGGGGCGTATTATGAGTAGAACGGTCAATCTCACCGAAGCACAGGGCAGTTTGCCGGAACTTACAGACGAGGCGAACGCGGGCCAGACTATCATCGTGGCGAATGAAGGCCAGGAGCTAGCCGTGATAATCGGTATAGAGGAGTACCGGCGGCTTAAGAACGTCGAAGGTGACCAACGTGGTAGCGATTTCAATATCCTCCTGACTCCACCAGACGGCGATGGTCTTTCTGAAGCAGATGCACGCAGGATCGCTGTAGAGGCAGTGCGTGAGTACCGTGCCTCTAATCACGTGTCTGAAACCTGATGCGTGTTGTAGTAGATACGAACGTCTTCGTGTCTTACTTGCTGTCCCCCAGAGGAACTACCGCTTGGTTGCTCTTTCTATGGCGCGATGGACGCTTTGGCATAGTAATCTCGCCCACTTTATTCACGGAGCTGGTCGGAGTCCTTCAACGTCCTCACATCTCGGGTCGAGTTGATATCCAACGCCGCTTCAGCTTGCTCCGGCGCTTACGAGAAGAAGCAATTTGGACACCTGGTGAACTGGATGCCTCCGGTTCCACTCCCGATCCAAAGGATGATATGCTAATCAGCGCTGCGCTGGAGACTGCTGCTCAATATGTAGTTACCTGGGATGTAGCGCTTCTAACTCAGGGCAAGCACAATGATGTGCGCCTGATTACTCCTGAAGAGTTCATTACCCTAGTGCGTCGAACAGATTAGTGTGGCCGGAACTCGGTTGTTGGACCGGGCTCCTCCCAGTATGCTGGATAGCTAAAAGGCTGCCTCATTCTCATCTGTACTAAGTTATAATACCCACGATGAGAATCCTAGTGCTGGCCCCGCAGTGGCCCGACCCCGCTCGGCAGGGCGCGGCTATCCGTAACCTGCAAGTCCTCTTGCACCTGGCGCAACGCCACGACGTCTACCTGCTGACGTTCGCCTCCGACGGCCCGATGGAGATGGAGCGGCTGCGGCGGGCGTGCAAGCTGGCCGAAGCGCTGCCCCACCCCACCCGCTCCAGCGTCCTCCGCTTGCAACAACTCGCTACCACTCGCCTGCCCGATATGGCGTGGCGGCTCCATTCGACGGCGATGCTCGAACGGGTCACGGCGCTCTGCCAGGAGGTGCCGTTCGATGCGGTGCACATCGAGGGCATCGAGATGGCGACCTATGGCCTGCTCGCCGCCAGGTTCCGCATCGAGGATATGGGCTTGTGGACCGAAGAGTCGCGCCCCGGCAGTTTCGGCGGCTATTCGTCGGAGCTTCGCAAGCTGGAGACGCCCACGCCCGGCCTGACTTACGACGCCCACAACGCCGAGTACGTGTTGCAGCGCCGCGCCTTCACGACTGACATAGCTGACCCCGCCCGCCTACCCTACGCGCTCTACTCGCTCGTGCAGTGGTGGAGGCTGCGCAGGTTCGAGCGGCGGGTGTGTATCGCCAGCAAGCACATTCTGGCAGTGTCGGACGCCGACAGGAAGGCGCTCGCCATGCGCGCTCCCGGCAGGGCGGCTGCGATGCGCGTGCTGCCCAATGGGGTGGATACCGATTACTGGTCGAGGGACGCTGCTTTCCCCCCCGCGAACATACCCCGTGGAGTGGAAGCCCTGGTGTTCGACGGCACGATGGATTTCCGGCCCAACGTTGACGCGGTCGTATGGTTCGTCAAGAACGTGCTGCCCCTGGTGAGGGCCGACCGCCCGCAGGTCCGCTTTTACATAGTGGGGCGCAACCCTTCGCCGGAGGTCGTGTCATTGGCCGATGCGCCGGGGGTGACGGTTACGGGGGCGGTGCCCGACACGCGGGGCTGGGTGGCGGGAGCGAGCGTATACGTGGTGCCGATGCGTATGGGCGGCGGCGTGCGGTTGAAGGTGCTACAGGCGATGTCGATGGGCTGCGCGATTGTGTCAACGCCGATGGGCGCTGAGGGTATCTTCCTGCGCCCGAACAAGGACATGCTGCTGGCTCGCACGCCTATAGACTTCGCCCTCAACGTCCTCACCCTGCTGCACAACCCCGACCAACGCCTCGACCTCGGCACCTCCGCCCGCGAACGCGCCATCGACCGCTACACCTGGGACAAACTCCTCCCCACTCTCGATGAGGTCTATCCGATTGCATAAAGAGACGGAACCGCCACGACGCCAAGGACGCCAAGAATAGCGCCAAGAAGATTATTGATTATTCACCGCAGAGACGCAGAGGACGCAGAGGGCACGCTGAGATTGTTATTGTTAGAAAGCGCAACGAGCAACATCTTAGTGCACAGTGTTGCTCCAGTAAGAACACCTTCCATTATTCTCTGCGTAATCTCCGCGTCCTCTGCGCCTCTGCGGTGAATACTTTATTCCTCTTGGCGCGCTCTTGGCGTCCTTGGCGTCGTGGCGGTTCCGTCTCTCTTAGAGCAGGCGGTTTGGTCCCCAGATGTGGCGGAGTAGTTCGGCTACGCTCCAGGCTTGAGAGATGGTGCCTTTGGGGGCGTGGGGTGGGTCGGCGTCGAAGATTTCGCTGATGGAGCCTAGTCCGGCGTTCGCGAGGTGGCTGCGGAGCGCGGGCAGCATGCTTCGGAGTTCCTCAGCGGCGGCTTCCGCACCCTCTACGTTGCGCACGGCATCGAAGTAAGCCCCCAGGAGCCACGGCCACACAGTGCCCTGGTGATAGGCACCGTCGCGCTCCCGGCGATTGCCCACGTAGTTGGTGATATAGCCAGGGTCTTCGGGCGAGAGGGTGCGCAGGCCGTAGGGGGTGAGCAAGTGCTTGCGGACGCACTCAAGCACGGAACGTTGCTGGTCCACCGTGAGCAGGTCGTTGCTGAGGGAGATCGCGAACACCTGGTTGGGGCGTATGGAGAAGTCGTGGCCGTTCGGCCCATCTATCACGTCAAACAGGTAGTTTCCCCCGTCGAACCAGAAGCGCCTGCGGAACGACTCGCGCACCTGGTTGGCGAGCGCGTGGAAGTCGGGCAACTCCTCCTTGCCACCACGAACGACGGTGCGGCCCAACGACACCCGCAGGCTGTCCATCACGCGCAGGGCGTTGTACCACAGTGCGTTGATCTCCACCGGCTTGCCCTGGCGTGGCGTCACCACCCAGTCCTCTACTTTGGCGTCCATCCAGGTAAGTTGCACGCCCTCTGTGCCCGCCATGAGCAGACCGTCCGAGGGGTCCACCTTGATGCCGTAGTGCGTGCCGCGCAGGTGCCAGGCTATGATGTCGGCCAGCAGAGGGTAGAGGTTGCGGGCCACCGTGATGTTGCCCCTGCCACGGGCAAGCGCCTCGGTAGCCGCGAACATCCAGAGCGTACCGTCGGCGGTGTTATAGTGCGGGGCCTGGCCGGAGTCGGGGAAGTGGTTGGGGATAAGGCCGTCGCGGGCGAATATGCCGAAGGTCTGTAGCACCTTGCCCGCCTCGCGGCCCCGCCCGGTCGGCAGGGTAAGCCCCAGCAGCGAAATCATGGTGTCGCGGCCCCAATCGGTGAACCAGTGGTAGCCCGCCAGCACGCTTGGCGTCTCGATGGTGTCGCCACCCCGGCTTACCTTGCGCTGCACTATGAAGCTGTCCGCGGCGAGCACCAACTGGGCTACCATAGCTTCTATGGGAGCGTTGGGGTCGGCGGCATCCCCGTTCTCGTCGCCGCGCTTCAGCCCCGCCGCCCTGTACAGCCCCCTGGCCCTGGCCTGTTCGCGCTCGAAAGCTTCGGCCATATGGGACGTGACTTCCGGCGGCTCGGTGCTGGCAACCACGGTGATGCTCTGCCCGCGCTTCAGCACCACGCGGAAAGCGCCCGGCGCATAAAGGTCGTCCGTGTCTTCGTAGCCCCGCTCTACTTCGCCCCGGTACACGAAGTTCCAGAGCCAAGCGCCCGTTCGCTCGAAAGTAGCCTCCGGCGACGTGGTGAGCCACAAGGGGGTCGCGCCTGGACGTGCGGTCACCATGCAACCTGTATCTAGTTCCTCCACCTCGAAGTCGTGGTCCGGCGAGCCGGTCGTGCTATCGTGATAGTCCCGGTAGTTGCACAGCGGGTGCAGCACCAATTGGCAGGGGCCTCTCCCTTCGTATGTGTAGCGGACGTAGGTGGTGTTGTGGCCGTGCTCCATCCAGACCGTCTTGTGCAACAGGGCCTTGCCCAGCCGGAAGGTGGTAGTGGGTATGCCGTCCTGAATGCTGAACGCGTCGATGTGCTCGAAGCCGCCGGGTAGCACCTTGCCGTCAGGGTACTCGTTGGTGCCCAGGTAGAACGTCTGCTTGCCTACAATGGCTTCTTCGTCAATCTTGGACAGGAGCACTGTGCGGTCCACGGGCGGCTTGAGCGCGGCCACCAGCAAGCCGTGGTACCTGCGCGTGTTCGCCCCCGTGACGGTGCTGGAAGCGTAACCCCCGATGCCGTTGGCAACCACCCACTCTTTCGTGAGCGCCCGGTCCAGGTCTGTGCAAATCTCTTTTGGTACTGTAATCATGGTGAATTTGGGATTTCGGAATGCGGATTTCGGATTTGGTTTAGTAAGCGATTTTCGGATCAAAGGGCACTATTTTGTCATTCTGAGCGGTGCATCTTGCAAGTAAGTTACCAAAAAAGAAGAGTAGGAGAGGCCCTGTCATCCTGAGCGTAGCGAAGGATCTCAAATGTTGCCTTTGCTACCCCTCTGAACTTTCGGCACCCCGTCATTCAGTGTTCAACAGCATCCATACCCACCTTCTTGAGATCCTTCGCTACGCTCAGGATGACAGGGGGGCAGCTCCTCTTTTTGGTAATTCTCTTGCAAGATGATCGACTGAGCGTAGCGAAGAATCTCGTCCTACACAGGGATGTCTCTTCGTTCTTACGGCACTGTGACTGTAGGAAAGGTGCTATTTGGGTGGTGAGGGACGAGATTCTTCGCTACGCTCAGAATGACAAAAAAGGGGCTTTGGGTGCTGTGGCTGTGGTGCTCTCAAGTGCCAAATCCGTATAGCATGCTTAGTGCCTCCGGTAGGTCGCCTATGGTGGTGATGGTGGCGTCGGGCACCACATTGAGGTCGTCTACGTCGTCGGGGCGGCCTTCGATGCGCTTCCACACGCCTTTCATTCCGACGGCGTGAGCGCCCGCGATGTCGTAGCGGCGGAAGTCGCCAACGAAGACGGTCTCTTCGGGTTCCAGGCCGATGCAGTCCAGCGCGGCGCGGAAGATGGGAGGGGCGGGCTTCTCCCAGCCAAGCTCGCACGAGTAAATGCGGCACGGAAGCAGGTCGATCAGGCCGAATCGCTCGAGGTCGGGGTCGTGTATGGTAGAGGGCCAAGCCGTGTTGGACACCAACCCCAATTTGAGGCCGCTATCGCGCAGCCGCTCCAATGTGGGCTTCACGTCGGGCCTGATGTATGTGATGTCGCTCACGCCTTTGTACCAGGGAAGGAGGTAATCGCCGCTGGGCTTTTCGGAGATGCCGTGCTCGCTGAACAGTTCGTCCAGCAGGTGGAGCAGGTTGAAGCTTTTCTGGGTGCGTGCCGCCTGCTCCCAGTTGGTCCGGGTGCGCACGTTGAACACCTCCAGGAACTCGTCAAGGGGCGGCAGCTTGTCGGCGTGCCCGCGCGAGGCGATGTAGGTATGCAGGTCGCTGTTTAGCTGCACGTCCAGTGAGGACCAGTCCTCTCGCTTGTATTCCAGCAAAGTGCCGCCCATGTCGAAAAGCACACCCCGTAGCATGTGACTTACTCCTGTTTCTGAAACGTGAAACGTGAAACGTGATGCGGTAGGTGATGTTTGGTTCGTGGGTGCGAGCCTGTTTCTTACACGGAACCCTGCTCCCCCCTGTCATCCTGAGCGTAGCGAAGGATCTCAGATGTTGGCCTTGCCCAGCAGTTGGGTTTCAACACCATCGTTCCTGTTGTTCAACAGCATCCCTCCCCAACTTCTTGAGATCCTTCGCTACGCTCAGGATGACAGAAAGGGAGATGGTCCTTATACCCCAATGGAGTCCTATTCATGTACCATATACCACCTACCGCATCACGTTTCACGTTTCACGTTTCAGAACCACGTTTCACGTTTCAGAACGCTCGCTGATGAACTCGTGCACCGTCTGTTGCACCTTGTCGCGGTCGGTGTCTACTGTCATGATGTGGAAGCCGCGGTGCAGGGCGACCAGGCGCTTGTCGTGGGAGGCGAGGCGCGAGTAGATGTGGTGGGAGTTCATGTAGGGCACCACGTGGTCTCGGCGGGCGTACATGACGAGCGCGGGCACAGTCACGTGGCCCAGCACGCCGCGCACCTGGGCGATGAACTCTATAAGCGAGGCGGTAGCGGCGCTTGGCGACCGCTCGTAGGAGACGTGTCTGTTGTGGGCGAGGGGGTCTTCTATGTCGCGGTAGGGCTTGTTGAGGTAGGGCATCTGGACCTGGATGCCGCGTAGCAGGTTGCCTATGGGTGGGGGCACGTAGATAGGCGCGCCCATCGTGATAATGCCCGCCAGGTCCTGCCCCCGGTGCGCGGCGGTATAGAGGGTGAGCGCCCCACCCAGCGACAGCCCGGCCAGGAACACCCGCTCGCACCGCGCCAGCATCGCGTCCAGGGCGTCATTCACCGAGGCGTACCAGTCCTGCCAGGTGGTGTTCGCTAGGTCCTCCGGAGCGGTGCCGTGCCCGGCCAGGAGAGCGGCTCCGGCGGTGATATCCCTATCGGCTAAATAGCGCCCCAACCCGCGCATCTCGTAAGGGGTCGAAGTGAAGCCGTGGAGCATCAGGCAGCCCACCGGCCCGGCCTCGTACAGGAATGGCTCAGCGCCCGGCATGAGAGGGTACGCCCCCGGTTTTGGCGCGAGTGGGGCCGCGATCTCCTCCAGGGGTCCCGTACTCCCTGCGGACGCTACGGGTGAAACGTTGGTAGGTACTTCCATCTCAATAGTATAGCCTATTGCGCGGCCGGGGTCATGGTCGCGAATGGCCTGGGTGCCGTTGCAGGAGCCCGTTCGTGTGGCAGGACCACGCCCGGCCCTTGTCATTCTGAGCGGAGCGAAGAATCTCGTCCCTCAGCACATGGTACCACCTTTCTTTGGGCCGGTGAGGCCGTACAGGAAAGGGGTAATACCTTCGTGTAGGACGAGATTCTTCGCTGCGCTCAGAATGACAAAGAGGGAGAGAGTCCTATTTCCCGACTGTAAAGCAGCCGGACTATTTGGGTGAATGCTTTGATACGGAACTTTTGCAGATTCTTCCCTTGTGGTTTATCATCCTTTGGACGCCGTCAATTACCGCGTGCGATGGGTGCCGTTTGGTACCCTTCCTGTGCTGGGACGTCGAATGTACCTATGGAGATGATATGGCCCACGAATGGCACCGGGACGAATTTAGCATAAGCACCGACCCCAGCAAGCTAGACCTGGAGGTGGTGCATGGCTTCCTGTCTAACGAGTCCTACTGGGCGCAGGGTAGGAGCCTGGAGACGATTCGTAAGTCCGTCGAGCACTCGCTGGCGTTCGGCGTGTACGAGGGAGAGCGGCAAATCGGCTTCTGCCGCGTAATCACGGACTATACGACCTTCGCCTGGCTTGCCGACGTATTCATACTTGAAGCTTACCGGGGGCGCGGCCTGGCGGTGTGGCTGGTGGACACGGTCATGTCGCACCCGGAGTTGCAGGGCCTGAAGCGCTGGCTGCTTGCCACCAAAGACGCCCACGGCCTATACGCCAAGTACGGATTCGGGCCGCTGCCGGAGCCTGAGAGGTGGATGACCCGCCTGGGCGGTGGCCGCTAATCACAGACAACTAGAAGGTCTAATAGAAAAGATCGTCAATTTGAGTCCCTAAGCGCCAGATAAGCACAGGAGATATGATGAAAAAGCGGCTAATTTTGCTACTTACGGCTGCCTTGCTGCCCATGCTGGCAGCGTGCGGGCAGTCGGGTCTACCCACGGCCCCCACTCCTACCACCATCGCCGCCCAACCCACCTCAGCGGAGGCGCAGGCGACCACCCCCGCCAGGCCGCGCCGCACTCCCACGAGTGAACCTGTCGAAACGCCTACCCTTCCAGATGACGATACCCCAACCGCAAGGCCGGTCGAAACTCCTACTCCACCTGAGGACGAAGGCGAGGTGCCTAGCGATCAACTGGCTGCCGAGCTTCAAGCCACGGTGGTGGCCGGGCTGCCCGCTACTCCCACGCCGGGCGGGGAGAACCCCGGCTTCGGCGGCTTCGAGGGCGTGCACGTCATCCAGATTGATACAGCGGATGGCTTTGGCCCCTATTGGGCGGCGTACTCGTATGGCATGCGCCGTTTCGCGCCTTTGGAGCAGCACTTTGTAGCTGTCTATTCGCGTGAGGGGAACGGCTGGCGGGAGGTGGACCGGGTTGAGCTTGAGGACCCCGATTACCTGGACAGGATGGGGGTCCAGCAGGTGCCTATCGAGCCGGAAAACGTCTGGTTGCAGGTAGAAAGCGCCGTGGGAGCGCACGCGGGCTGCTTCAACATACTCCGATTCGACGGGCAGCGGTTGCACACCGAGGTGTCGCACTGTGGCTCTGCTCCCGCCTCCGGCAGCCTGGAGGACTTGAACGGCGACGATGTGCTGGATGTGCTGCTTGACGCCACCGACCACTACGTCATCTGCTACGCCTGCAACGTGGACTACGTAACCACCGAGGTAAAGCGCTGGGACGGCTCTAACATGGTGGACGTGCGGTTCGAGCAGGTGGCCGACAGCGAGCCGGAGGAGTTGCGCGAATTGACCGACCGGGCGATTGAGCTTGCCACACACGACCTGTGGAAGGACGCCCAGGACACGATAGACAAGACGCGCAAGTTCAAGTCGCAAGACCCGGCCTACATCTGGAACGCCGCGCTTATCAACCTGGATGCCTCCAAGCGGGCCGAGCACATCGAGTACAGCGGCTATCCGCTCCTGTCCACCATCTTCTACGGCGACTACCCGGCGGTGCTCTACACCTTGGGCCGTTTCAACATTGCGGCGATATTCAATCCCAGCTCGGCCCTCTTCACAGGCTCCCCTGTGGCGGGCAACATCGACTTTATGGTCAAGTATGTAGCGCGCACCACTACGTTGCAGCTAGAGGCGCAACCCGACCTGGCAGCGGCATATTTCGTCAGGGGCTGGGCGCTGGCGTTGGTGGACCCGAAGGACCCCAGCGCACTCGCGGATATACAGCAGGCCGCCGACCTCGACCCCTCTGAGGCGCTGTACGCGGAGGCCCTTGATTATTTGGAGGAGCAGCAGTAGCTCACGGTCGCCGTCAGTTGCTATGGATCACGAGGACCACGTACAGCTATTAGAGGGCGGCATTCCCGGTCCGGGAGGGGTGTGGGCCGATCTCGGCTCGGGTTGGGGTGCGTTCACGCTCGCCCTGGCCGACCTGCTGGGGCCGGGCGCTACTATCTACTCGATAGACACGGACCGGGGCGGGCTGCGCCAGCAAGAGGCAGCCATGCGCGCCCGCTTCCCGGATACCACAGTCCATTACATAGCAGCAGACTTCACCCGGCCCGTCGAACTGCCTCCCCTCGACGGCGTGGTCATGTCGAACTCGCTCCACTTCCAGCGACACAAGGAGCCTGTGCTGCAACTGGTACGCGGCTACCTAAAGCCCGGTGGCCGCTTCATCCTGGTCGAGTACAACACCGACCACGGCAACCCCTGGGTGCCCCACCCCATCTCCTACCCCACCTGGGAGCACTTGGCCTCACGCGTTGGCTTCGCTACCACCCAACTACTCGCCACCGTGCCAAGCCGATTCTTGCGCGAAATCTACTCGGCAATGAGCATGTAGTACTGGTGTTAGGACCAATAGCAATTAATCTCCACTTGAAATAGCCCAATTGGGATATTCCCCCTGGCAACTCCCCACTGATATACTCATTCCGCATGCGGGCCGTAGGTACAGACTCTTACTGTACGCCTCCAGCTTGGCTGCTTACTGCATACTATAGGAGGCACTCGTGGAGAATACTTGGTTCGTTATCTTATTTTTCCTGGCTTTATTCTTTGTCTTATCAGGTACCAGGCTCCTCTCGCCAGGCACGCGCAGATCGGCAGCCAAAGTTCCCTTATCCGACCCACAACCTGCATACCCTGCTGCCAAACCTTCCGCCCTGCCGGAACAACTCGCGTCGAACATGACCTCTCAGGCAAGTTACCCGGCCCCAATTCCTAATGGCCTTCCAGCTAGTCCTCTTGGTGGTCGGCCGCGTGTGGTGACAGGTAGCGACTACCTGCGCAATAATCCTCGTAGCCACCTCTATAGCTATAGAACCGGTTCAGAGGGCGAACAGCGCATTGTGGAGCGCATGCTGGATGTGCTGGATGCGCAGTGGACCATCTTTCGCAATCTCGACCTGTGCAATGGGGAAGGCGATATAGATATAGTGCTGGTTGGTCCCGGCGGTATCTGGGCGTTCGAGGTGAAAAGCTATACCGGCAACTTTAAGGTGGAGAATGGCAGATGGTACAAGGAAACTAGCAACGGCCACATGGCAAGACTGAGACCTGGTCCCGGTGCTCAAGTGATAGGCAATGCAATGAGACTGTGTGCCTACTTGAAGGAGCATGGCATTAAGCACGACAGTTACGTCGATCGTGCCGTGGTTATGTCGGGCGATGCCTCTGTAGAGGTAGTATCGGCGGGCACCGACATCTGGATGCTGGACGAGTTAGATGTCCAACTTGCCTCCATCAAGGCTCGCAAGCGCTGTCAGCACGACCACGTACGCCATGTTGTTGGTTTACTGGAGCGTGCTTGCGGCGCTGAAACACGGTTGCACTAACTCTCAGAGGCAGGGCATTCTCGGCAGGAGACGCCCGTCGACTGAAGTCGAGGGCTACACCTTGCAAAGTCCCTGCGGGACTACAGCATCTTATTAGGACTCATTAGGTTCTAATAGAAGAACCAGTCTGCCGCAGGGCAGACTTCGCAAGGTGTAGCCCTCGATTTCAATCGACGGGCGTCTGTCTGGCACCTGCTGGGTATGACGCCCCCGACCTAACTCTGCTCCACACGTCAAGTGCTGGCTATTCACCCGCCACACCCACAGTCTCTATGGCAGGCCCTTCCGACATAGCTTCGGGCGCGTACAGGGGCAGCTTTATCGTGAAGGTTGAGCCTTCACCCTCTTTGCTTTCTACCTCAATTATGCCGCCGTGCTGCTCCACTACCTGCCGGACGACCGCCAGACCGATACCCGTGCCCCGTATGCGGCCCGCTACATTACCGGCGCGCCTGAACCAGTCGAAGATGTAGGGGAGGTCTGCCTCCGGGATGCCGACACCCCGGTCCTTCACCACGAGAGTGGCCCAGTTCGCGCCCGACCCCGCGGCCTCTCCCTTGGAGCTTTCTTGTCGCACCTCTAAAGTTATGGGGCCGCCTTCCGGGCTGTACTTGATGGCGTTGGAGACCAGGTTATCCAGCACTCGCTCAATGCGAAGCGGGTCCCACAGGCATACCAAATCGGCCAGGTTGGTTTCCAGTGAGATTTGGTGCCGTTTGGTGCTTTGTTGGTACTCCGCGACCAGCCTGTCACACATCTTCACCAGGTCGAACCTGCGCCGGTAAAGCTCCAGTGGTTTCCCCACCTGCAATTGCGCGAAATCGAGCAACTCGTTGATGAGCATATTCATCTTGTTAGCAGCCGTGTCTATGCGTGCCAACCCGACTTCCATACGGTCCGTGCTCGACGCGCCGGCAACCACCTGTTTGACCGCCTGCCTCAGCATGCCTACCGAGGCTTTGACGGCGGTCAGGGGGTTTCTCAGGTCGTGAGACACTACGGAGAGCAGCACTTCGCGCGAGCGCACCGCTTGTTCCGCTGCCTCTCGCGCGGCCTGCTCTCGGTCCAGTAGCTGAGTGCGTTCCTCCTCGGCGCGCTTACGTTCCGCGATTTCGCTCTCAAGCTCGCGGTTCGCCAATTGCAACTCCGCCGTTCGCAGTGCTACGCGTTGTTCCAGGCTTTCGTTGAGGCTGCGGACCTCTTCTTCGGCGGCCTTTCGTTCGGTGATGTCGTGCGCTATGCACACGATAGCCACAGGCTCGCGGTCCGCGCCGCGCATCACCGAAGCGGCTACGCTGAGGAACCGCACTCCACCCTGCTTATGCGAGTAGGTCATCTCGTAGTCACGTATCCTGTCCACCTGGATCAGCGCCTCAAGCTGCCGGGCGAAGTCCACACCGCCAATCGTGCTGCCCGCGGGCCTGCCGAGCAGTTCTTCCCTCTGGTAGCCGAACATCTCGCAGGCGGCCCCGTTCGCCACCCGCAACACTCCTTCGCGGTCGAACACCAGCAGCGCATCGTTCATCGTCTCGATGATCTCGTTGGCGGCAAACGCGGGAGTGATGTCTATGAGGTGGTAGGTCCAGATGGCGCGGGTCGCCAGGACCACGAAGGCCAGGATCGCCAGGTAGCCGAAGGGGTAGAGGGGAATCCCATAGGCCGCCACGAAGTCCACGATACCCAGGTAGCCGACACCGAACGCGGGCATGAGCCACTGGATGCGCCGCCTGGCCCTGCCCCGTTGTAGCTCTTTGTAGGCCGACCAGTAGTGGACCATGCTGCCCACGAGCAAAGCGGCGAAGAACAACACGAACACCGACCCCAGCCACCCGAACCGCGTGTAATAGCCCCACCAGTACCGTTCCACGCCCGTGATGAGGCTATCCGTGGCTATGGCCGCGAAGGCGAACAGGGCGGAAAGCAGCCACGCCGACAAGATAACCGGCCCGAAACGCCTGTGGATACCCAGCACCACTGTCGTGAACTGGTACGTAGCGGGGGCGATGAACGGCACGCCCAGATAGGCTGCCCTGGACCACCAATTCGCCGTCTCGGCACCGTTGGCTGCGTACATCCAGGAGAAGCAGAAGAGCCAGATGCTCACCGCCACCGTTACCATGAAGAAGGAGATGCTGACCAGGCTGATGTGCTCCCTCGCTAGTACGAACAGGCCAAGCAGGAACACCGCTGACATGGTAAGTAGCGTGGGCAGCGCGTAAAAGGTGAAGGTATAGCCTTGAGGGTCCAGCACCTGTGCAACCATATCGGCCCGATTCCTTCCATCTACCGCTCGACGTTTGCGTAGGCAGGAGTTTCATGGAAGTACCTTCTATATTACATTATAAGGGTACTGTATATGGGTATACAGTATGCGCCGCGCAGTCTGAGTAAACTGCCTGAGCCAAGAGACCAGGCCCCACTCTTGTCATTCTTCGCTACGCTCAGTACCATGCTAATGAAGGAATGTCAACAAATACAGACACATAAGGTGCCAGGCGACGCCCCGCGATTGAAATCGGGGGCTACACTCTGCAAAGTCCCACAAGGGGACTCCTCTACCCTCCTACTCTCACTGAAGAACGGCCCTCCTGCATAAAGGCAGTCCCGCAGGGACTTTGCACTGTGTAGCCCCCG
>DASVRN010000281.1:0-11212 GCA_036388595.1 Chloroflexia bacterium
TCTTCCAAGCGTTGGCGAAGTAACAACGCCGGGCCTGGACTCGTCCGTCTTCTTCGACCAACTGATTCTTTCGTACCCCAACCTGGTGATAGGCCTCACGGGCGAACCGGACGAGTCGCTCAACTATCTGCTTGAGCGTACGGACCAGGTGGTTATCGTGACCTCGCCCGCTCCCTCCGACGCTGCGTCTCTGACGTCACGCGCCGACCTGCTGAAACAACTGCTCCGCGCCGACAGGACGAGTGTCTATGTTGTCACCAATCGCCCCGACGAAGCTTACAGTGCCATTCCGGCACCGCGCTATGCCGACTTCGATGTGCCTTACCTGCGCGACCTCCCTGCGCCGGTAGCGTTCACCGGGAACAATCTGCCCTCCGCTCTCTCCGGTGTTGCCGCGACACTGGCTGACCGACTCAAGCGCACTAACCAGGTGCGGGTGTATATCCCGACGACTGTAGACGTAGACCAACAGCTAGACACCAGTGTGTACGTCAACGAGGCGCTAGAGTTGCTTGGTAATCTCTTCGGCGGGGCTACCAGCGACAGCGCGGAAGGTGTGTGGAGGAGCGAGAACGCGGGGTTAGTGGGCGAGACAGTCTACATAGTCACCAGCTACGTGACCCAGCCTGACCTTGACCGCCACCTGGAGCGCATCCTCGCTTTCGTAGACAGGATGAAGCACGAGCTAAAGCAGGAGGCGATGGCTTTGGAGGTGAATGAGCGGCTGATGCTTATCTAGCTTGTGTAGGTGAGGTAGGCAGGCACGCGCGCCTCGTACCTCTCCATCTCGATTTCGAGCGAGAGAGGCACCTTGAAGAGAGAAGCGATAGGCACCATCTGATTGAAGATGGCGATCTTCTTGTTTAGCTCCATGATGGCCGACGAGTGTTGCGTTGCCGCCCGGCGGTGTTGCGCCTTGAGCCGATCCACCTCGACCCGCAGGCGCTTGACCGCGTAAGGGTCGGTGCCTATCTGGGCCAGGCGGCGCTTCAAGTGCGCGAAGTGCTCGTCCGCCCTTCGCCTGATAGTGGCAAGGTCGGCGTCTATCTCCTGGGCGACGGTCATCCAGTCGGGCGCGTAGCCGCTGTTCTCCAACACTTTGAAGGCCGCGCGCAGGTCTTTGGGCACGAAGGGATTGTCCTCGAGGTGGAGGGGCTTGCCCTCGCCTTCGAGGTTGTTGAACGCCCCCGCCTCGATCCCTTCGTGGATGCGGCGGTCGGCTATGCGGTCCAGTTTGGCGAGTATTTCGTCGGCTACGAATTCGTCCATGTTACTGTTCCTATGCGCAAAACACATACGATGCGTCTTTATGTGAATTATATCACAATAGAATTGATATTGGAAGGGGAGGAGCATTCAGGTTGCGAACTGGGACCAAGCTGAAAATCGGTACCCCGCTCCCCTCTGTCATTATGAACGCAGTGAAGAATCAGGTGGCTTTAGATACTGTTGAATTGCTGTGACCATGCCCCACCCTGTCATTCTGAGCGTAGCGAAGAATCTCGTCCAACAGCACCCAAGTAGCCCTTTTCCTAAGGCAAGAGAGTCCCATAAGAAAGAGGTAACACCCCGGTGAGGGACGAGATTCTTCACTGCGTTCAGAATGACAAAGGGAGACTTGGTCCCGAAATTCAGCGGCCTCACTACCCACCTGATTCTTCGCTACGCTCAGAATGACAAAGGCTGGCTAGGGTTCAGATAGAGGACCGCTATCAGCATGCCCCTGTTTCGTACGACTGAAGAATTGGAACTGCCAACATAAGAGAGGAGGGGCGGTGATGTCACCGCCCCTCCTGATTGGACCTTCTATGCGACCTGGCCGAATGCCTGCTAGGTAGAAGGCGTGGGGGTCGTCACTGGTGTCGCGCCGGGCGTGGTGCCTGGCGTTGGGGCAGTGTCTGTCACGCCGAGCATCTCGGCTAGTTGGTCGAGGTCGGCTTTCATGGCGTCTATTTCTTCGCCGTAGGTGGTCCAGTCGCCTTCGCGTAGGGCTTCCTGGGCGCGGTCATAGTGGTCGCGGGCCGACTGGGTGAGTTGGGCGGGGGTGCGGGTGCCGGGTGTGGCTCCGGGCTGCGGCGTCTGGGCGGGCAGTGGAGTAGGTTGAGGGCTACCGTTGCCATCGGCTCCTATGATGGTCCCCGGTGCCAGGTTGAAGGCGACCTGAAGCGCCTCGTTCAGGTTGGCTCCGATGCCGACGCGGTTGCCTGTGGCGGCAATTACTCGCTTCAACTCGGGGAAGTTGCCCGCCGTGGCCCTCAGGAACAGCGGCTCCACGTACAGCACCGAGTTGCCGATGGGAATCGTGAGTAAGTTGCCCCGTATCACGTCCGAGCCGCTGGCGTTCCAGAGCGTCAGTTGCTGCGAGATGAGCGGGTCCTGGTCGATGCGGGCCTCAATCTGCTTGGGGCCGTACACCAGTTGCTGCTTCGGGTAGCGAATCACCTCCACCTCGCCGTAGTCCTCCCCGTCGCTCTTGGCGGC
Source organism: Chloroflexia bacterium (assembly GCA_036388595.1). GTDB lineage: Bacteria > Chloroflexota > Chloroflexia > QHBQ01 > JADMIH01 > JADMIH01. Next base: position 2,482 of record DASVRN010000281.1, read on the forward strand.
CATCCAGGCTATCATGTTGTCCTTGGTAGCGGGCGTAAACGGCAGGATCAGCATGAAGCCCTGCTTGTCGTCGCCCGGTAGCTGCATATTGACATAATAAGCTTCAAGGGGCGCGGAAGTCTCGGCCTGGGTGCCAAACGGTATGTTCCACACGTCCTCTTTGGTGTAAAACACCTGGGTGTCGGTCATGTGGAAGGTGGCGTACATCTGCGCCTGGTAGTTCATCAGGTCTTCGGGATAGCGGACGTGGCTCCGCACGCTTGCGGGCATCTCGGAGATGTCCCTGAATAGCTGCGGGAAGATGCGGCGGTAGGCATTTACCAACGGGTCGGAGGCGTCTGCCACATAGTAGGTAGCCGTGCCCTCATAAGCGTCGATGACTACCTTTACCGAGTTACGGATGTAGTTGAAGCCCGCCGGGTGGGGCGTGGAGTAGGGGTAGCGGTCGCTGTAGGTGTAGGCATCCTGCATCCAGTAGAGCTTGCCGTCGGCAATCACCAGGTAGGGGTCGTGGTCGTACAGGAGGAAGGGTGCAAGCTGGCGTACGGCATCGTGGATGTTGCGGTGAAACAGCACGCGGGTTTCAGGGGTGACGTATTCGCTGAGCATCACATTGCCGTCACCGAAGCGCACGCTGAACAGCATCTTGGTGAAGAAGTTGTCCATCACCACGCCGCCCTTGCCCGCGTACTCGGTGTACTTGTTCTCGTTGCCCGATGGGTAGTCAAACTCCTCGGCGGCGCTGTTCACGAAGACGTACTCGTCCGTCTGCTCCCCGTAATAGATCTCGGGGCGGGTGATGGTAAGCTCCGGCACGTTCGTCGTGGGCGGGATGTCTCTTACGAGCAGGTTCGGCAGCCCCTCCCCCACAATCTCGTTTACGGGTGATACCACCGCGCCGTAGCCATGCGTATACACGAGCCGCTGGTTTTGCCAGGTGCGTACCTGCGCGCCAAGCTCGTTTGAGTTCAATTCGCGGGCCGAGATCATCACCTGACGCTGCCTGCCGTCGATATTGTAGCGGTCTATGTCCACTCCCAGGAACGAGTAATAGGAGCGAATCTCTTGCAGGTTGCCATAGGTGGCGAGTAGCGGGCGGTAGTCCCACAGGCGGATATTCTCCACCGTATCGCGGTTGGCGGCTACTTCGGCCTGGCTGACCGTCTCGACCGCCGGTACCTCGCGCTCGTTGAACTTGTCCAGCCCGAACGCCTGGCGGGTGGCGGTGATGTTATTCTGGATGTAGGGTCGCTCCTTGTCCAGTTCGCTCGGCCTGACGACGAACTGCTGGACGAAGGCGGGGTACACGCCGCTCACCAGGACCAGGGCCGCGAGCCAGATGCCCACCGCGCCCACCAGCAGCCGCCAGGTGCGCACCCGCAGGTTGACCAGCAGGAGCACCGCCATGAGCACCGCCACGCCCATCATGATGTACAGCGAGGGGAGCTTGGCGGTCACGTCGGTGTACCCCGCGCCATATGCCACGGCACGCGAGGAGTAAAGCAGGTCGTACTGGCCTAGCCAGTAGCCCACCGCTATCGTGAGCAGGAAGAGAGCGCCCAGCACGCTCAGGTGCAACCCCGCTTTGGGGTCGAGGGTGAGACTGATACCTGGTGTACCCGGTTTGTTGCGGTTGTTCGCCAGTATGTCCGCCGATTGCCTGCTGATCTGGGGCACGGTGCCGACCAGGTATATGAGGGCCGCCCCAATCGCGGACAGCACCAGCAGGCCGAGCACCCAGCCGCGCAGGAAGGCGAAGAAAGGCAGGCCGAACATGTAGAAGCTTATGTCGTTATTGAACAGCGGGTCCGTCTGGCCGAATGCGCCGCCGTTGAAGTAGAGCAGGATGGTGGGCCACTCGCCCGCCGCCGACAGCCCCATGAAGAAACCCACCACGATAGCCGCGGCTACGATGCCCACTCGCACCAGGCCCCAGGGCACGGGGTCACGCTGGCCCGCGTAGACCACCGAGGGCCGGATGATACGTGCCGCTATGCTCCAGTTGAACCACAGCACCAGCGCGGAGATGACTGTGCTCGCCGCCAGCACGCCCAGGGCGAGCCACATGCGGGTAGTGTAGACGTCGGACAGGCCCTGGCTACCGAACCACAGCCAGTCGGTGATCATCTCGGCCAGTATCGAGGGGATGATGATGAGCGCGAGCAGCACGCCGCCCAAAATCCAGGCGAGACGTGACATACCACGCCGGGGGGCTGGACCTACCGGCTCCTCTTTGGTGCGCTCGCGGGCGCGCTTGATGTTAGGGATGCTCATTAGGTTCTTTCCAGTCGAGCGCAGGCTCGCGATAAGCAAGACAAGATGCGGCTAATGCCTCAGCGCCTACAGTATATTACCAAGCGGCACTAGCGACAACACGGGCAACAGCGCAGGCCCCGGTCGCAATCCGCTTACCGCGATGGGGCCGCGCCATTCAATAGAGATACGTGGCGGTGCGTAATAGGGTCGCACGGGAATTACGAATTACGAATTACTAGAAGCCCTCTCAAAGTTACTAGCTGCGAAGATGCGCACCCAAAGTCCTACCTTGTCATTTCGAACGCAGTGAGAAATCTCGTCCCTCACCGGGATGTCTCTGCTTTCTTGCGGCGCGGTGTAGCCGAAGGAAAGGTGTTACCCTGTGCTGGGGGACGAGATTTCTCACTGCGTTCGAAATGACAAGAGCCTACTCTAGGCGCTCCTCTCTGCTTCCTGTCTGTAGAATAAGCTATTGATTAGGAGTTACCCATATAATGGCAATAGGGGCAATAGGGGCAGCAAGTATGGAGAGGATGTGCGTGAAACACCCGGAGCATGGCGTTTAGCTTCTTCACTACTTCTGCTGGGAGATATACATGAAGATTGATACCTTGGAACTGCAAACTGATGATCTATTAACACAACGCCAGTTCTACGGGGATGTCCTGCAACTGCCTGCTGTTGCATCCTCCGAAACCTTGCAAGTGCAGGTCGGTAGCTCCTCGCTGACATTCATACAGTCAACCGGCAGTCACAATCAAGCCTATCACTTCGCCTTCAACATACCGGAAAACCGCTTCGAAGAAGCAAAGGCATGGATAGCAGAGCGCACGCCTCTCATTACGAGCAGTTCGGGAGAGGACAGTTTCGACTTCGTGAACTGGAGCGCGCACTCCTGCTATTTTCGCGACCCCGCAGGTAACATCCTGGAGTTCATCGCCCGTCATACACTTCCTAACGCTTCAAACCAGCCCTTCGATGAGCGGGGCATCCTCTCCATAAGTGAGATTGGCATGGCAAGTGACGATGTGATTGCTACCGTTGAACAATTGCAGGGTGCGGGAATGCCTGTCTACGATGGAGTGGGCAGCGATACGTTCGCGGCCATGGGCGATGAGCACGGCCTATTCATCGTAGTGAAACGAGGTCGTATCTGGTTCCCCGACACAGGCACGCCAGCCGGTTTGTTACCGCTAAAGGTAGTGGTATCTCTCGGCGGCAGCGCAACGACAGTCCTCTCCGGTCCTCCATACGAGGTGAGCCACACTTATGTAGCAAGCAGTAACACGTAACATTCACCCGTAATTCGTAATTACCCCCAACCGGACCCCTGGACACCCCCGTAGTAGGACTCCTTTCCTATTCCGAGCCGTTGACACGCCTGATACCGCCACCTATAATGTGGGCATGTACGAGTTCCTTCCGATTGGCTACATGCTGCGCGGTCGCTATCGGGTTTTAAGGGTCATCGGCGGTGGCGGCATGGGTGCCGTCTACAAGGCTGAGGACATTAAGTACAACAGCGCCCACGTAGCCATCAAGGAGATGCGCACCGACCTGGAATCCCAGCCGTCGGTCAATACCGGCCCCGGTGGGGAGGACGACCGCGCGCGAGAGCGTGAGGAGCGGCGGCAGCTCCTGGAGGCGTTCAGGCGCGAGGCCCAGATACTCAGCGACCTGGAGCACCGCAACCTGCCCCGCGTGACCGATTTCTTCACCGAGGGCGGACGGCCGTACCTGGTGATGGAGCTTATACCGGGCGAGTCGCTCGAGAAGCGGTTGGACCGCCTGCACGGGCAACCCATGGACGAGGCGGAGGCGCTCAAGTACGGCATCCAGGTGTGCGAGGTGCTCACATTCCTGCACACCCAGGACCCGCCCATCATCTTCCGCGACGTGAAACCCGCCAACATCATGATTATGCCGAACGCTCAGATCAAGCTGATCGACTTCGGCATCGCCCGCACGTACAAGGAAGGCAAGCGCCGCGACACCATGTCGATGGGCACCGCCGCCTACGCCCCGTTCGAGCAGTTCGGCAAGGGGCAGACCGACGCCCGCTCGGACATATATTCCCTGGCGGCGACCATGTACCACCTGCTCACGGGCAGGCCGCCGACCCCCGCTACTACGCCCAACAGCCTCCGCGACTTCAACCCGAAGGTGAGCCTCCCGACCGAGCAGCTTATCATCAAGGCGATGTCCCGCGATATGAACGCGCGACCTCAGACCTCCCCGATACTCGAAGCCGAGTTGCGGCGGTGCCTGGGTGTGCCTTACACGGCACCCGGCCTGGACGAGCCTATACCGCCGCAGCTTATCCCACCTATGTCGTCCAACTGGCAGCAACAGCAGCCTATCGCGGCAGCCGGGCCCATGCCGGGCGGGCACGTGCAGTCGGGTCACGCGGGCGACCGCAGCCCAGGTTCCATGCCGGGGCACAATGTGGTCACTCCCCCGCCCGCCGAACCCGAAACGCGGGTCTGCATGGTCTGCGGGGCGACCAACCAGACGAAGGCGCATTTCTGTGGCCGTTGTGGGGCTTCCCTCGCGGGGCGACCGCCGGGCAGGTTGCAGGTGCTCGGTCCCAACGGCGTGCTGTGGGAGCGCCGCATCCTGGAGAACCCGTTCAACATAGGCCGCCGCAGCCTATCGCGCCAGATTTTCCCGCACCTGGACCTGACCTATAACGACCCCGCGGCCTACGTATCCCGGCAGCACGCACGCATCATCTCCGACGCCGGGGGCTATTTCGTCGAGGACCTGGGCAGCGCCAACGGCACCTTCCTCAACGACCGCCGCCTCCCGGCCGGGGTGCCCACGCGCCTGCGCAACGGCGACAAAGTACGTATAGGCAAGGTGCTGCTCAACTTCATCTTAGGAAATTAGGATTTGGAAATTAGGATTTCGGATTTAGCAGGACACCGACCAAATCCGCAATCCAAAATCCGCATTCCCAAATCCAAAGTGGTATAATATCCTCCGGGCTTGCGAGGCTTGCCTAATAAAGCGACTGGGGGAATTATCTCTTTTGGAGCAATTTACAAACGGCATGGAACGCACGGCAGGGCATGGAAAGCAGCGCCATGCAAATGCGGCAGGTCCCGCGGTCCTGTGTCTCGTGCTTTGTCTGACGGTCCTAGCTGCGGCATTATTGGTCTTTACGGGTAGCGCCTCCGCCACCAGCGGGAGGCAGCCGGTGCGCACGTCCAGCGGGCAGGGTATCGGGGCCGCGCAAGAGACGCCTCCCGCCGCAGCCGAGACGGGCGTAGCCGCGCCGGTGCAGACGGGCCAGGTCGTGCCGCCAGCCGTGGCGTCGGTCGGTCCTTCCAGCGGCGACCAGGGAGTGCAGGGAGAGCAGGGTGCCACGGCTGGCACACAGGGCGGCGGATTCCCGTGGTGGGTGTTGGTACCTGTCTTGCTGGGTTTGGTGTTAGTTGCAGTGCTGGTGGCACGGAGGCGTCCGGCGGTGGCAGTTGCCACAACCGCTCCGCCCCCAAGCAATAGACCTTATACCGGCACAACGACTAGCACGAGCACTACTACAACCACGACTTCCGCGATGGCACCTGCGGCCGCAATCGGGGCAGTAGGTGCCCACGGCGCGGCAGGTGCGGCTAGCCAGGTGGTGTGCCCCAATTGCGGGGCGGCGAACGCCCTGGACGAGAACTTCTGCCACGACTGCGGGCAGGACTTGCGGGCGGCGAAGGCGGCGATGCTCGCCCCGGCGGTGGACGTGGTAGACGAGTACACGCCCTACCTGGAGACGCTGAACCGCGTGGACGAGCAACTGGAATATGTACTTTCGCGGGCGCGGGTCACCGTTGGCAGCGCGCCGGGCAACGATATTGTAGTGGATGCGGGCTTCAACGGCTCGGCTACCGTGGGCGGCGTGCATGCGGAGTTGAGGCGCGAGGGCGAAGGGTTCGTGCTCGCGGACCGTGGCTCGGAGGCGGGTGTGTTCGTGAACGGCGAGAGAGTCGCTGAGGCCGCCCTGAAGGACAACGACCAGGTACGCGTTGGCGAAGTACAGTTTGTGTATCGCGCCCCTGCGCGTCCGTAGAGACTCAAGCATTAGGTCCATGGAGAAGATATGAATAGACTTCGCCGCGTCGGGCAGAACAACACAAACGCCGAAGTTCCTGAAGCCGATTCGCCGGTCGAAGAGGAGTCTCAATCGTCGAATACGGGGGCCACGAACGGTAGCCCACGGGACGTCGTCACGGATGCCGGGGACGCCAGTTTCTTCCGCGAGTCGCCCTCGGACCATACCTCCGGGGCAACCGGCCCTGCCGAGGGCGTAGCGCCTGTGCTGGACACGGAGTCTACGGGGCTGCATTCGCACATGGACCTGACCGAGACGGCCCCGCCCGACCCTACACATACTGATGCTACTTCGGGTGATGGAATTGATGTCGACCCTGGTATGGAAGCTGCCACCGGTGGTGCAGCAGGTGCGACATCCGGTGAGACTCCGACACAGCCCAACGCCGTGATTGAAGACCAGGCGGCACCCCTTGGTAAAGGCATGGAGCCTGACACCCTGGAGCCTGTGCCGGTCAGCGGCCTTATCGCGAACAGGTACAAGGTGCAGAACGTCTTGCACCACGGGCCGGACCGCAACCTCTACCGGGTGGGCGCTCACAACCAGCAGCGTTGTCTTACATGCGGGCGCCTGTCAACCGTGGACCAGGAGGTGTGCGGCACCTGCAACTCGCCCCTCGCCAACCAGGCGCCCGCCGACTTCTACCTGATGGCCGAGAGCTACAGGCCCGAGTCGCTCCTGCAAGACCCCGACCTGATGCAACTCCACCTGTACCACCCTAACCTGGTGCCGGTGATAGACTTCTTCAGCGATACGCCGCAGGGCCGCCAGCGGTTCTACGCGGTGGCCGAGCCCCGCCAGGGTGTGAGGCTCAGCCAGCTTAGTCTCCCACGCTCCGGTTTGCAGGTGCTCAATTGGGCCATGCAGCTATCCGATGCGCTCGACTACCTGCACAGCCGTGGCGTAGTTGGCGCCGGGGCCGAGGCCGACGACATACTCGTGCAGGGCGACCGCGCTTCGCTGGCGAGCCTACAAAACGCTCGGGCCGCCGATCCTAAGAGCGACCCCAGCGACATGCAGGCGATGGACCTGGCGCGCCTCGCAAGCACCATCTACGAGGCTTACACGGGCAACCAGGTCTCGATGGGCCCTGACGGCACCCTGGTGATGCCTGCGGGCACCCCTGAGCCTGTGGGTGCGGCCTTCCGTGCGGCCATCGAGCCGGTGCAAGGTGGCGGCCGTGTAATCAGCGCGGCTCAGTGGCGTACGCTGCTTGCCACCGCGATGGAGACGATTGACGAGCTTGAACGCCCCGCCAAGCCGGTGGATTTCGTATCTGCGGGGTTGACCGATGTGGGGCGGCTGCGCGAGCAGAACCAGGACTCGTTCGGTATGTCCGAGTTCGTGCAGGCCAGCGCCGAGCGGCCTATGCGCGTCGGTTTCTATATGGTGGCCGACGGTCTGGGAGGACACAAGGGCGGCGAGATCGCCTCCGCGCTGGCGGTGCAGGCGTTCGCCGGTGAGGTGGTTTCTCGCATCATTGCCCCTATCGCCTCATCGAACGGCGACCGCTCGACCCCCGGCAACGAGGCCATATTGCAGGCGATGACCAGGGCTGTGCAGCTCGCCAACGAGCGTATCTACAAGGCCCGTGACAGCCGCCGCAACGACATGGGCACCACCCTGGTGGCCGCGGTCATCGCCGGTGGCAAGGCTTACGTGGTGAACGTGGGCGACAGCCGGATTTATCTGTACGCGCGCAGCCGCGCAGGCATGGACCCCCAGATGAAGGACGCCACTCGCCCTCTCCTGAGGGGTACCTCCCCTCTATCGGGCACCGCTCCTCTCCGCTCGAAAGAGGCGGCAATGGACGCGCTGGAGGAGGCATTGGAGAGTCGCGACGGCGAACAGGGGGAAAACGGCTCGTTCGCCCTCAGCCAGGTATCTATCGACCATTCGCTGGTGCACAGGCTGGTGGAGTTGGGGCAACTGGAGCCGGAGGAAGCCAAGGTGCACCCGCACCGCAACTTCATCTATCGCTCGCTGGGCGGCCCGCCCCCCATCGACGTGGATACTTTCGTGCGCACGTTGCACCCCGGCGACCGCCTGATGCTCTGCTCCGACGGCCTGAACAGCATGGTCGAGGACGAGGACATCGAGCAGATACTCGCCGACGAGCCTGATCCGCACACCGCCTGCCGGAGGCTGATAGAGCTTGCCAACAACAACGGCGGCCACGACAACATCACGGTGGTCATAGTGGACGTCACCGAGTACCTTCCCGCCGCTGAGCACCCTCACGCGCTGCTGGGACAGTAACGAGTGACGAGTGACGAGTGACGAGTGACGAGTGACGAGTGACGAGTGACGAGTGACGAGTGACGAGTGACGAGTGACGAGTGACGAGTGACGAGTGACGAGTGACGAGTG
>DASVRN010000282.1:0-41075 GCA_036388595.1 Chloroflexia bacterium
ATCTTTAGGCATCTAACTAGACCTAATGAGATGTATCAGTCCCGCAGGGACTTTGCAAGGTGTAGCCCTCGATTTCAATCGGCGGGCGTCTCTTGCCTGGAACAACCACACCCTGACCGCCCACCCTTCCGCAAGTGCGGCCCGTACCCTCGTGCTTGCCTTAGCTGCCAGGACCACTTCAGCCAGTTGGCATAGCCTCTGCTAGGTTAAACGTAGGAAAGCGATTGCAGCCGACCTGACAAGAAGGAGGCAACCAGCATGAAAATCGAGATACTTTACTGCCAGGAGTGAAACTACGGACCTCGCGCCGTCCGTGTGGCGGAAGAAATCATAGAGGCATATGGCGACGACCTGGAGACCATCACGCTGGTGAGAGGCGGTAAGGGCCGCTTCGAGGTCACGGCGGACGGGCAGGAAGTCTACTCTAAGTCGAGGACCAAGCGCCACGCCGAACCGAGCAAAGTGGTAGAGAACCTGGGCAAGCTACGGCAAGGCAACGGGCTAGATGGTTTGACACCCAGTATACCCATCAGTACAGGTTTGTAGGCCGTTAGCAGCAATGTCATAAACAGCAGTGTTGGATATTGCAGACAAAGTCCGCCCTTGTCATTTCGAACGTAGTGAGAAATCTCGTCCTTCACCGGGATGTTTCCTTTTTCTTATGCTACCGTGTGACTGAAAGAAAGGTGGTATTTGGGTGGTGAGGGACGAGATTTCTCACGGAGTTTACCCTGAGCGTAGCTGAAGGGTTCGAAATGACAAAGTTGAGGCTTTGGGTGCAGTAGAAAAGGTGCTACTCTGGTTGCGGAGGACGAGATTCTTCACTGCGTTCAGAATGACAAGGGCCACCTCATGTGCTCATCGCCACTACCTCAATTCCAAAATAGTGTCTTTTGAAGCAAGGACCAGGCTACCAACCGAATAGCCTGGTCCTATGTGTAACCCTGCAAGCAATAATCCACTTGGCGCGTTCTTGGTGTCTCCGCGTCTTGGCGTTTAGACAACCAATCCTACGCGCCACATGGCTACCATCGCGGCGCAAAAAGGATTATAGTAGCTTATATACAACAGGCATGGGAGAGCTAGATGGCAGAGCTATCGCTGTTGGGGCTATTCGCGCACCCCGACGATGAGCAATTGATGACCGGCACGTTCGCCAAAGCCGCGTCGGAGGGCATCCGCACCGGGCTGCTGTGCGCGACACGGGGCGAATACGGCGAGATAGCAGACCCCGCCCTCGCCACGCCTAGGACGCTTGGGCACGCCCGGGAGCTTGAACTGAGGGCGGCCTGCGCGGTGGTCGGCATAAAGTACCTCTACTTCCTCGACTACAAAGACTCAGGCTGGTTCGACCGTCCCGAGAACCACGCTCCCGACGCTTTCAACAACGCCGGCCCTGAAGAAGCCGTCGGAAGGCTCGTAAAGATCATCAGGGAGTTCAAGCCTACCGTAATGGTGACGTTCGATCCGGGCGGCGGCTACGGCCACCTGGACCACGTGCAAATCTGGCGATTCTCTATGGAGGCGTTCGAGGCGGCAGCCGACCCGGCGCGCTACCCCGACGCGGGCGAAGCCTGGCAGACACAGCGACTCTATTACAATAGCTTCCCGCGCAGCCGCATGCAGAGGTTCCGGGAGTTTATGGAGAGCATTGACCTGGAATCGAGCTACCGCAACCTGAGTATGGAGCAAAAAGGCCTGACGGACGAGGAGATCACCAACGAGGTAGAGGTGCGCGAGTGGGTGGCCTTCAAGGAGAAGAGCCTGAGCATGCACGCCACCCAGATGGACCCCAACAGCCTGTTCAGGAAGCTGCCAGGCGACATGCTGATGGAAATGCGCGCCACGGAACACTTCAGCCTGGCAAAGGGCACTCCCCTGCCGGACACACCGGACGCGAGGGGGGATTTGTTCGCGGGGCTGCGTTAGACACAGAGAGGAGGCATCAACTATGTGCGGTGGTGTGATATTTCCTTATAAGAAGGTATATGCCGAGGCCCTATCGGAGATGTACTCGCCGGAGGAGATAGCCGAGTTCGAGCGCACTGGGCAGGTTAAGTCGGTCTACTGGCAGCGCGGCGAGCCGGTGCTCCCTGTGCAGACCGAAGCGGAGCAGCAAGACGGCGAGCCTGGGGTCGCGCTGGTGCGGTGGGGCAACCGCGACAAGGCGGCACCCTTCCCACAGACCGGCTGGGCACGCATAGATAGTATCGAGGCAGGCAGGTGGAACCATCTAAAGCCCAAGCCGGTGGTCATCCCCGTATCCTACGGCGTAGAGAAGGGTAGGTGGTTCCCCATCGAGAGCGGCATCATGGGCGTGCTGGTGGAGCGCAAGGGCGAGGAGCGCGTCTACATGCTCACCGACGAGGCCACGCCGGAGTTCCTGGGCGTCACCAAGCACGAGCGGATGCCGGTCTTGCAGGGGCAGGATGACTTCCGGTGGCTGGACGGCGAACCTTCCCTCGCTGGCACGGTTCCTGCGACTCAGGGGAATCCCTAATTTTTTGCACCCGAAGGACAACATACATGTCAGGCCCCAATAACCCCAATACACCGAAGGCGGAACGCAAAGCGTCCAGTCCAACCACCAGAAAAAGACCCGTGCCCGCTCCGCAGGAGATACAGGCGCAGAACCTGCGGCTGAGGCCGAATATGACCCTCAACCGCGCCGCGCAGATGGGTGCGCCCACCGAGGACGAGCAGCTACTCCAGCGCCCGGCCCCTGAGAAAGAAGACTTTACCAGGTCGGACACCTGGCGCGTACTGCGGATAATGGGCGAGTTCGTCAACGGGTTCGACACCCTGGCCCATGTCGGCGCGGCGGTCACCATGTTCGGCTCGGCGCGCACCTCCGAAGACGACCCGATGTACTGGACTGCCGTCGAGCTGGCGCGCACGCTGGCCGAGGAAGGCTTTGCCATCATCACGGGCGGCGGGCCGGGCGCGATGGAGGCGGCCAACCGAGGCGCGAAGGAAGCTAACGGCATCTCCATCGGCTGCAACATCGAGCTACCATTCGAGCAAGGCACCAACGCCTACGTCGATATTTCCATCAACTTCCGCTACTTCTTCGTGCGCAAGACGATGTTTATGAAGTACTCGGAGGCGTTCGTCATCTTCCCCGGCGGCTTCGGGACGATGGACGAGCTGTTCGAGGCGCTGACCCTGATCCAGACGGGTAAGGTAAGCAACTTCCCCATCATCCTGTTCGGTAGCAGCTACTGGGGCGGCCTGATGGACTGGATCAAAGCCACCATGTTGGTCGAGAAGAAGATCTCCCCCGAAGACCTCAACCTGCTGGTCGTGACCGACTCGGTGGAAGAGGCGCGCAACCACATCTTAGCCTGCTACAATGAGCGGTGCTGGGTGGCGGGGGACGCATCGGAGGCCGCTCAAATCGCCCAGCTACTGGACGAGCCGGGCGAGCTAAGTCCGGTGAGGGGCAACGGCAAAGGCAAGAACGCTGACGCAGCGCACAAAGACCCGGTCAGCCCGGAAAAGGGCGACGCTCAATAGGCATGGAAAAGGGGCTGGATAGATAATATCCAGCCCCTACTCAGTCGGGGTGACAGGATTCGAACCTGTGACCTCATCGTCCCGAACGATGCGCGCTGCCGGGCTGCGCTACACCCCGAAGGCTATTGATTATACCAGATGTGCGCGGAGGCTGTCAAAGAGCCTGGGCTTTGGGGAGGCGAGGCTGGAAAGTTGCTTGACAGGCCAGGCGGCGATTTGCTATAATTGTCTGTCGCGCCGAAGTGGCGAAATGGCAGACGCGCTACGTTCAGGGCGTAGTGACCGCAGGGTCATGGGAGTTCGAGTCTCCCCTTCGGCACACAGGAACAATCTAAGAGAAATCTAGGCACAACGCGGAGGTCAAAAGCCTCCGTTTTTTGTTTGAGGTAACGAAAAGGTAAGGAGCGTTCCATACTGACAAGTCAACGAGTGGTCCCTTGCTGCGACTGTTGCTGTGGCTGTTGAGGGAGCCTCGCCCCTTGCACAGTCATCCCTGAGAGTGCGCTATCGATCTCACGGAGATCGTCGGCTGTAAGATCAACTGCAACTGCTCCGATGTTCTCCTCCAGGTGTTGCAGCTTCGTGGTGCCGGGTATTGGGACAATCCACGGCTTCTGAGCAAGTAGCCAGGCCAATGCTACCTGCGCCGGGGTAGCATTCTTCTGTGCCGCGACCGTGCGAAGCAGATCGACCAGAGGCTGGTTTGCTTTCCTGGCTTCAGGTGTAAAGAGAGGGAGTTCATTTCGGCGGTCCGCATCCGCGAACGTGGTGTTCTCGTCGATCTTGCCGGTGAAGAAGCCCCGCCCCAGCGGGCAATATGGAACGAAGCCGATCCCTAGCTCGTCCAGAGCCGGTAGCACTTCCATCTCAGGTTCTCTCCACCACAGTGAGTATTCGCTCTGGACCACGCTAACCGGCTGGACCGCGTGTGCACGGCGGATCACATCGACCCCTGCTTCAGAAAGGCCGAAGTACTTGACCTTACCCTCCTCAATCAGCTGCTTCACCGTTCCCGCCACGTCTTCGATTGGCACTTCCGGGTCAACACGATGCTGGTAGAACAGGTCGATAGTTTCTATGTTCAAGCGCTTAAGCGATGCCTCGACGACCTCCCTGATGTGCTCCGGACGGCTATCCAGTCCGGCTAAAGGAGATTCGGGGTTGGTAAGATCGAATTTGAACCCGAATTTGGTGGCTATGACCACCCGGTCACGTACAGGTGCTAGTGCTTCACCCACCAGTTCTTCGTTTACGAATGGACCGTAAGCTTCAGCGGTGTCGAAGAACGTGATGTCTAAGTCGACGGCTTTCCGAATGAAAGTGATCATCTCCTGCCTGTCCGGGAAGGGGCGGTAGCCAAAGCTCATGCCCATGCAACCCAACCCGAGGGCCGAAATCTCCAGACTGCTATCTCCGTTGCTGTTGCCCCTTCCAAGTTTACGCTTCTGCATCTTTGAACTCCTAATTCCTGTTTCCCGTTTCCTACTCTCCCGGTCTACGTGTACCATATAGCAATTCGGTAGCCAGAGGGTTATAAGAACGTTAGAGAAATCTAGTCAAGAGCTAATTTCATGTTGGAGCAGGACAAAGCAGAGGGACCACATAAGTGGCCCCAGAATAGAACATTATACGATTGGCCGGATGTCGTGCTGCAAAGGTGCCACGACAAAGCTCCCCGCCTGCAACGTCGCAAGAGGAGAGGCCCTGGGCCAGGGCCTCTCCTCACGCGGCGCGAACTATTAACTACAAGTCCACTAATACCCCTTAGAACCTATGGCTGGTCGCCAGGTTCCCCCACGCGAGACAGTTAGGGAAGGTCAACCTTGCCAATCTGCTTATCATCAGGCTGGTTGTACACATCAGGGTACAGGTAGAGGCCCCGTTCATCCTGGGCCTTGTCTTTCTCAACCGGTATGCGATGCTCGTTAGCGTAGGGGTCCTGACGTATGCCTGTGACCTGCCATGATACCTCCATACCAGGCTGACCTCCAGCTATCTTGAAGCTATTGTCTTTTATCTTCTCGGCTATGTATAGATCGGGGCCGGGAGCACCAAGGGCGGTAAGCTGGTACCTGAACTCGTGGTTGAGGGCCTCGAAGTAGTCGGGTAGTTGTACGCTTGCCTCACCCTTTCCGTCGAGCACTACGTTGCCGTTGTAAACGTTCATCATGTCAGGGCTTTCCACAAAGGAATGGTACAGGTACTTGTTCTCAGGGTCGAGGGGGTGGTCTATCTTGAACGACCCGCCTCCCTTGGATACGCTGCCTATCACCTCCAAGCTGCCCTGGACTACCACGTCCCCGGCGAAGAAGCCGGCATAACCATTGGGGCTACTACCGACCACGGCATAGCCGCTGTGGCTGGAGCCACTCACGCCACTACCATTGCTGGTGCTGACGCCTCGTACACCATTGCCGCTGATGGTGTTGCCCTGCACGCCGGTGCCGCCAGGGCTGTAACCCCGCACACCCGTACCGGTAGTGCTTTCCCCCGTTACACCAACTCCCGAGGCAGAGCTTGAGTAGAGCGGTTGAGCGTGGTTGCTCGTAACTATACGGATGCCGGGCAGCTTGCGAGCAAGGTCTACGAACTTGGTCATCTGTGCGCGTGTCACAGCGCTGCCGGGCCGGTAGTATGGCCTGTTCTCTGGAGGCCCGCACGGCTCGCCGGGGCTGCCGCAGGCATACCCGCTGATAATGCCATCCAGGTACAGATTGTTTGCATACTCAAAGAAGGGGCTGCTGGCAGGTACGTCCTGGAAGCACTGTCCCGACGGGCATGTACCACCCTCCGGGGCTTGTGGGTTGACGGGGTCAGCTGCGACGGGGCCGGAGAAGCTAACGAAAGCCAATGCGAGCATACAGGCGACTAGCCCCGCTATTCGTTTCCTGTGAGCCGTGGTAACAGCGGTCAAAGTTATCATGGTTCTATCCTCCTCATGTGTGTAGATGAAGCGTAAGCCCTGTAGTAGGGCACGATGTAGTAGATGTCAACAGTATACTCGTATGCACGGGGTGTATAGGGGAAGAGGGAACCATAAAGATCACGTGGTAAACCGGCGTGCTGAGATAGTGTCTACAAACCTGGAGGCTGTGCCGCTGTCGCCGTATGGGATTAGCTGTAGGTCGCGGACCAATAGTGACTGCTACTTAGCCACTCAGCTATGACCGTTGGGCACAACAAGAAGAGAGGCCCCGTTCATCCTGGGGCCTCTTTTCTCTTAGGTCACGAATTGTCAGTGCCTTCACTACCCTTTATGGCTGCGTGCCGAGCCTGCCTCGCAGCACTACGGAGTTGGGGGAGGCTCTACCTTGCCAATCTGCTTACTGTCGGGCTGACCGTACGCCTCAGGGTGTAGATACAAGCCGCGCTCCTCATCAGGCTTGTCCACTTCCACGGGTGTGCGGTGCTGCTCTGAGTAGGGGTCGTGGCGTATGCCTGTAACTTGCCACGACACTTCCATGCCTGGCTTACCACCCGCAATCTTGAAGCTGTTGCCTTGTACCTTCTCGGCTATGTACACAGGGGCGAAGCCGCCAATCGTGGTAAGCTGGTACCTGAACTCCTGGTTCAGAGCCTCAAACCATCCCGGCATCTGTACTACAGCCTCACCCCTATCATCCAGGGTGACGTTGCCGTTGTAGATGTTCATCATGTCCTGACTCTCGACTGCTGAGTGATACAGGTACTTGCTCTCCGGGTCCAGAGGGTGATCTATCTTAGAAGGCCCCGTGCAGCCCGTACAGTTGCCATCCACAGTCAGGTCTCCTGTTACTCGGGCGTTCCCCAGGAAGTAGCCGGCGTAGCCATTGGGTTGTTGGTTGCTGCCGAAGACGCCCCTACCGCTGCCGTCGTTGCCACTGGAGAAGCCATAGACACCCGTGCCGCTGACGCTGCTCCCCAGCACGCCATAGCCCCCGCCCTGGTGGATGCCCTGTACGCCTGTGCCCTCCGGACCCGCATTGTTGTTGAGGCCAACTACGGCACGCGCCGACCCACCTGCGCTGCCGAACACCCCGGCAGAAGTTGTGCCTGTCCCACCGGTGGACCCGGACACGCCCGTCCCGGTGGCGCTGGAACCTCTGACGCCATTACCTTGTCCGGCATGGCTGCCGTAGACGCCAATGCCACTGTTGCCGGTGCCGTTGTTGATGCCTCGCACTCCCGCCGAATTGGTGCCAGGGTTCGTGGGCACGACCAGGCCGAGAACGCCAACGGCATCATTCGAGAAGGAAGCCGTACCCCCTCGCACACCGGGGGCGGTGCCGACAAATGAGCCATGTAGTCCTTCGATGCCGATCCCATTCGTAGCGCCGGTGTTGGCGTAAATGGGTTGCGGGTCGGTATCGGTGTCGATGGATATACCGGGCAGGTGGCGAGCATTGTCCACGAACTTGGACATCTGCGCCCGTGTTACGTCACTTCCCGGACGGTAGTAGGGCCTGTTCTGGTCGTCGCAAGGTTCTCCGGGGCCACCACAAGCATAGCCACTGATAACGTCATCCCTGTAGAGGCTGTTAGTGTAATCGTAGAAAGGGCTGCCAGGGAGAACGTCGGCGAAGCATTGTCCTCCTGGCGGGCACGTGGCCTGTGGTGCCGAGGGAGCTGACGGGTCGGAAGGGCTTGATTGTCCTGCTGCAACTGGGCCGGAGAACCCATTCAAGGCGAGCGCCAAGATGCTGATGAGCAGTACCGCGATGGATTTTCTATGGACCAAACTAACATTGCTAAAGGTTCTCATTGTTCCAGCCTCCTCAAGTGTGTCGAGTAAGCCCTGTAGTAGGGCACGATGTAGTAGGTATCTACAACAGTATACGTGGGGTGTAAAGGAGAAGGGGCAATGGGAATGGTAAGGGGCATGCCAATAGTGGCTGAGACCTACTGCCCCAACTGGCAGACTCCACAGGTTAGCATCCTACACTGAACCCTTGTAAGCACTAGAACGTCATGTTTGGCACCGCTCAGTAGCAAGCTCTAAAGCTACACACGATAATGGAGCTACAGAGGCTCCATTCCCCCTTCGACACACAGGAACAATCTAAGAGAAAGCTGGGCACGAAATGGAGCTCGCCTCCGTTCTTTGCTTGAGGTAACGAAAAGGTGACGAGGGGCCTGGTGCTTTCACCTTGCCCCTGAGCAGTACCTGAGAGCGCTAGAAGATGCGTCGGCCCGGAAATAGCCCTTTTGGGTGATGCCATAGATAGAACAGAAGTGCTATAATGTGGCCTGAGGAAAGAGGATTCTGGAGGTACGTGGATGGAGACGGCGCAAACAATCATGGTAAAGGCTAAAGTGGTAGGGCAGAGCAAACCCCCGTTCCCGGACTGGTCGGTGCCACTGCCGCCGGAGCTATGGGCTTCCGAGCAGATGACGCTACGAGACCTCATCACCAGGATAGTCCTCGAGGAAGTTGAAGCCTTCCACCACCGCCGGGAGGAGAGGCGCCTGACCAGGGTGCTTTCCTCGGCGGAGATGGCGCAGGCGGCGGCTCGCGGCAAGATCAGCATGAGCGCCCAGGACTCCACTCAAGTGGAGCAGAGGGCTGAACCGGATGTTGCCGTTGCCGCCGCTTTACAGGCTTTCGAGGACCGGCTCTACTACGTGTTCGTAGATGACGCGCAGGGCGAATGGCTCGACCAGCCGGTGAGATTGCGCCCAGGCTCCTCAGTCACTTTCCTGCGCCTGGTCCCCCTGGTTGGCGGGTGACGTTGGTTTGGGTAATGTAGGCAGGCATCATCCGCGACTACCACAGGCAGGATAACCATGCTCAGCCGAGAAGAAGCACAAGAGGCCCTGGAGCTACTGAAACGAGACGACTGGGAGGACGTTCGGGTCCGCGCCGCCCGGCACCTACCCCCTCAGGTACGTTTGCTGGCCTATGCTCTGCTCGAACGGGACGCGCAAGGCAAAGAGCTTACCGGCGAGGCACGGCATGAACAATGGGACCGCATTAAACAGGAAGCTCTGCCCCTGCTCGATGATCTTGGAGACGCGGACCTACGAGCACTGCTGTCTACCCTATTCGGCTCCCAACTCGCGCCTTATGTGGAGCAGGGCTACCGGCTGCACTCTCGCCTCCCCTACCAGACGGGCTACTACCGCAAAGCGTTTCGCGCGCCCAACGGACCGGCGGCTACCCGGCACGCCCGCTTCTCATGGCTGTTGGACCTACTCAGGCAAATCGGACCATACGAGCAGAGCATCCAGTGGTTCGCCGCCTGGACACCCTACCTGAGCTGGCGGCAGGATACCCTGGGCATCCTGTTCGCGGGCGTGATAGACGCGGGCGGCCCGGTGGGAGACGAGGTGTTCGACATCCTTGTAGCCTCCGCCCGTGGCGAGCACGAAGTGGGTGCGATGGGCCGCCATGTCTCGCGCGCCCTCCTGGCAGCCTCTCGCCCTGACGGCTGGGAGTTCATCGAGCGCCTGCTGCTGGCCGCACAGCGCCAGGAGGGGCTGCGCCAGGTGATCCTGGAGACGGTGGACGAGGCGCACCCACAGGCGTTCCGGCGAATGCTACGCCTCATCCTGGACCAGGACCTTATCCGGTTCGCCGCCACCGTACGCGCGGTGGACGTGTGGTTCGGTCTGGCCTGGGAAACGGCCGGGGCACGTGCTGTGAACGCCACCCTGGCGCGGTTGCTGGACCTGCTCGAAGACCCAGCCTCACCGGGTAGGGTACTTGCCGAGGAGGAGGCGGACCCGGAGATGCTCTACCTGGCGCTGTGGGCAACCGCCTTTGAGGATGCCCCAGCCGCCGTGCGCCCTGCTGCTGGCCTACTCTCAAGTCCCCGTGTCGAGAGGCGGTTCGTTGGCGCGCACCTCCTCGCCCAACTCGGACTTGATGAGGGATACAAGGCACTCGTGCCCGCCCTGGACGATACTGACCTGCGGGTGGCGTTGCGCGCCTTCGAGGCCCTTGCCTCTCGGGCCGGGCGGACCGGCGAACCGGGCTTGTTCGAGGCATTCGAGCGCCTCTTGCTTCGACTGCCCGGCAAAGAGCGCCAACTGGACCCGCTCGTGTGGCCCTGGATGGCCTTCACCGCCGAGAGGCAGAGCGTAGCCAGGGCGCTGGTCACCCACCTGGAAAAGCGCTCCCCCAAGCGGCTGATTCCGTACCTGTCGAGCCTGGAGGGTTGGTACCGGGCGCAGGTGGTGGAGTTGCTCATGGAGCGCGAGAAGGGGGATGCCGAGGCCAGGGACACCATCTTCAGCCTGGTGGGCGACCCCAGCAGTGCCGTGCGCGAGAAGGCTATCGAGGCTGTGGCGAGCTTCGGCATTACACCGGCCGAGGCCCTTCGCTTTGAGGCGCTGCTCACCCGCAAGGCCGGTGACCTGCGCAGGGGCGTTATCTCGCTGCTGTTGGGCCAGCCGGACCGCGCTGCCGTTGAGAGCGCCCGCCGCCTTATGTATGCCAGGAGCGGCCCCCAGCGTCTGGCGGGCCTGGAGTTGCTCCGGCAGCTATTCGAGGCACATCGCTGTGAAGCGGGATGCCGTGAAATAGCGGAGCAGTACCGCCAGGCACACCCCACACTTGATACCGACGAAGAAAAGCTCCTCGAGTGTTTCACCAGGGGTGCGACCGAGCGGGTAACGTTGGACGATGGCCTGGGGCTGTTCGACCCTGCACAGCGCACGTTACCCGCCGCGCCCGGCCGGCGCAAGCAGCCAGGCGGCGTTCTGAGCCGCCTGTTCAAGGGGGGAAGTGACGCTCAGCCGTTGGTAAGTGGGAACACTGTGGCCCTGCTCCAGGAGCTAGACGAGTTTGTGCATGCCCACCGTGAGATGCCCGTTACCGTGCAGCGCGGCGGCAGGCAGGAGGAGGAGTTGCTGGGCAACAGTAAGTGGGTCCTCCCCAGTCCTGAGGCAGGCGTGCCTCCCCATGAGGACGCAGCGCGTTTGTCTACGCCATTACGGGAGGCCCTCGAAGACTGGTGGCGCAACCTGCACGGGCGGTCCCTCTCCCTTAGGAACAGCGATGGTATGGAAGTGTTGCGGGGCATGGCCCTCTTCCAGACGGGTTATTGGGGGATCTACCCTTTTATGGAAGGGGGCAAGAAGGACCCCGCATGGCTGCAAGAGGCTTGGAAGGTGCTTTACGCGGGTTTCGACACCCGGAAACTGCGCTATGCCGACGTCGTGCATACGCTCCTCACATGGCTGCTGAAGTTGCACCCTCCCACCGGGAGCGCGCCCGATATGCTGCTGGACGCCGTAGAAACGACCTTATCCCTTGTGCCTCCCAGGGAGTGGGACTCCGACGACGGTGCAAGCCTCAACCCCTGGGGGCGGGGCTGGCGTGAGAACTCCCGCTTGATGGGCTGGCTCGGCCTGGCGCGCTACCACCGCACGCAATACCCGGAGCAGTGGCACGCGAGGCACCAAATACGCCTGTGGCGGCTCATGCGGTGGCTGGACGAGCCATCACCGCGGATCGAGCGGCTGCGACCCGACCTCGATGTTACGCTGGCGGCCTACGCGGCGGCGCTGTCAGGGGAGGCCGGCGACGGTTCGGGGCCTACCCGGGCGGACCTGCTTGACCAGCTAATTGGGCCGCGTACCACGAGGTCCTGGGGTCGTAGCTTCTATGAGTTGTACCAGTTATCGGGCCGCAAGCCCGCGACGGAACTGGTGCGCTACCCCTGGTTGGCGGAGATAGTGGAGCGCTGCCGCCGCCGTGTGGTGGAAGTGGAGCTAGGGCGAGGTGACTTGCCGACGCCTGCCTCGTATGCCGCGATGTCTCTGCGATACTCGGGCGGGCTGGACACGCTGGCGCGACTGCTCTCCGCGATGGGTAAGGAGGGTTTTGTGCGTGGCTGGAGCTACGATGCGGTCAGCAAGGCCTCTGTGTTCAGCCACCTGGTACGCGTCACCTTTCCAGGTGACGAAGATACCCGAGAGCGGTTTGCGCGAGAGATGCGGGCGGCCCGCGTGCCGGAAAAACGGCAGCTTGAGCTTGCCATGTACGCGCCCCAGTGGGCCGGGCACGTGGAGCACGCCCTTGGCTGGCCGGCACTTGAGGAAGCGGTCTGGTGGTCGCACGCCCATACCAAGGACACCGGGTGGACGGTAGACCAGGAGGTTCGTGAGACCTGGACCGCCCGGACGAGCGAGCGCACCGCCATCTCCGCACAGAGCTTGCTGGACGGGGCCGTCGATGTCGCCTGGTTCGGGCGCGTCTACCAGGCACTCGGCCAGCAGCGCTGGGAGAAGCTCTACTCAGTCGCGCAGTATGCCTCGGGTGGCGGGGGGCATAAACGGGCGCAACTTTTCGCCGACGCCATGCTCAGCAGGGTGGGCGAGGAGGAGCTGGTGGCTCGCATAAAGGGCAAGCGCCACCAGGACGCGGTGCGCGCCCTCGGCCTTCTGCCTCTCCCAGGCACGGACGGCGAGGAGCGCGACCACAACATCCTCCGGCGCTACAAGGTCATGCAGGAGTTCGTGCGCACGAGCAAGCAGTTTGGCGCGCAACGACAGGCGAGTGAGAAGCTGGCCGCCTCTATCGGCCTGGAGAACCTGGCGCGCACTGCCGGTTACCCGGACCCGGTGCGGCTCGAGTGGGCGATGGAAGCCAGGGCCATAGAGGACCTGGCGCACGGCCCACTTGTGGTGACGGTTGACGGTGTGACCCTGCAACTCGCTATAGACAACTGGGGCGAGGCCAAGCTAACAGTCACCAGGGAAGGCAAGCCACTCAAGAACATACCCCCAAAGGTAAAGAAAGACCCGAAGGTGATTGCGCTGCGGGAGCGAGAGCGTGAGGTAGACAAGCAAGCCTCGCGCATGCGGCGGTCGCTAGAGGGAGCTATGTGCCGTGGCGACGAGTTCACGGGCGCGGAGCTACACAGCTTCTTCGCGCACCCCCTGCTCGGGCCGATTGTCGAGAGATTGGTGTTCGTTGTCGAGAGAGCAGGTAGAGGCGCGGATGGAGTTGCGGGGGCACCTGCAATGGGCTTCCCTGTAGAGAACGGCAGGGCGCTACGCTCGCACGACGGCACGCGGCTCTACCTGGAGAAAGACGACCGGCTTCGCGTCGCACACGCTCACGACATGTGGTCTAAGGGCGAATGGCACCTATGGCAGCATGAATTGTTCATATCGGAGAGGGTGCAGCCCTTCAAGCAGGTGTTCCGCGAGTTATACCCGCTCACGCCCGGCGAGAAAGTTGAGGGCAACCTGTCGCGCCGCTACGAAGGGCACCAGGTGAATCCGAAGCAGGCGCTGGCGCTGTTAGGCACTCGCGGCTGGGTCAACGACCCCGAAGAAGGGGCACGCCGGACCTTCCACGAAGCAGGCATTTCGGCCTGGGTAACCTTCCTCGAGGGCTTCTACACACCGGCCGATGTGGACGGTCTCACTGTGGAGCACGTGCACTTCACCAGGCGTGGCGAGTGGCACTCACTCCCGCTGGAGGATATACCACCGCGTGTCTTCAGCGAAGCTATGCGCGATCTGGACCTCGTGGTGAGCGTCGCGCACAGGGGTGGCGTGGACCCGGAGGCGAGCGCTTCCACGGTAGAGATGCGTGCGGCATTGGTGCTCGAAACGTGCGCGATGCTGCGCCTGGGCAACGTACGGGTGCGGGAGCGGGGGCAGCACGTTCTGGTCGAGGGCAAGCTGGGCAGCTACTCGGTACATTTGGGTAGTGGCGTTGTGCACCGGCAGCCGGGTGGGGCGCTATGCATCATTCCGGTACACTCTCAGCACCGGGGCCGCATCTTCCTCCCCTTCGCCGATGATGACCCTAAGACGGCAGAGGTCTTGTCAAAGGTGCTGCTGCTCGCCAGGGACACCGACATAAAAGACCCTACCATCCTCGAGCAATTGCTGCTCACCACTAGATAACAGCGGACCCGCGCCGTTACCACCTGCCTTCGGTTTGCTTCTGAGGATGGTACAATCCTAGCACCGGCTGCCTGGATTTTCTACCGCACGACTAAGGAGGAGCAATATTGATGAAGGCCATTGTGATAGGCGCATTCTCTCTCATGGTTGCAATCGGCGGGTACGTGTTCGTCACGGCGTCACCCCCTTCCGCAGCGGCAGCAAGCACGCACAGCACCGCCCCCCAGGCGGCAGAGGGCACCCACACGGCAACGCCAATCGCCACCGTGACATCGTGGGTGCCGCCGAGGCCGGTAACGCTCCCCTATGAAGAAGGGAGGGAAGATGAGCCTGTCATTGTCTATGAAGTGCAGGGTCCATCGTCACCACAACTTCGCCTCAGGATACTGAGGAGCGGAGACATCGAATTCGTACTCGGTGAGGCTAAGTCACAGAACATGAATAGCACGCCCGAGGTATATCATAACCTCGCACTTGCTAAAGCTGCCGGGTTTTTCAGTCTGCGCGGCACCTACGGTAAGGCCGGTGTACCGGGTGACACATACGACGTGGTTACTATCAACCGCGACGGGCAGACCAAGACGGTAAGAGTAGCTGAAGCCGGGGGGAAGGGTGTTACCCCACCGGCGTTGCTTGAGCTGATAGCTTCACTGAGGAGACTTGCCGTAGAAAACTGGAACAGCGCGCACCACCCAAGTAACCAGTTGCCTTTCCCCTTTCCAACGTTTCCAGATACCGCCGACACAGGTCGTAGCCCCAGGTCCAAAGCATATACAGTCAGCTTTGAAGTGTCGGGGATGGGGTCAACTCCAAGCTTGCAAATAGAGCCTAACGGCAGGGTCAGCTTATATGTTGGACATTACGGGCAATCTATTGGGTCGAGCGCTTATATTACGCCTGCTTTGTTGTCTCAGCTAACCAGCCAGATTGAGGCAGCACGTTTCTTCGACCTGAATGACGAAAACATCAGGCCTCCCGTACCAACTCCTACGGATGCGGAAAGACGTATGCCGGTTGGCATGCCGACGGACCTTTCCCACCTAACGATCATAGTTACAAATGATGGCAGAAGCAACTCGATAGAAACAGTCTACTACGGCGAATTTACGCCCGAGGTAAGGGACTTGCTCCTAACGCTAAGCGAAATTCTTAGTGCAAGGGAAACGGGAGGAACGCCGTTCGCTGAGAAGGAAACGCTCATCAGGAGCTTTGTTAGCGAGTGTACTGGTGATCACTGGCGAATATTGGTAGATGTCGAGGGCAATGTATACCTGGAGGCACCAATCTACGTCGGACAACTGAGCGAGAGCGAACTGCGGGAACTGAGGGAGCTATTCACCCAGAACGGGTGGTTTGGTCTGGCTGACGAGTACAGGGCACCAGGTTCGGATTCCGGAAGATATATCAACTGTGGGGCTGATGTGACCTTCACCTGGGAGGGCAGCACCAAACAGGTGGAAGCGGAGGTGGGAGCAGATGTTCCAGGGGTGCTGAACACCATACTGGCAAAATTGGCCGGCATCTACACCAGGTTCCAGCAGACAAGTAATGCCTGGGCGGGTGCCTCAGACTACCTTCCAACAGGTATGCCCAAGTCAGGCAGCCCCCCTGCTCATGGATATAGTTGGCTTAGCTTGCTATCTCTTATTGCTACGGGCAGCGTGATGCTCGGCCTAACCCTCCGCTATCGCCGTTCGGCGTCTGCATACAAGCGGCTGACGGGTAAAGCAGGGTCCAGGAGGCACTAGATGATGAAATTTATGACGGTGGTACTGTTGAGTTTTGTAGCAGGTGTCATCGCGGCGGGTTGTGCGAACCAGGGCGACACGCAAATACAACAGGTACCTACACCCGCGCCCTCAGCGACAATTACGTCTACATCCGCGACGCCGGTGGAGCAGACGCTCTCTTCGCCTACTTCTCAGCCACAGCAGGCTAACGCGACTGTGGTTAGCTCCCCAACTTCTGCCGGCGCTCTCTGGCAACCGCCTGAGCCACCGGTGTTTAAGCAGAGCGCTCCTCCCCCCTTCCTCCGGTATGAGGTAGGCGCTCCCAACTCAGGCGGCGACACCGTTGTAGAGCTTGGCAACTACATGGCTAGTACGTGGCGGCAGGGGGGCAATATCGACCAGGTGGAAACCGAACCGGGTGACCTGTATCACGTGAAGGCCCTCATAGCTACCGCGCAACTCTTTAGCCTTCGTGACACTTACTCGGGCGGTACTGGCAATGGCAACGGTAATGGTATTCAACATAGCATAGCTTACACCGAGACAGGGCAGGTCAAGCGCGTGACCTTTGTTGAGGTAAATGGACAGACTGACGCGCCGCAAGCCCTGATAGACCTCGTGGCCGCGGTCCGCAGGGTGGGTGAACTTCCACCAATGGCAGGTAAAGGGTCGAACTACGATGAGCCTGCCACAGTGACATACCAGGTGGTGCAGCTTGGTCCCACTATCATCTTGCAGATACAGCCTGATGGGCTGGCGCGCCTCTACCACTATGACAAGTACCTGGCTTCGATGCAACTTACACAACAACAACTTTCGGAGGTCACTTCTCTAATCCGGGCTGCCGACTTCTTCGCGCTTGACGAGTTTTACACCTTCCAGGACCCTGAGGGCGTAATTGCTGAGGTGCCCTACGGAGGAGTGATTGTGACACAGGGGGGCCTGAGCAAGATGGTAGAGGCTCGCGGTAGCCAGGCAAGCCCCGAAGATTTCAACCTGTTGCGGGAGAAGCTGGCTGAACTGGAAGACCTCGTCCAGGGTACGGGTACTCCATCAGGCGCGCCGGACACGCTCATAGGCTATATGCTTATGACTAACGATCATACATGGACGCTTGGAATAGATGCTGAGGGTGGCGTACACTGGGACCCCCACGTGCGGGATGAGACTGTGGGCCAACTCACATCGCAGGAGTTAGCAGCGTTAGTCGCCATGTTCGAGCAGGGTGGGTTCTATGGCATGCAGGACTGGTACGAGCCGCGCAGGGACACACGAGATATTACGACCGAGCACAGGGTCATCGTCTGGATAAATAAGGATGGTAAGGAAACTAATGTGCAGGCGGTCTCCGGGGCAAGCGTACCTCCTGGGTACCAGGCTATTCTGGAGCGACTGGCTGAGATACATGCCCGTTTTCAAAAGCACCAGGGAGGCACGTCCGGCGCACCAGGTATGCCTCCCACGGGCGCAGAGAGTACGATAGACCCCAGCACCGAAGCGCTCTCAGCCTTACCGTGAGTAACAGGGCGACTACGGCCTATCCGCAAACACGTCCCCGGCAGATAAATCTGCGGGCTACCCTAACGAAGTCCCCCTACGGGGACTACTCTGGGAATGAGGTAGTCGGCGTAGGCCGACTTTGTAGATGTAGCACGCGGTTTCAACCGCCGTGTGTCGAGTTTGACGATGGGCCCTAGCAGCGTCGCGTGTTCGGCAACGTGCGTGAGCACCGCCAGGTAGTAGCTCGTAATAGACGCGGGTGCGGCATGTGGTTATGGAGCGGGGATGGCGATTTCCGTCAGGGTGGCGTAATCTCCGAGCGCCACGCCATCGGGCGCATAGGCGGGTAGTCGCTGCTGCGTCACCGAGTTGTACATGCCGGTGACTACCCTGTACGTTCCTGGGGCCGCCGTGCTGCTTACCTGTATCTCGACCGCGTCCACAATGGTTTCGCCACGCTGCCACAGCACGGTCGGCTTGAAGCCACGCTGCGGCTCGTCGTCCTTCTGCCCCACCTTGTCGCCGCGCGCGTCGAGGACGTGCGTAAACACGGTGTAGCGTTCGTAGACGCGCTCCGTCGCCTGCCAGTAAAGCGTCAGGTTCAACACGTCACCGGGCTGCATCTCGGTCTCCGGCGACAGGGTGTAGCCCACGAGCAACATGCTGCTGCCGAACCGCCTGTTGACCTCGTGGGCCATCGCTGGCGCGTCCGTCTGCGTCTTGCGCCCCGTGACCTGCCATAACACACCCTCGGCCTGGGACCCTGATGTGCCGGGACCGCGCGCTTCCGCCTCGAAGCGTCTCACGACCGATTCGTAGCGGCCGAGTAGGAGCACCTGCCGCCCCTCCGCCAGCCAGCCGTCCACCTGCGTGCCGTCCTCCCTGTACGCGCTGTCGAGGGGAGCGGCGATCAAATCGGGTCGCCAGCCTTCCACCCGCTGCAAGTAGAGGACTTCATTCAGCTCTTGCCAGTCGCCTATCAGGATGGTGCCACCGGGCGCGCTCTCTAGCTCCTGCTTGACCGTCTTCCAGTAGCCCTGGCGGTCGAGGTTGCTGTAGTCCACCCGCACGCCCTTGTTAGCCAGGCTCTGTGACGCTGTGAAGGAGGTAAGTAGCAGGGCGACCAAAAGGACCAACCCCTGGGCGATTCTACGGGGCGCAACGCTCTCCGCCCGGCTACCCAGCCGGGAAATGGCGGCCGACAGCAGCTTCAACATGGCCGCGAACGCTAACCCCGTTATGACGCCCCACATGAAGACGGGCACCCCCAGGTAATCGACTATGTCGAAGATCTGGTAAACAGAAGCGAAAGCAATACCGAGGGCAAAAGCGAGCACAGCTACTCCGGCCGTCCCGAGCTTCACTTCATCAAACGCGAGCACGGGAGGCCCCGCCCCGGCGCTTCCCAGTCGTGCGCGCCACCCTCGAACCACCGAGAAGGCAAGGACAGAAAGGCCCACGAGGCCAAGCACGAAGAAGACCGCACCCTGCGGCCCGTTGAATACCTGGCCGGTAAGTAGTTGCCTAATGCGGCCTAACAGAGCCCCGCCGGTGCCGAGGTCCATCATGGAGAGGGCCGACTCACCCGCCGCGTGCTCCAGGAAGCCCGCCCAGGTGTTGGTGTACCAGGGCGTCGTGTAGGCCCTGAGCGGCAGGTAGACATACGTCGCCAACGGCAAAAGGAGAAGCAGCACGGAAAGGGCGATTTCAGTCCACCTGACGCGTATGCTGTCAGGCATGCGCCACCTGGCAAAGAGTGCGTAGAGCGCAAGCACCGGCACATATAGCAAGGCGGTACGGTGATGGCTGAGGGCGCAACCAAGCACAAGCGCCATGACGGGTAGGGCGATTTGCCCGCGGGTCCACAGGGCCACAGCGAGAAAGGACAGCCCGACGAGTAGCGTGTGGAGACTGTTCACCTCCGCCACGCTGGCCTGCGACCAGGGTATAGGCAGGACGGCATAGAGCGCCGCCGATGCTATCGCCGCCGCCGTGCTGCCCGTAATGTGCCGAACCAGGGCGTAAAGCACCCACACCGCGAGGGCCGCGAAGACTGCCGACAGAAAGTTCATCCGGTAGGCCGGGTCGCCTATGGGAAAGAGAGTTATCCAGGCGCGGCCGGTGAGCAGATAGAGCGGGTAACCGGTCGGGTGGGCCACCGCCAGAGAATAAGCGGCCTGCTGGAACTCCGGGCTGTCCAGAGTGCCACCGAGGGAAGGTGGCAGGGTACGAGCGTACAACAGGAGCGAGCCGAGACCCAGAGCGGGGCCAATAAGTGGCTCCAGCCTTCGAGCAGTCTTAGATGTTGGCTCTTTGCTCATTATGGTCTGATTGGCCTCTTGTTTGCGTGCGCGAGTAGATAGCTCGCCCGCCAATTATGCACCGTGAGAATCGTTCCGGCAAGAATGAGACTTTTCAGGGTGAGTCTACGGAATGGGAGGAAGTGCACCTGAAGTGCCGGTGTAGGTTCAGCACCGGGCACGGCGGTGTCGCAGCCGGACAGCAGGGACCATGTTCCCCCCTGTCATCCTGAATAGCATGCTAACGAAGAATTGTCAGCCAATACAGAAACACAGGGTGCCAGGCGACGCCCCGCGATTGAAATCGGGGGCTACACTCTACCAAGTCCCACAAGGGGACTCCTCTATCCTCATACTCTCTCGAAAGCGACCCTCCTCCATATAGCCAGTCCCGCAGGGACTTTGCTTTGTGTAGCCCCCGATTTCAATCGTGGGGCGTCCCCTGGCACCGTATGCTCCGTATACTAGATATCATTTTATTTGCTGTCATTCCTTCGTCTGCTAGGTACTGAGGATAACGAAGGATCTCAAGAAGGTGAAGAGGGATGCTGCTGAACTATGAGCAAAAGGGGCAGGGTGCTAGAAGTTCAACATAGAGACAGGGGAGGCATCTTAGATCCTTCGCTGCGCTCAGGATGACAGGGGGAATAGGGTCGCTGTATTTGAGGTATGTTACGCTGACACATCCCTGCTGGGTACGATACTTGCCTCTACCTTGTGGACTGCGAGGGCTGTACGTATGAGCCTGAGCTGCCTTCGAGCAGCAGTTGGATCAACACGCCTGGACTAGCATGCAAAGCGGAGAATGATGGACAGTTTAGTCTTCAATGTATGGTACTTGGTGGCCGGGGTGCTGCTCGTCCTCATGGCGCTTGGGGGTTCGGTGCTGAAGCGGCTGCCGCTGACGACCTCCATCCTGTACCTCGTGGTGGGGTTCGCGCTGGGACAGCATGGCTTTGGCCTCATCAAGATAGACCCTATAGAGCAAGCCGGGCTGCTGGAGCGACTCACCGAAGTGGCGGTCATAATCTCGCTGTTTACGGCGGGCCTGAAGCTGCGCGCGCCCCTCAGTCACCGCAGGTGGTATATTCCGGTCAGGCTGGCGTTTGTCTCGATGGCTATCACGGTGGGGCTTATCACGCTGGTGGGCGTGCTCGTACTGCGCCTGCCAGTGGGAGTGGCGGTGCTGCTGGGCGCGGTGCTCGCCCCCACCGACCCGGTGCTCGCCTCCGACGTGCAGCTAGAGCACCCTTTCGACCGCGACAAGCTGAGGTTCGGGCTTACCGGGGAGGCAGGGCTAAACGACGGCACGGCTTTCCCTTTTGTGATGCTGGGGCTTGGCCTGCTGGGGCTGCACGAGATAGGAGAGTTCGGCTGGCGCTGGTTCGCCATTGACGTTGTGTGGGCTACTGCCGGCGGCCTGGCGATTGGCGGCTTGCTGGGGACGCTGGTCGGCAGGTTGGTTATCTACCTGCGCAAGAACCACCAGGAGGGGCTGGGCCTGGACGACTTCCTGGCGCTGGGCCTCATCGCGCTCTCCTACGGTGTCGCCCTTCTGCTGCACACATATGGCTTCCTGGCGGTGTTCGCCGCCGGACTGGCCCTGCGGCGCATCGAGATGCTGAGCAGCGGGGATAAGCCGCCCGAGGAGGTCATGGCGATGACCCAGGCGGTGGAGAAGGAAGAGATTGCCACCGACCCCGAAAAAGCCCCCGCTTACATGGCCGAGGCCGTACTGGGCTTCAACGAGCAATTGGAGCGCATAGGTGAAGTGGCAGTGGTCGTGCTGGTGGGCGGGTTGCTGACGTGGGAGTTGCTGCCCACGGCGGCCCTGTGGTTCGTGCCCCTGCTGTTCCTGGTCATCCGGCCCATTTCCGTGGAAGTGGGGCTGCTAGGCTCCTCGACCGCGCGCCTGCAACGGCGGATGATGTCGTGGTTCGGTATCCGGGGTATCGGCTCCATCTACTACCTGATGTACGCCATACACCACGGCGTGCCGGAAGACGCCGCACAACAGCTACTGGCCCTGGTGCTGACGGTGGTAGCGGTGTCCGTGGTGGTGCACGGCACCTCCGTCACCCCGCTCATGGGCCTGTATGGTAGGCTCATGTCGCGGCGCAAGTAAAATGGGCGCGCGGCTCACGACCAGAAGGGATCGTCGGTGTAGTCGTGCTCGGTGATATCGCCACTGTAGTGCCGCCTGCGCTGCCCGCCTATCATGCTCTGTGTTTCGATGGAAGAGACTCCGTACTTGCGCCACACCTGCCGGATGATTTCCAGCCCGGTCTCGAACTCCGGCTGCAATACCTGGTCGGCCCCGGCCCTTTGCAGGTGAGGGGTGGCGCGCGTGTCGGTGCTGCGGGCTATGATGTAGAGCCGCTTGCTCATGGTCCTGCCCTGGCGCACTATCTGCTCGGCGCTAACCAGGTCGGGCACGGCCACCACGAGGATGTACGCCCCGGTTATGCCGGCACGCTCCAGGGTGGGCGGGTCGGTGGCATCGCCCTGTATCGCGAGGAAGCCCATGTCGCGGGCCTCATCCACCCTGCGTGGATTGTACTCGACAACCACAAACGGAAACGGCCTATCCGCGAGCACTCGCGCCACTTCGCGCCCAACCCTGCCGAACCCACAGAGGACTACGTGCCTGCGAAGCCCTTCCAGCCGGGCTTCGTCCGCCCGCTGCCCACGGACCGCCTCTTCTACCGGGGCACTAATATCGCGAGAGCCACCCGGCAGCAAGCGCACCAACTTCTCAAGCGCCCGGCCCAACGGCTCAATGAAGCGATCCGAGCCGTTGACCAAAATCGGATTCACAACCAGCGTCACCAGGGCCGCCGCCAGTATCAGCCCGTAAAGCTCCTCGTCAATGGTCCCGCTCGCCAGGCCCACCCCCGCCAGCACGAACGAGAACTCCCCTATCTGCGCCAGCAACAGCCCCACGCGCAAGGCGTTCTCCATGTCGTACCCCAGGAGCCGGACCAGCACGCTCGATATGACGAACTTCCCGATGACTATGGTAGCTACAAGCAGGGTTATCTCAAGGCTGTGGCTGGCAAGGAAAGCAGGCTCCATCAGCATGCCGATGGACACGAAGAAAAGGGTCGAGAAAATATCGCGGATGGGGATGATTTCGTCCAGCACCTCGCTGCTGAACTCGGACTCCGACACCACCAGACCCCCGATGAAGGCCCCAAGCGCGAAGGAGATTCCCACCAGGTGGCCCAACACGGCCATGACCACCGCGATAGCCACTACCGTCAGCAGGAAAAGTTCCCTAACTCCCATACGCGTGACCCAGGCCAGCAGCGGGGGCACTATGCGCGTGCCGATCAGGTAGGCCGCCGCCAGGAACGCCCCGCCTCGCACTACTGCAAAGCCCGCGTCGGTCAGGAGTGCCGGACCTATCTCGCCCGCGAGCGCCGGGAGAATTATGATCAGGGCGACCGTCGCAAGGTCTTGCACGATGCTCGTGCCCAGTGCCACCCTGCCCGCAATCGACTCTACTTCGCCACGTGGGATCAGCAGCTTCAGCATGAGGATGGAGCTACATATGGAAATAACACCTCCCAGGAAAATAGAGTGCGTGAGGGAGAAGCCCAGCAGCAGCCCAAGCCCGGTGCCCAGCAGGATGACGAGCGCGATCTGCCCCAGGCCGCCTATCACAGCCACCCGCCGCACCCTTTGCAGGGCCTCCATCGAGAACTCCGTGCCGAGCGCGAACATGAGGAGCGCCACCCCGAAGTTCGCCAGCGTCTGTACCCGCTCCACGCTCGTGACCGGCCCCGGCGTGTAAGGGCCAATCGCCACGCCCGCCAGCAGGTAGCCCAGGATGGCGGGCTGCCTGAGCAGGTGCGCGATGAACCCTCCCAGCAGGGCCGCGCCCATCGCGAATGCGAGATCTACCAGCAGGTCGATGTTTTCCATGCGGTTCCAGGTGGCGGTAGCTGGGGTGTAAACCCCTGTTGGGTATGCGATATCGCCGGGTTCCTCAAAGAATCCAGGTTGCGACGACAGAAGTATGCTATTGATGTCTCGGAAGAAGCGGCGGGTAAAGACTACGGGGCCGGTTTGGTGCTGCGTCTGCAAGTAATATGCCGCTGGTGGGACGATGGACGATGGACGATAGACGATGGTAGTTATGAGTTGTCAGTTGTCAGTTATGAGTAGCTGTCAACGCTCTACCAAACAACCCATAACCTTGGCGCGTTCTTGGCGTCTTAGCGTCTTGGCGTTTACGTCTCCTATCGTCCATCGTCCATCGTCCATCGTCCATCGTCCATCGTCCATCGTCCATCGTCCATCGTCCATCGTCCATCGTCCATCGTTCATTGTCCGCCGCAGGCAAACAAAAACCCCAGACAATCCTGACGGACCATCCGGGGCTTTGTTTCTCCGTAGGCTCAACACCTCCGAAGTGGTTTTAGTATAGAGGCAAAGGGGGCAACTCACAATATGCTGGGTCACCAGTTTTGCACATTGCATTGCCGTTTGGAAGGGGTGGGGCGGGTGGCTTGTGATATAATGGGGTGCTGCGACTGGTCTTTTGGGCACAGGAGGTAGGCTCATGGCAGGCGGACCGATTAGCAACGTAATGCCCGTATTTCCCCTCAACACGGTCGTGTTTCCCAGGATGCCCCTCCCCTTGCACATCTTTGAAGAGCGTTACCGACAGATGGTGCGAGACCTACGGGATGGCGATGGCAGGTTCTGCGTGTCGCTCATCAAGGAAGGCGTGGAGGTAGGTGGCGAGGCTACGCCGCACGACGTGGGTTGCGTAGTGGAGCTGGCACACACGCGCGAGCTACCGGACGGGCGGTTTTACCTGGTAACCCTGGGCGTCGAGCGCGTCAGGATCACCTCGCTGGACAGGGAGAGCAAGCCCTACCTGCTCGGCACGGTCGAAGCATGGCCGGAGGAACAAGCCGAGGTCGCCGCGCTCCTGCACAAGGCAGTCCACCTCTTCATCGAGTACGCACGATATCGCATGACCCTCTCCGGCGAGACGATGAACGATGTAACGCTGCCTGAAGAAGCTGACGTGCTGTCTTACGTGCTGGCTACGGCCATCGAAATGGATGCGGGCGAGCGGCAGCGTCTGTTGGAGACGCCCGGCACAGTCGCACGCCTGGAGGCCGAAGTAGCCCTGCTCCAGGCAGAGGTGCTCATATTGCACGCCCTCGCTTCGACCCCGCAACCTTCGGGCGCACAAGGCCCATTTTCACGCAATTGAGGGGCGCGACCAAGCAGGCGCGCAGCCTGGCATATCTCTTGTAGTAAGCACATCTACACCCAACCCTGGAGGAAGCTTCAACATGTCCACCGGCCATATGCCCAACCCGCCTGACCACCTGACTTCGCAGGCGCAAGACGCGGACGTGCAGGGGCAGACCACGCCCACCACGCAGCCCCAAACCACAGGAGACGCGGCAGGCGCCTCCGCCCCGGCGCAACAGCAGCCCACACCCACATCTCAGCCTGAAGCCCCATCGGCCCCTGGCTCAGGGGGCGGTTCCGTAGCAGGCGCAGGTGCGGACGTAAGTGCAAGCGCGGAGGCGCAGCCCGAAACGCAGATTGAGCCGGTGGTGCCTTTGAACGAGGAGATCGCGGGTATTATAGAGGACCGCCTGGGCACGATAGCACAGCAGTTGGTGTATCATTGCCAGTTGCTAATGGGCGTCAGCGGCGTTGGCACCGACCCGGTGACCGCACGCGACGGGGCCTACTACATCGCGCAGTCACTCAGGGAGCAGTCGCTCGCGCCCGGCGTGCACGCACTGGTCAACCTTGGCGACGCTCAGATCGCGCAGGTCAACGACCGCACCTTCCCGTTCAAGTTCAACGCGCAGGTCGCGGGACTGCTGGAAGGGATCATCGTTGACACCGTCTCGAAGGCCTACAGCGACAACCCCCCGCGCCGCAAGGACGCCACCCGTCTCCTCAACACCATCTTCCTCGCCGCCAACGACCAGCTTCAGCGCGAGTTGAAGGTAATCCCGATGATGGGGCAGGCCCCCGCCATGGGCCGCGATTTCTACGCGCTCAACGAGGGTGCGGCCCGCGACCTCAGCCAGGCAGGCACCCAGGCCCACCAGGCCGGTGAAACGCAAGGATAGGACCGAGTTGCCCACTACTAGACCTCTATTCTTGCCGCGAGGAGGCCCCTCCTACGCCGGGCGACTCGTTGCCGCCGTGCTTCTCCTGCTTGCATGGTCCGCCACCTGGGGCGGCGCCGCCGCACAAGCCTGGCCTCGGCAGGAAGGCGTGGTGGTGGATGACACCGGGAGGCTTGACGCCAACCGCATCAACGAGGCCGCTACGAAGTTAGAAGACATGGGCATCAAGCCGCTTGTGGTCTTCGCCGGTACTGGCCTGGGGTTCGGATCCGACGCAGGGGCGCTTGCCACTGCCGCCGCGAGACAGTATGGACTCGCCTCCGATTCGGGTACCCTGGATGCCAACCTGCTGGCGATAGTCGTTATCCTCGATTCGCGCCGGTCAACCATCATTTACGGTGACCGTCTGAGATCTGCTCTGGAACAACGCAGAGGCGAAGGGACGTTGGCCGACCAGATAAGGGTAGACTACCTCAACCCGAACCTCGCGGACGGCGATTTCACAGGTGCATACGTTGATAGCATCAACTTCGCCGCGGAGCAGATAGACCTCTTCCGCAACCCCCCGCCAACGGCCACACCGCAGCCTGCCATCATCACCAACGTGGACACCGAGCCGATTGGTGACGCGCTGCTCTGGATATTTGTTGGTGTCGTGGTGGTGATCGGCCTCGCGATTTTGGGGCCGGTGCTCTGGCGCAACCACCGGCGCAACCAGGAGCGGGCGGCAAGGATTCGTTCGCTGAGGGAGCAACTAGCCCAGGCGCGTAACGTAGCCGCCGACATGATCACCAGCCTGGACTTCCCAGCCGATCCCAACGAGCAGATACAGTACCGCTTCCTCGCCCTGGCACTCGACCGGGAGCGGCCCGAACAGTTAGCCCAGCTTACCACGCAATACAGGACCATCTACGCAAGCCTGAGCGAAGCTATCACCCGGTTCGACCATTTGAACGAGCGCCCGTACAACACCGAGCAAGAGCTTACCCAGGGCATCGCTGAGTACCAGTGGGTGCAGGCCACCTTCAAGAACGCGGGCGACTTCCTGCAACACCTATCCGGCATTGGCAAAGAGGTGGAGGGGCAAATGGCCGCCGCGCCGGGGGAGGTAGATGCGGCAAAAAAAGCGATAGCCGCAGCAACTGACGACCTGTCGCGGTTGGCTGCGGCGGCCCCCGACCTCACACTACCAGGCGCGGAACAATTCGCCGCACCTGCCACCACGCGCCTCCAGGATGCCATAAACGCCCTGAGTGCCTCGCCTCCCTTACCCCTCCGCGCCTACGACCAGGCCCGTACCGCACGCGCGCTGGCCGACACGATCCGCCAATCTCTCGCTGAACTTGCCCAGGCATCCGCCCGCTTCGCCCAGGAACGACAGAGGCTGGCAGCCACGCGCCGCGAGGGGTTCAAGCTGGCAAGCGCGGATGTCCCGTTTGGAGCAGCCCTGGACGCGCTAAATCGTGCGGCAGGCATGCTCGGCCCGCAACAGCGCGAGCAGTTCTCGCAAGCCGTCGCACAGGCGACCGAGGCTATCGGAGAGGCCGCTGGCAGCATAGGCCGTGAACTTGCCCTGCATGCGGCCAATGAAACAGCCCTGGACGCTCTAGGGGCCGCCGGAGAGCAACTGAGGGCCTACATCCAGGAGGGCGCGCGGGCGTTTGACGCGGTTGACGAGTACGCTCCCAGTTCGTGGCAGGACATACAAGGCAACGGCACCGAAGCACAGAAGCGCGCCGACGACGCATACCGGCTCTGGCAGGAAGCCACCGAGTTGAACCGCGCCACCCCCGACAGCGAACAGGACTTTGCCGAGGCCGCCGCGGATATCGAGGAAGCGAATACCCTCATCGGTGAAGCCCGCGCGCTGGTGGAGGGCATAATCGAGCGCCTCGATCACCTGCGCAAGAGCCAGGCAATAGCACGTGACGAAATCGCGGCCGCCGAGAAGGATATAGGGGCGGGGCGGGCCTTCGTTCGCCAGTACGATCCCGACGTCACGCCACGGCCCAACGAAATGCTGGTGCAGGCGGAAAAGCAACTTGCCGAGGCCAAGCAGGAAGTGTCGCTGGCCCGCCCCGACTGGATCAGGGTGGTGGAGCTTGCACGCGCCGCGAACGACCAGGCAGACCAGGCGCTGGCGGAGGCGCGCAGCCAGGCAGAGGCTATGGAGGCCCGCAGGCGCAGGGTGCAGACTACCCACGAGCAGGCGCTTGCCAGTCTCAGCCGCCTGCGCAATTTCGTGCAGGTGCACGCGGCCGACATCCACCCCTCCGTCAACAAGGCCATCGAAGACGCCGACCGGACGTTCAAAGCCGCGCAGCAGGAATTAGAGCCGCTGAGGCAGGGTGGCCTCGAAGACGTAGCCCGCGCCAGGGTGCTGGACCACGTAGCCGAGGGCTACACCAAAGCGCAGAAGATCGCGGACGAGGCCTACGAGCGAGCGTACGACCAGTTCCAGGTCATGGAAGGGCTGCGCCGCCAGACCGCCAGCGCGATAGGAGAGGCCAGGAGGTCGATTGAGGAAGCTCGCGCTTACCTGGAAGAAAACCAGCATGTGCTCACCAACGACCCGCTCAGCTACCTGCACCAGGCAATAGGCCTCATGCCCAAGTGGCACGACAACGCCGACGCCCAAACGCTCAGGTCGATGCAGGCAGCGGCGAACAAGGCCCACGACCGTGCCCAGGCCGCGATACAGCTTGCCAGCGCCCAGATAGAGGCATACAACGAGCAGGTGCAAGCGCGGGAGGCGGCGGACAACGCGGCGGCCATGGCGATGCTGGTGGGAGTGCTCGGTTCGATGGCGAGCAGCGGCAGCAGGCGGCGGAGCAGCGGCGGTGGCTGGGGCAGTTGGGGAGGCGGTGGTTTCGGTGGAGGCGGAGGTGGCATCAGCATTGGTGGTGGCGGTGGCTCCTCCGGCGGCGGCTTCGGTGGAGGCGGCTTCAGCGGCGGAGGCTGGGGCGGTGGGGGATCTTCAGGTGGCAGTTGGGGCGGGGGTGGCTCGTCCAGCGGCGGATGGTAGGGAAGTTACCACGACCAAGATTATCCAGTGACCTGATGTGATGTATAATGGTGATGTATAAGCCGCAAGGAGGCTAGCAGTATGTCCTCGATGGTTCGCAAACAAATATACATCACGGCGGAACTAGAGGCTGCGTTGAAGCGTCTGGCTCAGACTACTGGCGAATCTGAGGCGGAGCTAGTTCGTCAGGCATTGGTGAGCTATCTACAAGGTTCCTCTTCAAAGTCGTCACGCGTACGCGCCTGGCAGGAGGAACGCCGCTTCATTGAGTCCTTGCAAGGTGAAGACGCTGCGCAAGGTACC
Source organism: Chloroflexia bacterium (assembly GCA_036388595.1). Taxonomy (GTDB): domain Bacteria; phylum Chloroflexota; class Chloroflexia; order QHBQ01; family JADMIH01; genus JADMIH01. The sequence goes on from DASVRN010000282.1 coordinate 29,336, forward strand.
CGCACATGGTCACGTGAGGAGTTGTATGACCGTGCCGACCGCCAAGTACCTCGTTGATACGAACATCCTGGTTTACGCTTATGACCGCAACGGCGGATTGAAGCACCGGAGAGCTATTGAGATACTTGAGAGCCTGGTAGAGACGGAGATTGGCGCTCTGAGTACCCAGGTTCTTTCTGAATTCTACGTCGTAGCAACTCGGAAGTTAAAGACCCCACTCGATGTAAGTGCCGCAGTGGAAAGCGTTGAATACTTCCTGACAAATTGGACCGTGTTGAACGTCACACCTGCAATAGTTGGTGAGGCCCTGCGAGGAGTACAACGGTCTCAATTACCCTACTGGGATGCCCTGATTTGGGCAACAGCCAAAACCAACCAGATACCGGTTGTTCTCACTGAGGATTTCAATACCGGCACAAGCCTTGATGGCGTGCAAATGGTCAACCCTCTGGCGCAAGGCGTCGACTTGAAGGGTCTGAGCAACTAGAACTATCAATGTGAAAAGCCGCGCTTCCATCACGGAAAGCGCGGCTCTTTTCTGTCGGTAAAGTTGGATTGGGCTATCAGCTAACGTTCGGCCCGGCAATTGCCGCGATGTAGTTCTCCGACGACAGCCTTAGCGCGGCCACCTCGTTCACGTACTCCGGCGTCAGGGCGTTGATGATGCCGGGGTACGTCGTGATGTAGTCGAAGCCGAGGCCGTATAGCTCCATCTCCAGGATGGCGCGGGAGATGCCGTCGCTCGTCTCCAGGCGCAGGGGGAGCACGCCGGTCATGTAGCGCTTGCCACCCTCTAGCTCTTCCTCCGGTATCAACTCGGTGCGCATGCGCTCGACTTCGCGCTTGATGCTGTCTATGGCCTTGTTGACGTTGGAGGGGTTCACCCCGGCCCGCACAGCCCACGGCCCACGGCCCAGCCCCGCCTCGAACGAAGAGCCTGCATAATAGGCAAGGCCCTGCTCGTCACGCACCGTCTTGCCGAGCCTGCCCATAAGCCCGATGCGGCCCAGCAGCAAGTTCATCAGGTCGAAGGCGTAGTAGTCCGGGTCGGTGCGGCGCATGGAGGGGAAGCCCAGTACGATGTCGTTCTGGGTCTTGCCCGGCACGAACTTGAACACACGGCTCTCGCCCACCGGCTGCTCTACGTCGGGTATGGTGTATGGCTCTACGTCACCCTCACCTCTCCAGCCACCGAACAGGTCTTGCGCCCGGCTGACGATGTCCTCAGGCTCCACGTCCCCCACCACGACCATCAGGGCGCGGTCCGGGCGGAAGTAGCGCCTGTAGAACGCCAGCATGTCGTCGCGCCTGATATTGTCGAGCGTGCTGAGGAAGCCCGCTACCCGGTAGTGGAACGGGTGCGACTCAGGGTAGAGGGCCTGCCGGAACGCAAGCTCCGACACCGACCCCGTATCGCTCTCCATCTCCACCAAGCCGGTGCGCAACTGCAACCGTAGCTTCTCGATCTCGGTCTCCGGGAACGACGGCTGCAAGAGCACCTCGGCCAGCGTCTCCATCAGGAAGCCGGTGTCCTCTTTGAGCGCCCTGCCGCCCGCCTCAATCAGCGTCTGCCCCGCGTCCACGCCCACGGATGCCCCACGGCTCTCCGTCTGTTCGTTCAACTGCTCGAAGGTGTGACGCTCCGTGCCCCGGCGCAACGACCTCACCGCGAACGAGGCCAGCCCCGCCTTCTCCGGCGGGTCGAACATAGCCCCGCCCTTGAGCGACACGCGGGCGACCAACGACGGCACCGTGGGGTTGGGGTAAACCAGCACCGTCATGCCGTTATCCAGCACGCGGCGCGTTATCGTGTCGGGGCCGAGGCCCCTGGTGGCTCTTTCTGCTACAGTCTGCATCTTAGCTCTCAACTCCCTCTACCATGCCGTCCAATGACGCGTCCGCCACGCCACCTTCTTCGTCGCCCTCTTCCTTTATGGGTATAAACCAGCCCACGGTGCGGTTGTCGGCGGTTAGGTACTTTCGCGCCACCCGCTGCACGTCTTGCGGCGTGACCGCGGCCAGCCTATCCAGCGCCTCGTCGTACATGTCCGCCGTGTTGATGCTCTCCAGGAAGCCAAACATGTAGGCCTGGCTCGATACGCTATCGCCCGAATAGATGAACTGGGCGCGTGACTGCCGTACCGCCTTCGCCAACTCCTCCGTGGTGATCTCGCCGTCCTGGAGCTTGCGCACCTCTTCCAGCAGGGCGTCCTCGATGCCGCGCAGGCTGCCTTCGGGGTCGTCGGTCTGGCGCGAACTGGCCCCGAACACGAACAGGTTGGGATCCTTGTGCAGCGCGAAGTAAGAACCGGCGCTCACGGCTATCTCCGTCGCCACCAGTGACTTGTAAAGCCTGGCCGAGCGCCCCATGCCCGCCCCACCGAAGCCGAGCGGCTTGGCACCCGATAGTAGCGCGTCGGCCACCATGAGCGGGTAAATGTCGGGGTCGGAGGCGGCGGGCGTGTGGTACACGATCTCTAGCTGCGGAGTGGCCCCGGGGTGGCGCACGATTACCCGGCGCTCGCCCTTCTGCTCCGGCTCCACGCCGCGCACCTGCGGGATGTGCTGGCTCGGCTCATAGCTACCGAACGCGGCTTCCAGCTTGGCGATCAACTCGTCCGTGTCGAAGTCACCCACCACAACCACGGTGGCGTTGTTGGGCGCGTAGTAGGTCTTGTAGTGGTTATAGAGGTCTTCGCGGGTCATCGTTTGCAGGTCGGACTTCCAGCCAATGATGCCGTTGCCATACGCGTGCACCTTGAACGCCGTGGCCGACACTTCCTCGTTGAGCATGTAGTCAGGCTCGTTTTCGTGGCCCTCGCGCTCCGAGATGATGACCGTGCGCTCGGATGCGACCTCGGCCGGGTCGAACAGCGAGTTGACCATCCGGTCCGACTCTATGCTGATGCCCAGGTCGAGGCGGTCCGACGGCAGGGTCTCGAAGTAGGCGGTCCAGTCGTCGGAGGTGAAGGCGTTGAGCGTGCCGCCGTTCTCGGCCACCACCTGCATGATGCGGCCTTTGCCGAGGTTGCTGGTGCCCTTGAACATCATATGCTCGACCCAGTGCGAGATGCCCGTGATGCCGATATGCTCGTCACGCGCGCCCACCTTGTACCACACCCAAAACGACACCACTGGCGCGGCGTGCACCTCTTTGCTAATCAGCTTCAGACCGTTGGCGAACTCGTGCCGCCGGAAGCTGCGCTGCCGGGTTCCGTCTGCCGGAGCGCTAACCTCCATGCCGGTCAAGCCGTCCGGCGGCGCTGCTATCGAAGTCGCACCCTCTAATTCAGTGTTGCTCATGCTATACCTTTCTCCTGTTGTAGCCCTTTGTTACTACGCCCGATGCGTAACTCCATTATAACCGACACCAACAGCCGGAACAGAGAACCGCCCCACTACACCAATCGCTAGCCAAACCCCTCAACTAACGAGATTAGCACCCAAGCTCCACCCTGTCATCCTGAGCGTAGCGAAGGATCTCAAGAAGGTGAGTAGGGATGATGTTGAATGAGAGAACCATAATGCTGACAGTTCTACACAGGGGCAAGAGTAACATCTGAGATCCTTCGCTACGCTCAGGATGACAGGGGGAGAGTTGGTCGCTCAATCTCGGTATTTGAGTTGTCATCATAGCTAAATTTTATAGCTAAATTACCAGGAATAGGAACTCTACAATTTACGCCCAAACACTTGACTTTCCAACCATTTACGTGTATAATTGGAACAAGAGTGCTGAATATGAGGTAAACAGAGCTTAGTTATTGTGATACAAGAAGTGAGCAAGAAGATGGCTAGAGAAAACCTGACGATATTGACGAACCGGCCCGCTATCAACCACGAGCAGGCTGCCGAAGTGCTGTTCAACTGCGCTTCCCTGCTACAGATGGCCGGGGCCAACGAGTACCGCATCGCCCACTACCGTGACGCCGCGCGCACCATGCTACGACTTGGTCCGGTGGCCCTGGAGGCGGCGCTGAACGAGGAGATGTGGCCGCAACTTGGCCTGGGCAAGAGGCTGGGCAACAAGGTGCGCGAGCTTGTGCGCGACGGTGCCATGCAGTTCTACGTGGAGCTGCGCGCCGACCTACCGCCCGCGGTGGACCAGCTTATGCGCGTGAACGGCGTAGGCCCCAAGCTTGCCACGAGGCTGCACAAGGAGCTGGGCGTGAACACTCCAGCCGAGCTGGCGGATGCCGCCCGCCACGGCCAGGTAGCCAAGCTCAGGGGCTTCGGTCCCAAGCGCCAGGCCGCGTACGCCCGCATCCTCGGCCCCAACCCGCCCACAAGTCCCGCAGTCGGCACCATTCGCCTGCTGCCGCGTGAGGACGAGGAGCAGTACGAGTTGCCGTCGGCTGCGTAGTGCGGCGTTGCGGCGAATTAGCTGATTATTGTAGTGAATAGAAGAAGCCCTGAGTGTAAGCGAATGTACTCAGGGCTTTTGCTTGTAGTGCGTTTGCTAGAAAAGGTCGTCAAATCAAAATAGGAGACAAGCACCTCCGTTGGCCCTTGTCATTCTTCGCTACGCTCAGAATCAGTTGGGTATAATCACCGTTGAACTGGAGCGACCAAGCCCCTTCTTTGTCATTCTGACCGAAGTGAAGAATCTCGTCCTCTGCTGGGATGTTTCTTCTTTCTTACGGTACTCTGTTGGTGAAAGAAAGGTGGTATTTGGGTGGTGAGGGACGAGATCCTTCGCTACGCTCAGTACCATGCTAACGAAGGAAAGTCAGCTCAAAGGGCTACATGCGTGTGAGAATCCACACATGGTGCCAGGCGACGCCCCGCGATTGAAATCGGGGGCTACACTTTGCAAAGTCCCTCAAGGGGACTCCTCTACCCACCTACTCTCTGAAGAACGGCCCTGATGCATATAGCCAGTCCCGCAGGGACTTTGCAAGGTGTAGCCCCCGATTTCAATCGCGGGGCGTCGCCTGGCACCACACGTGGCTTCTCACACGCATGTAACCCTATTCCCTGACTTTCCTTCCTTAGCATGGTACTCAGAATGACAAGGTTCGACTTTCGGTGCTCATAACGCGACTGATACGTACTGCCGGTACTTGGTTGAGCGTTTGATGTTCTGCCCTGTGGTGGGAAAGCTATGCACCGGCTGTTATAGTATAGCTAACAGCCCCAACAAGATGGACCTACCTTGAACGAAGACAACGCACAACTCACAACTCACAACTCACAACTCCCCGACGACCCCTTCGACCGCGTCTACATGCGCTGGGCCGAGCATGCCTTGCGCAAGCACCTCGACCCGCCTTCGCGGGAGCGGTGGGACGAGATTGTCTTGCGGCTCATCTCCAGCGAGGACCCGGAGCGGGTGAGGCTCTACCGGCGGATAGAGGCTGTAGGCGACGATACGCTGGGCGGTGACGCCTACGAGTTGTGGAGCAAGATGCCGCCCTATACCGCCAACCGCAGCATACCGGCCAAGACGCTGCCGCAGCTCACCGAGTACGCGGCACAGCACCGTGGCTCGATGCGGCGGCTGATGGAAGCGAAAGGGCTTGGCGAGAAGTACGGCAGCATGGTAGAAGTGGCGAAGCCCCGGCGCTCCCGCTTCTCAATCGACCCGGAGGACCCCGCCGATAAGCCCCGTGTCAGGCGCTCGCAGATGGGCGTGCTGGCAATCGGCTGCGCGGGCCTGGGCGCTTTGCTACTGATGGTGCTTACCGCCCTGCTCATCATCGCGCTGGGGGTGACCGGCTAGGCCCCGCCATGCTCGAACAGCAAGCCCCCGCCCCCGACGGGCAGCCGCTGGGCACACAACAAGCGGCCCTCGGCACCTCCAGCACCGGCACAGGGACCAACGACGCCCGCCGTGTGGCTTTCAACGCCTTCAACCCCTTCGCCGCGCAGCTTTTCACCAAGCTGCTGATGATGGGCTACAGCATGGTGCAGTACAGGCTCTTCGCTAACGACCAGGTGGCCCTGGACGGCTACATACTGGCGGGCGTGGTCTTCTCTTACACCAGCACCATCTCGGAATGGGGCATGGGCACGCTGGTGCCGAGGGACGTAGCCAGGAGCCGGGGCACTGGCACCGAGGCAGAGGTAACGTCCACGCTGTTCGGCAGGTCGCTCACTTTGCGCCTGCTCATCAGCCTGGGTATGTTCCTGCCTGTGGCGGCGCTGATCGCGGTCTACACTGCTTTCTTCAACCTGCGAGCCGACGGGGCGTTAGCCGTGGCGGTCCTCAGCCTGTCGCTCCTGCCAAGCGCCTTTTCCGGCTCGGTGACGGCGCTCCTCTACGCCTACGAGCGGATGTCGCTGCCCGCCGGGATTGGCATCGCCACCTCGGTGCTGAACGTGGTGCTGGGGGTCTCGGCCCTGGCTATGGGCCTGGGGGTGGTCGGGCTGGCGGCGTCGGCGCTGGCGACTACGCTGCTCACGGCGGTGGTATTCCTGTGGGTGCTGAGGCGCAACTTCCCCGGCGTGGCGGTGCGGCTGGGCAAGCTCTCGCTTCGCACGGACGAAGCCAGGTCGCTGCTGTCGGCGGGCATGCCCCTCATGCTCAACGCCCTGCTGATCGGCCTCTTCTTCCGGGTGGATACCTTCATCATCAAGGCCGCGCCCGGTGGAGAGGGCGATCTCACGCGCTACAACGCGGCTTACAGCTTCCTCAGCTTCGTGCTGCTCATCAGCCCCGCCGTCACGCTGGCCCTCTTTCCGCGCATGGCCCGGCACGCGATAACGGACCGCGCGCGCCTCAACACGGAGTATGCCTTCGCCCTCAAACTGCTGCTCGCCATCTCCGTGCCGATAGTGGCGGGGACGGTGTGGCTCGCGCCCCTGCTAATCGCGATACTGACCCTCGACGCGCCCAACTTCATGCCCGATTCGGCACTGGCCCTGGGCATCCTGATATTCTTCCTGCCCCTCAGCTTCGTCAACGGTCTCACCCAGTACGTGCTCATAGCGGTTGACCGCCAGCGCCTCATCACACGCGCCTTCGGGCTGACGGTGCTGTTCAACCTCGTCGCCAACTTGCTGCTGATACCACTGATCGGCATCTACGGCGCGGCCCTGACCACTATACTGAGCGAAGTGGTGCTCATGCTGCCTTTCCTTGTGTGGACGCGCCGGGAGGTGGGGGAGGTGCCGTGGCTCTCGATATCCGCGAAGCCCGCGCTGGCGGGTGTCGTGCTGGGCCTGCTCGTGTGGCTGCTGTGGCCGGTGCAGGAGGGGTGGCGGAACGGCTGGGGCGCTTTCGCTTTGTACCTGGGAATCGGACTGGCGATCCCGGTTGTGTACCTTGTAGTGCTCCTGACCCTGCGGCCCTTCACCGGGCCAGAGGCGCAGATACTCAAGGGCATACTGCGCCGCTAACAAAAAAAGCCCCTGACATAAGGTCGGGGGCTTTTTACATGGTTTTTATCTGGGCTTGGGCGTCTTTGTCGGGAACAACTCTATAGTCGGCAGAGGAACTATTGTAGACTGAGGTTCCCTGGTAGGCTTCGGCTCCTCGGTAGACTTAGGCTCCTTGGTAGGTTCCGGCTCCTCGGTGGGTCTAGGCTCCTTGGTAGGCTCGGGTTGCTTCGTGGGCTTAGGCTCCTCAGTCGGCTTCGACTCGTCTTGTTCGTCCGATTCGCACGGATCAACAGTACGCTGCTTGCTGCTATCGCAGTTTGCCCCGCCTGTCTCCGTCTTGACGACCACGCGCACCTTCTTGGTCCGCTCCGGCATCGTTTCGCAGAACCTGCCGCTTATCGCCTCTTCACCCGGCCGGACGAGCACCGTACCCGACTCCCGGTAAGTCGTAGGAGACGCCCCTGCGACCTCTACCTGCATCTCAGCCACCCAGTTAACTTCCATAGCCTCAGTGGCCTTGTTCACCAACTGCGCGCTCCACTCGATGCAGCCACCAGAGCCACAACCCACCGACACATCCTTTACGTCCACATCGCACACAGTCACCGGCTTGGGCGGCTCGGAAGGTTCCTCGGTAGGCTCTCTGGTCGGCTCGACCGTATCGGTCGGCAGTTCCTTGGGCTTCGGCGTGTGCGTAGCCGGCCTACTGTCGGGCCGTTCCGTGGGCGTCTCTGTAGGTACGAAGGTGCTGGTGGGCACCGGCGTGTTGCTGGGCGGTACCGGCGTGTACGTAGACGTAGACACAGCGGTCGCCGTGGGATCGGTGCCCTTCTCCTTGGTCTTCTCAGGTCCCGGCGTATGCGTCGGCGGCCTTCCGGGCGTCCTGGTGGACTCCGGCCGCCTCGTCTCGGTGGGCTTCCCACGTGGAGGCGTCACCGTAGCGCGATTGCCCGGCCTGGTAGTGGGCGTAGGTGTCGAGGCAAGCGGGCTGGCCTCAGATCGCGCCGTAGAGGTGGAGGTGGCAACAGCCACGCTGGTAGAGGTACGAGTCGGGCTGGCTGCTACGCTGGTCCGCGTGGACGTGACCTTAGAGCTATGAGTACGTGTAGACGTGGCGCTCGGGTTGGCAAGGGGATTGCTCGCGACGTGGGTGGCCGTCCTGTCAGCCGGGCTTTGGCTTGTGGCTGTGCGGGTTGCAGTCTCATCATCCCCAGACCCGCTACCAAGCGAGGTGGGACTGCTGCTAGCTCTCGTGGCCGACGGGCCAGGCTCTGCGGTCTCGGAGCCGAAATTGGCAAGAGCGGTCGCCTCGGGTCCGGGCGTCTGCTTCAACGCATCTTGCGCTTCGGGCGACAGGGTGGACAACGGATCTTCGCCCAGGTCTTCAAGCACGTGCGCCGAGTAATTTCGCACCTGCCGCTGAAGCTGCTTGCTTTCCGAGAGGCTTTCTTGCACCTTCTCCGGCATGCCCGCGATATCATCGTCAAGCCCGGCTAGCTTTATCTCCCCTGTAGTGCTCGTCGCGTACAAGGCCCTTGCCAGCCTGGACTGCTGCTGTTCGGTGAACTGGGTGCCGCTCAGTATCTCCTGGCCCTCGCGCAGGTGTTCGGCATAATTGTCGAAGGCCCCGCCGGCCTCATCCAGGTCCCCGCGCCGGTCCATCTCCTCGATCTCTCGCAGGCGGAGGTTAGCAAGCTCGTCGTGCTTGAGGACCTTGCCTTCGGGCGAGGTCTGCATATTCAGGGCGATGCTCTCGCCAAGCAGCTTCACGTTGTAGAAGGGATTATTGGGCAATGCTGAGGCGGACATGCCCCATACGAAAGCCAGCAGGAGGGCGGCGAACGCGGCGGCAGCGAAGGCCGGGCGCCTGAACCAATCGGCCAGGAAGCTGCGGCGCGGGCGGTCTTCCTCGACACGGACCCTACCGGGCAACTTCACGGGCCGCGCGGCAGGTTGTGGGGAAGGCTCGACCGTCAGGACAGGCAGGGTGGCCGCGACGGCACCTTCATGATGGCCGTTCGAGGTAGTCGCCATGGCCTGCTGCCTCGCCAGGGCCGCGTCCTGGATGCGACCCCTCATCGCATCTCTGCGCTCCTGGGGCACCGGGGGCACCGCTTCGCTGATGAGACCGCACAGGGCAAGCATAGGCACAAGCTCCTCCCGAGATTCGGGGAACTTTGCCAGCAACTCCTCCATCTCCAACCCGTCCGGGTTGAAGAGGCAGTAGTCTAATGCGTCTTGTAAGGTCTCGTCTTCCATCGTTTGCCAGTTTCTAGTCGCTAGTGGTTAGTGGTTAGTGGTTAGTGGTTAGTTGTTAGTTGTTAGTTGTTAGTTGTTCTTTAGTATGGAGTTCAATTGCTGGTAATCTACTATTTTACCCAACAATTGCCGCTGATTTCCAGTTTCGCGTTACGGCCAGCCTTTGAGGGCCATCGCTTTGCTCAGGTTTTGCAGGGCGCTGTATTGCAAAGCTTTGATCGCGCCTTCCGTGCGGTCCAACTGCGCCGCTACCTCTGCGTTACTGAGTCCCATCCCGAACTTCATCGTGATTACCTGGGCCTGCAAGTCGGTGAGATTGCTCATCGCTTCTTTCAAATGCCCCACCGAGGCGGACAGTTCGGCCTGCTTGTACGGGTCGTCCTTCTCCGACGGCAACACGTCAACCACCGGCTCTAGAGAGGTCTGAGGACGGCGGGAGTGCTGGCGAATGGTGTCCACCACCTGGTTGTGAGCTATTCTATAGAGCCAAGCCGCGAAGGTGGTGCCCTGCCATTGGAAGCTGTGGATAGCCTCAATCATCTTGAGGAAGACCTGCTCGGTGAGGTCCTCAGCGTCGGTGGCGTCCCCGATCTTCAAGTAAATGTACTTGTAGATGCGGTCGAAGTAGCGTTCGTACAGCCAACCGACAGCCTCGGGGTCTCCCGATCTGGCAAGCTCTACCCACGAGCGCTCATCGTGCTGTTGCGCATTATCCTGCGCCACCGCTAATCCTCGTTTTCCCGCACAAAGCTGTGTCTGAACTTGCAGCTATGTGCGTGAGGGCAATCGTTTGCCCCTTGCGAACGCCTTCTTCGAGGTGCGGTCCACAATGAACGCCGCCGCCCTACACCCACTCGGACGTAGGACTGACCCAGGCGCCCCCGGGGCCACACGGGTGTCTTCTGGCAGGTAAGCCAGAGTACCCATGCACTGAGTATAACGACACCAAACCTCAAAAGATAGGAAATTAGTCCCGATTTAGTACCATATTGCTACAGGACCCTATATATCGTAGTTGCGAGCTACTACTTCGGTACTGCTTACGGGTTAAAAGCCTCGCGCCGGTACCATTCAACGAAGCGCCGCACGCCCTCTTCCAGCGGCACCTGGGGGCTGTACCCCAAGTCTTGCGATGCGCGAGTTATGTCGGCGCACGTCTGCTGCGGGTCCAGGCTAGGGTATTCATGGTACTCGATTCGCGCCTTCTTGCCTAGATGTTGCTCTATGACCTCTATCAAGTGGGCGTTCGATTGGGGGAGATTATTCCCTAAATTATATATCTTGTAACCATTAGGCCTGTCCACAGCCGCCACCACTCCCGAAACCGTGTCGGCCACGTAGGTGTAGTCGCGCCCCTGGCTGCCGTCCCCGTAGAGGCGCACCGGCTGGTCGCGGGCTATCCAGTCGGTGAAGAGGTAGACGGCCATATCGGGCCTGCCCTTGGGGCCGTAGACGGTGAAGAAGCGCAGGCAGGTGACGGGTATCTTGTGGAGGTAGTGGTAGGTGTATAGCAGCACTTCCGACATCTTCTTGGTCGCGGCGTAGGGAGAGAGGGGCGTGTCGGTGCGGGCGTCCTCCCGGTAGGGCACTTCGGCTTCGCCGTACACGGAGGAAGAGGAAGCGTAGACGAAGTGCTCGACGTTGTGCTTGATTGCTAACTCGACAAGGTTCTGCGTGCCCGATACGTTCACCTGCTCGTACAGCAGCGGGTCGGTAATCGAGAAGCGCACTCCCGCCATCGCGGCCAGGTGCACCACCCGCGTGACCGGCTCCCCCAGGTCCTGTTGAGCCTCCTGGAACACACGCTCAAGCAGGGCGCGGTCCCGAACGTCGCCTTCCACGAGCCGGAAGTTGGGGTTGTCCAGCAGCGGCGCGACGTTCAAACGCTTGCGGTCGGGGCTGTAGTAGGTGTTGAAGTTGTCGAGGGCTATTACCTTGTCGCCCCGCGCCAGCAGGGTCTCGACGGTGTGCGAGCCAATGAACCCGGCCCCGCCCGTTACCAGGATGGACATACGCGCTCCCTTAGTTCCCGTTGTGTGTCGTAAGGTATAGTGTCACCCACGCAGGACTCTACTCCCCCTGTCATCCTGAGCGTAGCGAAGGATCTCAAATGTTTCACTTGCACCCCTGGCGGACGACCAGGACCATGTTGGCTAAC
>DASVRN010000283.1:0-13412 GCA_036388595.1 Chloroflexia bacterium
AAGTACAGGGCCGTGCCGGGCGTGGCAACATCGCGCACGTCGCCCATGTACGGTGCCAGGTCTATCACTCCCGGTCCGGCAAGCAGGACAGGCATGCCCATGCCATCAACTATGGTGGCGGTGTCGCTGCGCGGGTCGTGAGCCTCCAGGTGCAGGCGCAAGAGGCCCCTGTAGAATTCAACACTGGCCGCCAGGTCGGCTACCCTCACCGCGAACGTGGGCTTCTTTCGCAACTACATTACCTCACCCGATTACTAACCTGCATGTTATGTCCCGCATGGGTGTGGAAAGGCGCTCTTCCACACCGCGTGAGTGCTATACTCGCGCTCATAGTGTGCAACCCGTGTACCACCGGACCGTTATGTTTGTAGATTTGGGAATTGGGATTTGGGACTGCGGATTTGCTCGGATACTTACTAAATCCGAATTCCGCATTCCGAAATCCCAAATCAAAACAGGAGGAAATCATACATGAACAATAGGCAAAGTAACAGGGCAAGGCTGGGTCTCGCCACGGCCAGCGCCTTGATCGCCGGGACCGTGCTCGCGAGCGCCGTGCCCGCACCTGCCGCCGCGGTCGATTTCGCCCACCCGGCCTTCAAGCGCCTGTGGGACCGCACCGACTCGCTGGTGTCGTCCTTGCAGGTGAGCCGCACCTTCTTCTGGGGGCCTGAGCCGCGTGCCGCCGCCCAGGAAGTTTACGTGGACGCCCCCAGCGGCTCAGGCACTCGCCTGGTGCAGTACTTCGACAAGAGCCGCATGGAGATCAACAACCCAGGTGCCGACCCCAACGCGATCTTCTTCGTGACCAACGGCTTGCTCACCGTCGAGCTTATCTCCGGCCAGATGCAGACCGGCAACAACGCGTTCGTGGAGCGACATTCCGCCCACATCCCCATCTCCGGCGACGTTGACGACACGAGCGGCCCGACATACGCCACCTTCATGGCCGTGTCCAATACCCGCAAGGGCGACCACCCGCAGCCCGACCGCACAGGCCAGTTCGCCACCGCCACCATCAACCGCGCCGGGCAGATCGCGGAAGACGCGTCCAAGGCCAACAACCCGGCGGCAAAGATCGCGCGCTATGAGCCGTCCACCAAGCACAACATCCCGGAGGCGTTCTGGGCCTTCCTCAACGCCACCGGCCCCGTTAGCCAGACCGGGCAAATCGTCAGCCAGCGCCTGATAGACCCCTGGTTCTACGCTTCCGGCCTTCCCATCTCCGATCCTTACTGGAGCCGGGTCAAGATTCGGGGCGAATTGACCGACGTGCTTATCCAGGCGTTCGAGCGACGCGTGCTCACCTACGTGCCCACCAACCCGGCCGGATTCCAGGTCGAGATGGGCAACATCGGCTTGCACTACTATGACTGGCGGTACAAGGATGCAGGCAAGCCACCCGCGGGCAGCACTACACCTACTGTTGCCGCAACGGGCGTAGTCACCGGCACCGCGACCATGACGGGCACCCAGGCCACGTCTACCGCCACTGTCACGGGCACGCCGGGCACGCCCACGATGACCGCTACGGGCACCCCGGCGACCGCGACGGCTACAGCCACGGCCACGCCTAACGTAGTCAGCCAGGGCCGCATCGCCTTCACGTCGGAGCGCACGGGCAACAAGGACATCTGGCGCATCAACGGCGACGGCACGGCGCCCATCAACCTGACCAACAACCCCGCCGCCGACGATGACGCCGCCTACTCGCCCGACGGCTCCAAGATCGCCTTCTCCAGCACCCGTGACGCGGGCGACAGCGAGATCTACGTGATGAACAACGATGGCTCCAGCCCGGTGCGCCTGACCAACAGCCCCGGCAAGGACTACGCGCCGTCATGGTCGCCCGATGGCTCGCGCATCGTATTCGTGTCGGCCCGCAACAACCTGGCCGAGGACCTGTACGTAATGAACGCCAACGGCACCGGCCAGATCAACATCACCCAGACGCCCGGCGACGACCGCGACCCGCACTGGGGCAGTAACAACCGCATAGTGTTCGCTTCCAAGCGGTCCGGCACCTTCCAGGTCTACACCATCAACCCCGACGGCACCGGTATCTTCGGCCCGCTGACCACCAGCGGCGAGAACGACCAGCCGGAGTGGAACAGGGTAGCCAACCGCATCGTCTTCCGCTCCGACCGCGACGGCCACGCCGAGATCTACACAATGCGTGCGGGCGGCGAGGAGCAGTTCAGGCTGACGAACACCGATGCCGGGGTAACGAACAGCGATCCGACCTACGCGCCCGACAACAGCCGCATCGCTTTCGCCGCTAACCGCGTAGGTGCCGACAACTTTGAGCTGTACACGATGACCATTACCGGCCAGAACCAGGAGCGCATCACGATACAGACCGGCAACGACTACCACCCAAGCTGGGCCGTGCCGGGCGCTTTCCTCAACCCGTAAAGGTTACACGTCAGGCTTAGTCAGGAAGGGGGAGCTATATGCTCCCCTTTCTTGTTGTACGTGGCATTTGGTCTATCCGGCATGGCTTACCTAACTCTCGATAATGGTGTTATCCAGAACGTATTTTCCACGATATACTTTTACATACACAGACCGATGTGCGCGCCCTCGTTTGGCCGGTATATTGGACTGCGAAGAAACTCAATTCCCCAGGACTTGCTAATGCCCACCAACAACGGCAATCGCCCCGAACATGATGACCCTACCCTGATACCCGTCCCGGCCGACACAGGCTCGACGCTGCCCATGCCGCAGGGCCACGAAGAAGTCAAGGCCAACTTCCTCACGGTGCTGCGCAACCCCGGCTTCCGCAACCTGTGGGCGGGGCAGCTAGTTTCGGGGGTGGGTGACTACTTCTCCTTCCTGACTACCATGATCGTAGTCAGCAGTTTCTACGACGACTCCTCGGCCACCACGCTGGCGGTGTCGGGCATGATGCTGGCGAACAGCCTGCCCCGGCTCTTGTTTGGCATGCTGGCGGGGGTGTTCGTGGACCGCTGGGACCGGCGTACCACGATGCTGGTGTCCGACCTGTTGCGGATCGGGTTGGCGCTCGCCATGATACCTGCGGTCATCGCGCAGAACCTGTGGGCGATGTACGCGTTGGGGTTCATGCTCTCGACCGTCGGCACTATCTTCTTGCCCGCGAAAGGCGCTATCATTCCCAGCCTAGTGCCCAAAGAGCAATTGATAGCCGCGAACTCGCTCACCCAGTCCACCATGTTCCTCTCCATCCTGTTAGGCCCTGCGCTCGGCTCCTTCACCCTGGCGGTGGCGGGCGAGGGCAACCAATGGGTCGCTTTCCTGATAGACGCCGCTACTTACGCGGTCTCTGCCGTCGCTATCTGGATGATCCGGGTGCCCAAAGGACTGACTATGCCGGTGAAGGCTGAAGCGGCGTTGAGTGAAGTCTCTCCCGTACGCCGGGTGTGGGACGAGATGGTGGTGGGCATCAAGCTGATGTTCGTCAACCGGACAATGTCTACCCTGGCGGTGGTGTTCATGGTCACGATGCTGGGCATAGGGGCCGTGAACGTGCTGTGGGTGGTCTACTTGAAGATGCAATTCAACTACGATGAGGCGGAGCTTGCCTGGCGGTTCGGCCTGCTCGATATCTGCTTCGCGGCAGGCATGCTGGTGTCCACCGTAATCGCGGGTAATTTCCTGTCGCACCTGTCGCCAAAGTGGTTCATCGTGGTGGCGCTAATCGGCGCGGGCGTCTTCCTGGCACCCACGGGCTACGTACCCGACTACCTGGTGCTTGCCCTCCTCTCGGTCGGTATGGGCCTTTTCGTAGCACCCATCAACACCGGCGCGACCACTCTCATGCAGATAGTGGTGCCCAACGAGCAGCTAGGCCGCGCCAATGGCGGCATTAGCACCATCACCGAATCGGCCTCAGTCACCTCAATGAGCCTGGCGGGCTTCCTTGGCTGGCTGGTAGGTGTGCCCGCCGTCTTCCTCATAGGGGGGCTGCTGTGCATCGCTGCGGGCGTGCTGGCCTGGGTGCGCCTCCCCGCCCTCACCCTCAAGGACATGCCCGCTGAGGTGGTAGTGGAGCAGGAGAGGGAGAGAGAGGTAGCCTGAAACGGGGTTCTGAAACGTGAAACGTGAAACGTGATGCGGCTTGTGTTGTTTGGTTCGTGAATATGACGTTGCTAGTAAATCAGGACCAAAGCCCCCCTTTGTCATTCTGAGCGTAGCGAAGAATCTCGTCCTTCAGCACCCAAGAGGCCCCTTTCCACAGGCCAATAGCGCCACATAAGAAAGGGCAACATCCCGATAGAGGACGAGATTCTTCGCTACGCTCAGAATGACAAAGGGAAAGTTGGTCCCGGAGTGCCACCCCAGCCGCAACCACGGACCAACTCTAGCAAACCGCATCACGTTTCACGTTTCACGTTTCAGAACCCCCCTGCCCCCACGGTTGTAATACCACCATTCCAGAGCCAGCAGTAGAAGCGAGGCCGCCAGCACCCACGGCCAAATCTCTAGGGGCCGCTTCTCTCCCTCCACTGTGGCTGCGGTCTGCGTACCAACGAATGGCAAGTTGGCGTGCGGCGTTATGTCTACTTCGTCGCGGAGCATATTAACCGCGAACTGCTCCGGCTCGGTCAGGGCCGTGTCGCCCGCGAATTGCTGCACGCTGTACACACCCAACGCTTCGGTGCCCGCGAAGGACACCTGGCCGGAGGGGCGTAGCGTCACGACCCGCTCCGTAGCAGCGCCTTCCGGGAGGGTCACCCGTATCTCGTCGGCTTCGGGCAGGGCGCGGATGCTGATAGGGTCGCCAGCGGCGAGAGTAGGTGGCGCATCTACCGAGGTGGCGGGTTGCAGCCAATCCAGCAGGTTGGCGACCAGGATGGGGAAGGCCACTTGCAGGGGCAGGTCCGACTTGTGGAGGTCGAAGGCGACCACTGCCACGCGCCTACCCTCTGTCTCCCCGGCCAGGATGAGGGGGTCGCCAGCGGGTGTGCGGACCAGCACGCGCGCCCAGGCCGGGGGGACAATCCTCTGCGCTGCGGCGATATGTAAACCAGATAGGTCCACGAAGCGGAGCAGCGGGTCGTTGACCGCCACCTGCCCAATCGCTGGGTAAGCCAGCGTGCCCGTCACCACCATCAAAGGCGACGGGGGCGGGGCGAAGATGAGCAGGTTGCCGGGCGGCACGGGCGAGGGCAGCACGCCGTCCAGCACCGTAAGGCCAAAGCTCTCGGAGGGCGCATAGGCAGCGGGGGCGGTCTTGAACAGCTTGAGACCGGGCAGCAGGTTGAGCGACTTCTCCAGGAAGCCGTTGCCCTCGCTCACCAGCAGCACGTTGGAGGAAGGCGGCCTCGACAACACGGCCCAGGCTCGGTCGTCGGCCCGGAGCATATCTGCATCGCTTCCCTCGACCTGTAAGCTAGCCTCGGCCACCCGCGTATCCAGGGGCAGGTCACTTAGCGTAACTACCTGCTCCTCCCCCGCGTCAAGGCCCAGTTGGCGGGAGTCGCGCAGGGTGCCGTCTATCGAGATCGACAGGAGCGCGGCTGCTCTCTGGTTCGAGGTGTTGGTCACGCTGGCGAAGAGTTGAGGGCGTCCGGTAGCCTCACGCAGCGACAGGGCCGTGATAGCCACGTTGCGGCCCGACTGTCCCACGTTGATGTAGGCCGACTTGCCCGGCACCTGCGGCAACGACTCGGCACCTCGGAAGGCCCCGTCCGAGATGAGCACCACAGTGGCCTCACCCAACTGCCGGGCGGTCGCGGCGGACAGGGTGACAGCCTGCGCCATGTCCGTACCGCCGTTGGAGGCGGACAACCCCGCCAGCGCAGAGCGCAACGCCGACTTGTTGTTGGAGGCCGATACCACCACCTGCGGCACCGGCCCCGCCAGCACCAGCGACATGCGAGCCTCACCCGACATGCCATCTATCAGCGCGTTGGCCTCCTGCCGCGCCCGCTCGAACCTGCTGCCGCCGCCCACCTCGTCCACCGCCTGCATCGAGGCCGAAGCGTCCAGTATGACCACCATGTTACCCGTCGCCACCGTGTTCGCCTCGAAGAAGGGCCGCGCCAGGCTCAACACCAGCAGCAGGAGCAGGAGCAACTGCAAGAGGAGCAGCAGGTTGCGCCGCAGCTTGTTCCAGGGCATGTTGGCCGTGCGGTCCTGGAGCGCCCGCCGCCACAGGTACGACGAAGACACATCCACGTCCTGCCGCCGCAGCCGCAACATGTAGAAGAGGATGATCGGTATAGCCAGGGCAAGCAGCCCCAACGCGACAGGGATAAGGAAGCCCATACCTTATTGTACAGGAATTGGGATTTGGGAATTCGGATTTCGGATTTACTCGGATATCCAACAAATCCGAAATCCGAATTCCCAAATCCCAATTCCGCCATCTTGCCCATGTATCCAAGATGCTGTATCCTACTCGCTGAACGCGTATTACCTTGCGTGGGTTTCGCCGTCCTCATACCTGCGTGACACTAATTGCCGAAAGGAAGAAGCAAATGCCCAGGATCAAAGTCGATAAGCAGGACCTGGTTTTGGCTAACAAAGGGGTCGAGATACGCCTGTCGAGGGACTATTCGCAGCTCGAAGAGGAGTCGATGGGGAAGTTGCGGGAGCTACTTCAGCCATACTCCAAGGCAAGCCGCTTTGTTGAAACCCTGATCGCTGACCCGGAGGTGCGGGCCAACTGGGACATGGCCGACTACATGGCGGTCGCCAAGCTGCACTTCAACGACCACGGCGAGGTACACCACAAGGTGGTTGCTACTGTGGCGGCGAGCCTGCTGAAGCTGCTGCTGGACTCGGACGTGCAGCCCGACGTGGTCTCCTCAGGCGCGGGCGACGCTGACGATGCGTTCCTGGCGGTAGTGGCCGCCTCGCTGCTGCACGACATCGGCAACCAGGTGCACCGCGAAGGGCACATGGCGATGAGCGTGGTGCTTGCCATACCCATACTCGACCGCCTTCTGGCCGACTTCTACCCCGAAATCGAGCAGCGGATAGAGATTCGCGGCTTCATCCTGCACGCCATACGCACCCACGACATCGACGTTCGACCCCTCACGATGGAGGCCGCAATAGTGGCCGTGGCCGACGCCTGTGACATGACGAAGGGCCGCTCCCGCTACGCCCTCGACATGGGTTCGATCAGCATCCACACCATCGGCGGCGTGTCCATCGAGCGCGTAGTGATGGAGAAGGGCCGCCGCAAGCCAATCCGCATCAGGGTCGATATGGTCAACTCGGCGGGCATCTTCCCCGTGGAGGAGTACCTGCTCCCCAAGATCAACGCGGGCGAACTGGCCCCCCACTGCGAGCTAATCGTCACCACCGAGCCTGAGCAAAGCACCACCGACCAGCGCATCATCTACACCGTAGAGATGGAAGGCAAGCGCTTCGTAGCAAAAGGCCCAGAGGACTCTGAAACGTGAAACGTGGTTCTGAAACGTGAAACGTGAAACGTGATGCGGTTAAGGGCACATAGTACAAAGTAAGAAATAGAGGCGGCTCATGTTAGTTGAGCCGCCTCTGTCTTTATTTCGGAGACCAAATTCCACAAGCCGCATCACGTTTCAGAACCACGTTTCACGTTTTAGGCGTGAATATCCTTCACACGTAACTGCAAGTGCGTGTCGCCCTTCCATTCGCGGCGTTCGATGGAGTAGACCAGGTCTACGTGGCCCTTGCGGCGGACGTTTTCGGCCATGTAGCCGTAGCGGAAGGCTATCGCTTCGAGGGGGGCGTGGCCGTTGTTGCGGTCGGCTACGATTAGCTTCAGGTGGGCGTCGTTGTCGCCAACCGTGGAGGCGCTGACCACGCGTACGCCCTTCGCCACGAACACGGGCGAGGGATTGCCCGCCCCGAACGGCGACATGCGGTTGATCTGTTCCAGCGTTCCGTCGTCTACCTTGTTGACCGATAGCTCCGCGTCGGCGCTGATCGTGGGGCGCAGTTGTTCGTTCTGTAGCTGCTTGTCGCAGGTGGCGCAGAGGCGGCGACTGAGTTCCTCAATATGGGCCGTCTTCACCGTGAACCCGGCGGCGGCGCTATGCCCCCCGTACTTCACGAGCAAGTCGCTCGCTTCCGCCAGCGCTTCCACCATATTGAACTGGGGCACGCTACGTGCCGAACCCCGGCTCTCATCCCCCATTTGCTCGATCACCACCGCTGGGCGACCAAATTCCTCCACCAACCTACCCGCCACCAGCCCCACCACGCCGGAAGACCATGTCGCGTCGTGCAGCACGATGACGCGCGTGTTGTCGTCCATGCGCTTCACCCGCTCTCGGGCCTGCTCCACTATAGCGTTCATCGTCGCTTGGCGGCGGCGGTTCTGCGCCTCCAGCTTCTGAGCAAGCTGCCGGGCGTGGTATACGTCCTCGGTCATCAGCAGTTCGTAGGCGGTGCGGGCGTCGTCCACGCGTCCGGCGGCGTTGAGGCGCGGGCCGATTATGAAGCCCACTCTATCGGTGTCAATCGCGTCCGGCTTCAGCCCCGCGTATTCGAGCATGGTGCGTATACCGGGCAGGCTGTTTTCGGGTATGGCGGCCAAGCCTTGCTGCACCAGCGAGCGGTTGGCACCCTTGAGTTGCACCACGTCGGCCACCGTGCCTATCGCCACCAACCCTAGCAGGTCTTTGTTGCGCAGCCGCTTGGGCTTGCCGCACCGCTTCACGAGAGCGCGCACCAACTGGTAAGCCACGCCTACGCCCGCAAGCTCCTGGTAGCACTCGCAACCGGCGACGAACTGCTTGGGGTTGATGCAGGCGGCGGCGTTGGGCAGGTCGGAGGGCAGGTGGTGGTGGTCGGTGACAATCACGTCCATACCGGCCTGGCGGGCCACCTCCACCTCTTCACGCCCCGATATGCCGCAGTCCACCGTAATGAGCAGGCGCGTGCCCCTGCTGCCAAGCTCGCGCACGGCGTTGGGGTTGAGACCGTAGCCCTCGTTGGCCCGGTTGGGCACGTAAGGCTCCACGTCGGCCCCGAAATGGCGCAGGGCGGTCGTGAGAAGGGCTGTGGAGGTCACGCCGTCCGCATCGTAGTCACCGTACACGACTACCTTCTCGCGGCTGCTGAGGGCCTGGCAGATGCGCTCCACGGCGGGCTGCATGCCGGTGAGCATCGTGGGGTCGGGGTGCTGGGAGACGTCCTGCGGCTGGATGAAGCTCTCTATCTCCTCAAGCTCGAGCAGGCCCCTGTTCGCCAGGAGTTGCACCATGAGCGGGGTGAGGCCGAGATGGGAAAGCTCGCGCTGTACGCGAAGGACCTGCTCGTCAGACAGACGAGGGTGGATGTGCCAGTGTGGGGAACGTGGTTCCAATGCCGGTTACTCTCTTCTTTTACACAATACTAAGCTGCTCAATCGCCGGTGACATTCTCTCGCCAAATCATAGCACACCAGGATGTGTAAAGGCAACACGCAGGTCATGCGGTTTAGCCCAGACAGCATCTTGCTTGTCTCCACCTACTATCCAAGGTATAATCCGCGCAACCGGAACATGCACGACTTCCCCATCCTGGTAAACATTACAATCGCACTGCTCGTAGCGTTCGCCGGAGGGCTGCTAGCGAGATATTTGAAGCTGCCCACGCTCGTCGGCTATCTGCTGGCGGGGGTGGCAATCGGGCCGTTCACGCCGGGCTTCGTAGGCGACCTCCACACGATACAGGAGATGGCCGAGCTTGGGGTTATTTTCCTGCTGTTCGGTGTGGGCCTGCACTTCTCATTGCGCGACCTTTGGACGGTGCGCAGGATCGCCGTTCCTGGGGCCTTGCTCCAGATGGCCCTATCCACGGGGCTGGGACTGCTCCTTAGCCTCTCTCTGGGCTGGCCGCTGCAAGCGGGGATAATCATCGGCCTTGCTATCTCCATAGCCAGCACGGTCGTCTTGCTGCGCAACCTGATGGACCAGGGTCTGCTCAATACGCCCGCGGGGCAGGTGGCGATTGGCTGGCTGGTGCTGGAAGACCTGGCTACGGTGCTCATCCTGGTGCTCCTGCCTGCCCTTTCGACCACGGGCAGCGAACCCCTCTGGCAAACCGCCGGGCTGGCGCTGCTCAAGACGGCTGCTTTTGCGGGCTTGATGCTCATCGTGGGCACGCGGGGCATTCCCTGGTTCCTCTTGCGTATTGCTCACCTGCGCTCGCGTGAGCTTTTCATCATCGCTATCGTGGTAATCACCCTGGGCACCGCTGTGGGCGCGGCCACCCTGTTTGGAGTGTCGCTGGCGCTGGGTGCCTTCCTAGCGGGCGTAGTCGTGAGCGAGTCGGCCCTCAGCCACCAGGTGGAAGCCGAAATCCTGCCCTTCCGAGAGACCTTCGCCGTGCTGTTCTTCGTCTCCGTGGGAATGCTCGTCAACCCGCTGCAACTGGTCACGAACGGCATGGAAGTGCTCGCGATAACGGTGTTGATCGTGCTGGGGAAAGGACTCCTAACGGTAATTGTGGGACTGCTCCTGGCGCGTTCGGCAAGGACGGCCCTGGTAATTGCCGTGAGCCTGGCGCAGATTGGCGAGTTCTCATTCCTGCTCGGGCAGGCGGGAATAGCCAACAACCTGCTGACTCAGGACCAGTATTCCCTCTTGCTGGCGGGAGCCCTATTCTCCATCACGCTCAACCCGTTCCTGTTTCGCGCGTTACCCTGGCTCGAAGCAAGGCTGCTATCGATGGGTATGCTCAGGTCGCTGACGAGGAATGACAGGGTCACGGTGGTGCCGGTGGAGCACTCCCTGTCGGGCCACGTGGTAATCATCGGCTATGGGCGTGTGGGCAAGCACCTGGTGAACATACTGACGCAATTGGAGGTACCGCGCCTGGTAGTAGAACTGGATGTGACCCGCCTTGCAGAATTGGAGAGCCAGAACGTGCCCGTTCTTTTCGGAGATGCCGCTAGCTCTAACATACTGGCACATGCACATGTCGAACGGGCCAGGGAGGTAGTGGTCACCCTGCCTGATGAAGCCTCGGCCGCGAGCGTCGTAGCCACGGTGAGAGCAACGTCACCGGACGTGCCGCTCGTCGTACGCGCCACCACCCAGGCAAGCATCCAGCGTCTTCTCAAGCTGGGCGCGACCGAAGTGGTCTATCCCGAACTTGTAGGCGGGCTGGAAATGATGTACCAGACCCTGTTGCGCCTAGGCTACCCCAAAAGCCGCATAGACGAGCTTGCAGCCGCCATTCGCGCCGACCATTACGACCTATCGGTGTCATCGCGCGCCGAGCAAGAGGCACTGGCGCAGATGCAGGGAACACTAGACCCAGAGAGATAGATTACCTGTCTTCGAGCTTGCGCAGTTCCTTCTCGGCCCGCTTCTTCATATACGAGTCTTGACCGCTATCTGTGATAGCCCGGTTGAACGCCTCGATGGCCTCCGCCGTTTTGCCCTGCATGGCGTATACTCTGCCCCAACCGTAGTATATGTTTGCCGACTCACCGCATTTCTCCTCGGCCAGGTCCAGGTCCGAGTAGGCTTGCGCGTACTCACCTTTGGCCGCAAGCGCAACGGCACGTACAACATAAGCTGAGTCGGGGCACGGACGAGTCTCGATAGCCAACGCCGCCTCGGAAATGGCCCGGTCGTGGTCACCAAGCTCCAGGTAGGCCCAGGCCTTACCTATATGTGAAGTGGCCGAGTTGGGCTTGAGTTCCAGGTGCCGGTCGAAGTCGGCCAGGCTCAGGTCGTATTGCTCCGTGTAAAGGTAAGCCCAACCGCGAAAATCGTACATCAGGTCATCGTCTTCGTTGAACCTAAGCGCGGCACTGCAATCCTCAATAACTTTGTCGAACTCTCCACTGCGCATATGCAAGAAACTGCGGCCTCGGTAGGCATACGCATCATCAGGATCGAGGCGAATGGCGGTATCGAAATCAGACATTGCCTCCGCAGCACTATGTATCACCGAGTGAGCGTAGCCCCTGAGGCGGTACGCGTAGCTATAGTCTCCGTCGAGGCGAATGGCCTGAGAGAAATCCTTCACGGCATAGTGGCCCTGGCCGTCGTTGTAAAAGGCCTTGCCCCGCTCCAGGTAGGCATACATATCGTCCGGCTCAAGTGCCAGGTATTTGCTGTATTCAGCTATCGCGCTATGCCACTCCCCTTGCAAACTAAGCACCCAGCCCCTGTTGTAGTAAGCATCCGCGTACTCAGTGTCTATTTGTAGCACCCTGTTGTAGTCGGCGAGGGCCTGCTCGTTCTCCTCCTGGTACAGGTATGCGTTGCCGCGCTCGAAATAGGCGTCGGCATAGTCCGGGTCGATCTCAATCGCCCTGTCGAACTCCTCAATAGCCAGGTCGTAATCGGCGGGCCGTTCTTCTTCTTCCCCCCTCTCAAGGTAGATGAGGCCCACGAAGTAGTGCAGTTCGGCCGGTTCAGCAGGGTCGAGGCCCAGCAGCGTCCTGTAGTCCGTGACAGCCAGGTCGTACTCGGCTTGCTCCCAGTAGAGGTCGGCCCTCTCGTAGTAGGCGTCCTTCATTCCGGGGTCCAGGCGTATCGCCTCTGAGAAGAGCCTGATTGCCTCGTCCGAGTCACGCCACACGTAGGTCTGAGCGGCATCGTAATAGTCCTGCGCGGTCACCAGGGGCTTAGGCGTGCTCGTCGGCCCTGGCGTACTGGGCATTGGAGATGCGGTAAGCGCCTCCACGGTCTCAGTCGCGGAGTAGGCGACTGAGTATGGCACCGCGTCAATGTACTCGCGAGCTACGATACCGGCGTCCACCACATCCACGTTGTAGGTGGCGAGAGGCATGCGATCATCTGCGTACTCGTCATCCGTGCTGGTCTGGACGTCGTATACAACCTTCCACGTTGTGGGCTTTTCGCCTGGGGGCACGAGCGAGACGTTAGGCACCAAAGCCTTGTACGCCAACCCGATTTGTTGAACGCGCTGCAAGGCATCCTGCCGGGTAAGACTGATTGCGTCTCGGGGGCTAATGGTGGCTGCCCGCAGGTCTCTCTCCAGCCCCCATGCGTACCCCAACGTGTCGCTGAAAATCTGGCGCCAGTAATCGACCTCTTCCTGGTCCTCGCTGTCCACGGGCGAAACATCAACGCGTAGAGCGGCGGTCGGCTGGTCGTCCGGCATGTCCACCACAATGGAGTCAAGGTTGGGACGGAGAAATAGGAACGTCACACGCAGTATCTGGTGCGCAGGTACGTAGTCGTCCGCGTATTCGTAGTCGTACGGCTCGGCGCGTATCGAGTAAAGCACCGCATCGGGATAGTCCCCCGCGATCTTCCCACGCGCCGCGACAAGCAGCCTGTCGAAACCGAGCGAGGGCGGCGACTCGACAAATGGCTCTGGAGGCACGCTGCCGAGGGGTGTAGAGTGCGGTGTAGTCTCCTGGACCGGGGCTGTGGCGGACGCCGTAGGCCGTGGCTCCAAGTCGTTCCACTGGCACCCGGCAAGCAACAAACCGCACACCAAGAATAGCAGCCCAGCCA
>DASVRN010000284.1:0-20057 GCA_036388595.1 Chloroflexia bacterium
CGAGGCCGCCAGCTTTCACGCGGAGGAGAGTCTAAAGCTGCGGCACGAAGCACAAAATGAGATGGGGATTGCGATTTCGCTTCACCAGCTTGCCAAGTCAAAGCACAAGCTCGGCCTGCGTTCCGAGGCGCGCGAGCACGCGAATGAGAGTCTATCCATATATGAGCGGCTCCTGCACAAGCGCGGGATTGCTGAGTGCCTGATGCTTATCGGGGAGATAAGATTCGAGCTTGGCGAGCGAGAGATTGCAGCCAGGTTGTTCGGGGCCGCGGAGGCCCTACTCGACAGCCTCGGGGCTCAGTTACCCCAGGTTCAGCGTGATTACTACGAGAGCAGCACCCTGGCCTCCATGCGGGACAAGTTGGACATCCGCACCTGGGAACTGGGACGATATTTAGATATGGAAACAGCTATCCAGCTTGCTCAAGAGGGCATGGCTTCTATAGGCGCTGAGAAAGAAACCTCTGCCCCGGCCACGGCTACGGGGGCTACAGGTGGTGGTGCACTTAGCGGAGCCAGACAACGATCAGCGTAAGCACGAGCATGGTGACGACCCATAAGATACTCAGCCATCTGAACTGGTTCAGGGTAAGATTCACCAGCTTCTGCTTTGCTCTATAAATGTCTGACACCTCGATAATCTGGTTGGCGTAGTCGTGCAATATCTCCTTGGGCTCAATACGTTGTAGCCTCTTCAGGTAAGCTTCTTCATCGGCTTTTCCTTCGACCGAGTACCGTTCGAGCAGCATGAGCGGGAACAACATGCCAGGCGCTTTGGTGTCGGGCCGGACTGAGTGGGTGCGTGCCTGGTACACCTTGGTGGCTACGTAGATTACGTTGAAAGCCATCAGCAGGTAAACCACTATGAGGAGCACTCCCGCGCCTTTGAATACACGCTGCCAGACTTCCGGTGTATCGGCAGTTATGGCATTCGAGGCCAGGATGCCGAGCGCGGCAGTCAGCAGTGCCACCGAAGACAGCAGATTATTAGCTTTCTGGTCCATTGTCCTGGTCAAGTCCTGGACGTTGGCGAACACTTCCCTGGCAAAGCTAAGGTTTGCCTCTATAGAAGCATCAGAATGTGGGTCAGCGAGTTTACTAGCATCGTTATCTTGAGGTCGTTCCTGACTAAGTAGCTCTACCATAAGACAAATACCCTCGCTTTAGAAGTGAGTGTGACCGTTCTGATATCATGAAGAGTTGTGGCGACACTATTATAGCAGGGGCGTGACTAAGCATGGACCGCATGGGGCATGTGACCTCTGCATATGTGCAAGTGGGGAGCAGCATTTGAGTGCCTGGGCTCTGAAGGATCGGCTATGACACTGGACCAGGCTATTAGGTACGCCTTAGCAGTGTTGTAGTACACGCAACGGAAGAAGTGCAGGTCATATAGCAGAAAGACAGTTGTCGGGTCAGTGCGTTGAAGTAGAGTTGATAACGTTCCCCAAGCGAGGTATACCGCAAGCACCATAGCACAGTACTTAGGGATGGATACTCCCTAATCAGTGGGTTGAGAGTTCGAGCCCCCCACAGTCCACCTGTAAGAACCCTTCGAATTGGTCTAATTCGAAAGGGTTTTGCTTTTTATTGGTAGTGCGGTTGGAACTAACAAGCACACGCCAGTATTCGAGCAGAGTTTACATTCTCTTATTAGTCGAGTAGAATTATGTTCATAGACGAAATGTGAGAATATTATAAGGTCGGTCGTGCAAAGCTGATTTGTGAAACACAGGTAGTGTTCGTTATTTTTTTAGGGTTCTTGCTTAAGTAAGACCTGTAAGTATGGATTTAGTGAGTGTTGCTCATGATAGATGATGAGTCAGTTGAGGTTACTCCTGCGATTGCAGGTGAAGTCGTGGAACTATCTGCTCCCGTTGGGGATACAGATATCCAATTCGAGGCATATAAAGCTTGGGCTAAGGAGGTATTGCTCATTGATTTCGACAGCACTGACACAGCGCGTTTCTACAACGTAAACAGTAGTGCCGCCATACAGACGGTAAACGGTCATGCATTCTCAAGAGATTTCAGCAAATTTTTGGAGAGATGTGAGGCAGAATACATGGCACAGCATGGTACGGCACTACTCATGCGCCATGATGCCGATCCAGGATTTGTTGTTAAAACCTACAAATCTGTTGTAAATAAAAGCTATCGTCTCAATAGGGTCAATAATTCGCGGTATCCAGATGCGCCTCTGGGCGGGGTATGGGTCACACCTGAAAACTGGTACGAACTTATGGACGACCTAATTAGGACGAGAATCGTCTGCACATTTATTGACGGTCCAAAATTGATAGCAGCACGGTTGCAAACATACGCTGATGAGCGTGGGCTAATCTCCCACCAAGAGACGCACCAACGAGACCGTGGCTATTATGCCTATCATGTTTATGTTAAGATTCCTGTCGACCTGCTCTTGCCCTCGACTTCGGGCGTTGTGACTAAGGCTGGTCAGCTTTCCGTGGAGATACAACTGACAACTCAACTGCAAGATGTTCTATATGATCTAACCCATCCTATATACGAAACCCTTCGAGTTAATCCAGAAGCAAATTCGGATGAGTGGAAGTGGGATTTTTCATCGGATCGTTTTAAGCTGGGGTACATGGCGCATACATTGCACATGCTGGAAGCGCTTATACTAGAACATAGAAATAAGGCTAGGAGTTAACAGTAATGACTGAAGAATTAAGCGGTTCAAGATTCATTTCAATCCCAGCACCTGAGGTCCAGCACCTGACAACTGTTTTTAGGCGAATTCAGAGCGGGGAACTTCGTATACCTGCGTTTCAGAGAGGATTCGTTTGGCATGATCAGCAGATCATCGAAATACTGGAAAGTGTGTACAGAGGCTATCCTGTAGGCAGTATCCTGCTGTGGAAAAGTGCAGCCTCGCAGGATGTACACCTTCGGACTACTGACGCTAGTAATACTGCTGTTGAGGTACCCATTCCATTCCCTCATTTACCTGTGACAGTTCCGACTACGTATGTACTCGATGGTATGCAACGGCTATCAGCACTTTATGGGGTCTTTTATGCTAGTAGCTTACATGAGAACTTTGACGTAGTATTCGACCTGGTTTCAAGAGAGTTCAATTTTACCAGGACCGTAGACGAAGATGATGCTCGATATATTCCATTGGCCACGGTATTTGTCCCACGTAAATTGTTAGACGCTCAAAGCCGTATGGCAATTCGTGAGGATGGAGATACATTAATAGATGCTTCACTTGGATTGCTTCAGGCGTTCCAGGAATATTTGCTGCCTATCGTTACTATAACTGCATCTGGATTAAACGAAGTTGTTGAAATTTTTGAGAGAGTCAACAGCACAGGCACCAAACTAGGGCGTATAGATTTTATGCGAGCTCTAACATGGTCAGAGGCATTCGATCTGAATTATGAGCTTCGGCAATTGCGACAACATTTCATTAGTCTAAACTTTGATTACTCTGAAGAAACCCTCATAAAAGCACTTTCCATTCTCCTGGGTAAAGATCCCACACCAAGTGCGATGGTTGAGCTTAGGAATTTCTCCGCACAAGAACTGCATATGGGAATCGCTAGAACAAGAGAAGTTCTTGAACGAGTTATTCTCTTTTTACGTCAGGAGTGCGGAGTTCTATCATCGGCTTTTGTACCTTATGAAGGACAGACTCTAGTGCTCACCAGAATCTTTGGTACTTTCCCCAATCCGAGCCATGATATTACTGCAGTAGCACGTGCATGGTTCTGGAGCACGAGCTTAAGTGAAGCCTTGCGTGGAAAAGCTGATCATTATGTTACAAGAGCCATAAACAGTGTAAATAGATTAGAAGCAGGTGATCTCAAAGCCTTGACCCAAAGATTGCTGCTTACCCCGGAGACATTGCTTGAGAGGCGCCTCATCAACGAGAAGGCATTATCTACTGCTATCGTATCTCTGTTTGGCAAGAATGACGCAAGGAGCCTTTTGACAGGGGAGGTTATTGATCCGGAGAGCTATATGGTGAGTTTCAAACCGGACTTTTTCGAAGCTATTGTTCCTATTGGAGAGATTAGGCATACAGGTAAGCGAGGCATGCCTTCAGCGAAACTACTCGCAAACATCTGTCTTATTCCAACCAGCACACGCCGCTCATTGCCGGGCGGTAATTCCGGAGGGAGTGCAATATTAGCCATATTATCAGTAACAGAACGGCTCGGAGATGAACATGGACGCCTCACCCTAGCGTCGCAGTTCATCTCCGAGGAGGCGCTGTCATACTTGTTACTCTCTGATTTCACTGCATTCCTCAGAGTACGTGCTAATGACATATTCCAAGCTACTCTCGCTCTTGTAGAAGGACGACTGTGAGTCAGTGTTGTAGTCTGCTCTGCGCAGAAGGCAGACTGATCTAACTAATTACCTACAGAATCAGATATACAGTTGCTTGTGAATATCTAGAATGACTTAATACACTAGCTCCTAATCAGTGGGTTCAGGGTTCTAGTCCCTCGCGACTCACCAACAAAATAGGCACAAGAAGGCTCAGCTGTGCTATAATCTGAGCCTTTCTGATTGTTTAAGAGAGGATTGAACTATGCCCGGCAAGCAAGCTTCAAAACACCTGAGATGGCTTCCGCCCGGCGCAGGCGGTGAGGGCGGGGAGGCAAGCTTCGATATCCCGGCGCATGAACCGCCACTGGCACCGCGAGATGAGGCTGTCTTTCTGCTTCACACCGGGGCCGAGATAGAGCACGCCCTGCTGGTGCAGTACCTTTACGCCGCATATTCGCTGAAGTCCCCCAAAGAGGTGCCCCAGGAGCATGCATCCAAAGTGCGCTCCTGGAAGAAGACCCTGCTTGGCATCGCCAGGGAGGAGATGGGCCACCTCATCACGGTGCAAAATCTGCTCAGGCTGATAGGCGGACCCCTGAACCTTGAAAGGGAAGATTATCCGTTTCGCAGCCAGCTTTACCCTTTCCCATTCAGGCTGGAGCGCCTCAGCAAGGCATCTCTTGCCAAGTATGTAGTAGCTGAGATGCCGTACTTTGCCGACCCGCCGGAGGAGCTACGGCAGATAGTCACGCGGGCAGCTACGTCCAGCACCATGGCGGTGAACCAGGTGGGGGCAATCTATGCGCGAGTGATGGAGTTGCTCGCCGTACCCGGCGACACCGGGGGACCGTGTCTGAACGATGAGGACTTTCTAGCGGGGGTGCAATCGCGCCAGGCACGCTATGAGGACTGGGGCGGCGAGGTCTCAGTGCTGGTGCCGAATCTCCATGACAGGGCCGGAGCATTGAAGGCCGTAGCCGAGCTTGCCGAGCAGGGTGAGGGGCTGGAGGACGCGCAAGAGACCCCGTCACACTTTCAGCGCTTGCTACCCATATACCGCGAATTCCCGGAGCACGGAGAGTGGGAGCCTACCTACGCGGTGCCCACCGACCCCAGCACAGGCACGAGCGATGGAGTGACTGTCAGCGATCAGTCGGGCTGCATCACTCATCCAGACTCCCTCTGCTGGGCTGAGCTATTCAACCTGCGCTACCGGCTGCTGCTCTCCTTCCTCGCACACTTCCTGCAAACAGAGGGGCCGGTGCTGGACGCTAGCGCTGATTACACCGGGCGTGGGTATCTCAACCGCTGGACTTTTGACGAGATGAGGCACCTTAGCGACATAGCGACCAAGCTTGCAAAGCTGCCGCGAAAGGCGATTGACCCGAACGACGAGGAATCGCCCGAGCGAGCAGGTGCCCCATTCGAATTGCCTTACACCCTCAACCTACCCGATCGGGAGCAGGACCGCTGGCGCACTCACATAGACGTGTCGGACGCCTGCTTGAAGTTAGAGCAGACAATCGCCGCATCAAGCTCCGGGGTGCAGGTGGGGGGAGACCTGGTGAACGAGCTTCTGGCGCACGATGCTGGCGCGCTGGCTGTGGCCAGGGCGATGCTGCGGGGTGATGCGCTGCCCAGTACGAGCACCGGCTTCTCGAAGGTGGTATGGTTGCTGGAGAGCGCCGTACGCGGCTTCAAGGTGGGTGCTCACCACAATTTCTGGCGAGACGTCACGCGAGACGAGTTTGTATCTATGAGCGTGTTCGGGCACGCGTTAGTAGTCAGGCGGGAGGACGGCAGTTTTGACGCGGCAGGTTCCAACCTGATTAAGGCACTGAGAGGAGAGCCACCGTTCGACGCGCCTGAGGGATCACCCGAGGCAGATCCCTCGCGCTTTCCCCGTATGCCCGCCGAGCACCCTCCCATGGCCCCGGAAGCGATAGAGTACATCTACAGGTGGATAGAGGCTGGTTGCCCGGAGTGACCACTTGTGGATTCTCTTATCCATGTCCCTGAAGGGCCAACATCTCAAAAGGCCATGCGCAAGTGCAGGGAAGGTTGAGCAACACGCGATGGGCAAGTTGAAGGTACTGGTACAAGCCACCACTCGCGCGGGGGGAGACCTGCACCCGGTAGCCGCCGTGGTGGGCGGGCTGGTTCAGGCTGGGCATGACGTAGTGGTCCTGTGCGATGCGCCCGCTCAATCGGTGTTTGTGGGCATGGGTGCGGACACGATACTGTCGGAGCCGGAGTACGAGGTCGGCCCCGTAGTGAAGGCGTCGCTACGAGAGACCTCGGGCCGGGAGCCGGAGGAGCGACAGGCTCATATGTAGACTGCGGTCGCCTCGTGGGCAGCGTGACTCTGAGGAAGCATAAGTTGTCGCATTCAAAAAGGAAGCATAAGTTGTCGTTAAGCGACAACTTATGCTTCCAGTCACACACAGCTACTCTCGCCAGGTCTTGCGTAGCACCCGCACCCAGTTCTCGTGGGCCAGCTTGCGTAGCGAAGGCTCGTCGTAGCCGCTATTTCGTAGGGCGTCTAACAGGCGCGGTAGGCCCGCCACATCAGCCAGCTCTTCGGGGACGCTGGCGCCGTCGAAGTCGGAGCCGAAGCCCACTCGGTCGATGCCCAGGCGCTCCACCAGGTAATCGACGTGGCGCACGATTGTCTCGAGGGGAGTATCAAGGCCGCGCCCGCCGTCCTCCCGCAAAAAGTAGACGCCGAAGTTCACACCCACCATGCCGTCCGACTCCCGTATGGCGTCAAGCTGGCGGTCGGTCAGGTTGCGCGTGAATTGGCAGAGGTTGTAGACGTTCGAGTGGGTAGCCACCAGGGGCGCATCGGTTATCCTTGCCACGTCCCAGAAGCCCTGCTCGTTGAGGTGCGACAGGTCCACCAGGATGCCAAGGCTGTTGCACGCCCGCACAAGCTCTTTGCCCGCCGCGGTCAGCCCCGGCCCGGTATCCGGCGTGCAGGGGAACTTGAAGGGCACCCCGTGTGCGAAGTCGTTGGGGCGGCTCCAGACCAGCCCCAGCGAGCGCAGGCCCGCCTGGTAGAAGACCTCCAACGCGTTCAGGTCCGTATCAATCGGCTCGGCGCCCTCGAAGTGCAGAATGGCCGATACCACGCCCGATTCCAGGCACTCGGAAAGCTCCCTTGTTGTGCGAACCACCTTGAACTTGCCGCCGGACGCCGCCTCCAGCCGGAAGAGCACCGCCGACATGCCAATCGCCATCTGTTGAGCGTATCCCACCTCAAGGGCGGGTGGCAAGCCGTCGGTCATGGCGGCGAGGGGGTCACTGGGGTCGTTGGGCACGAATACCGCGAAGAAGCCGCCGCCGAAGCCACCCTCGATGGAGCGTGGCAGGTCAATGTGGCCGGTGTCGTTGCGCTGAAAAAAGCTACTCTCTCGCTCGCGTCCGGCGCGGTAGAGGTGCAGCAGCACGTCGTTATGTCCGTCGAACACCGGTATGTGGTGGCGGTCTGTCATGTGGGCAAGGGTTCCTTCCAGGGGGTATGCTCGATGCCGCGACCTCCGCATCGAGCCGGTTCGGAATTATAACACGAAAGTTGGTATTATATATTTATCTACGGGTATGCAGAGGCTGTACGAACGTCACATGGGCCTCGGCGACGTCAGACTAATCCAGACACACGAGCAATATTCATGCTGGCGGCAAGCGAAATCAGCGAGGCAAGCAAGCGGCGGGGGTTGGCCTCGCTGCTGATTACGACCTTTTTCATGTGGGCGGGCTTCTTCATGGTTGTCCCGCTCATGTCGGTCTATTACGTGGACAAACTGGGGTGGGCGGCCGCCTCCATCGGTCTGGTGCTGGCTATCAGGCAGTTCATGCAGCAGGGGCTGACCCCCATCAGCGGCATGCTCGCCGACCGGCTGGGCGTGAAGAGCCTCATCCTCACGGGGGTGCTGCTCCGCGTCGTGGGGTTCGCCACGATGGCCTGGGCCGACACCTTCCCCCTCCTGCTCCTCTCGACGGTGCTGGCAGCGCTGGGCGGCAGCATGTTCGACTCGCCACGTAACGCGGCGATTGTCACCCTCACCAACAAGGAGAACCGCAGCCGCTTCTACTCGCTGACGGGCGTGGTAAACAACCTGGGCCTGACCATCGGCACGCAGATTGGGGCGCTCCTGCTTTCCGCCAGTTTCGCCTTGGTGGCCTGGGGCGCGGCCCTCTGCTTCCTGGCTACCTTCTTCGTGACTCTGTTCATGCTGCCGCCCGTGCGGGTGTCGCAACGCGACCCTGATGAGGCCGAGGCCGGGCTGACTGACGGTCTGAAGAAGGCATTTCACGACAAGCCGTTCATGATGTACAACTGGCTGCTCGTCGGCTACTGGTTCATGTGGGTGCAAATCTCGATATCGCTGCCGCTCGCGGCCAAGGGGTTGGGCGGGGGCAACGAGACGGTTAGCTGGATATTCGCCATCAACGCCGTGCTGACGATTGTCTTGCAGTACCCACTCGTGCGACTTGCGTCCCGGTGGTGGCGGCCCCTGCCTACCCTGGTGCTGGGTGTGTCCTTGATGGCGCTTGGCCTGGGGAGCATCGCCCTGGCGGATAGCATACCCGCGCTCATGGCCTGCGTGGTCCTCTACGCGCTGGGCGGGCTGTTCGCCGCCCCCATGCAGCAGACGGTGGCGGCAGAGCTTGCCGACCCCCGCGCCCTCGGCTCCTACTTCGGTGTGAACTCGCTGGCGCTGGCGCTGGGTGGGGGCCTCGGCAACCTGAGCGGTGGCGTGCTGTACGACCTGGGCAAGCAGTACGCCTTCCCCGAATTGTCCTGGCTGGTCTTCTGCGTGGTGGGGCTCGCCGCGGCCACGGGACTTGCGGTCCTGGCTGCCTACCTGCGCCGTCGCGAAGAGAAAGCGCAGGAGACCTACGTCGAGGACCTCGCGGGCGCTTAGTCGGGCAAGCACTCCTCGAAGAAGGTGTTAGATACCATCTTCGCTACCTGCCCCCTGGTCGCGGGGTTGCCCGGCCTGAATGTACCATCCGCGTAGCCGCCGATTATGCCTCTCCTGCTAAGACGCTCTATGTAGAGGTAGAACGGGTCGCCCGCGCCTACGTCCGGGAAGCTCTGTCCCACGGGCTTCTCTGATGCGCCCGCGGCGTTCGACAGCACTTTGGCTATCTGTCCGCGGGTGGCCGGGCCACCGGGCCTGAAAGTGCCATCCTCGTACCCGCCCACTACGCCCCCGGCTGCTATGCGCTCGATGTACGGGTAGAAGGTGCTGCCGGGAGGCACGTCGGAGAAGGTCTGCCCCGTCACGCTTTCATCGTAGCCCGCCGCGTTGGACACGAGCTTGGCTAGCTGCCCTCGTGTGATGCCCGCGCCCGGCCTGAAGGTGCCGTCTTCGTAGCCGCCAAGCACCCCACGGCATGCCAGGCACTGCACGAAGCTGTAGAAGGTGGAGCCTGCCGCCACGTCGGAGAACTGCACTTCGCAGGCAACGGCTGTGGGGGAGACAATGGGTGTGGGAGATGCAACCGGTGTGCTAAAGATCGCAGTATAGGTCGTATTGCTAGGTCCCGCTATCACGTCATGGTCCCGCGCGGCTGTATGCAACCACGTTTGGAATTCGTGCCCGCCCTGAGGAGAGAGCGCTCGCAGGCTGTGCGTGGAGCCGACCATCGCGGTGCGCGTAAAAGGTGTTGTACCCACGTAGCTGTCATACACCAGTTGCAGGCCCGGCGGCGAGGACGTAAGGGTAAGCTGCACGGTCTGCGGGTGGACCTCAACGGAGGCGCTGCCAAGCAAGCCGTCGCTATCCCTGGCCGCCAGCACGACCTCAAGGTGGCTGTCATCGCCGTGGTCGGGCACTACAAGGCTGCCTGTTGAGCCTTTACTTTCCTGCAATGGGTGGGAGTGGCACCGCCCATCCGGGCAGTGTTGAATCAATATGTGCCAGTCGAGCGCGCTCGCCGGAATTGGGCCGTCCTCGGGGTCCGTAGCCGACCCTGTGTAGGTAACCACATCTCCGACTTTCACGCGCAGGTCTGGGAGCGGCCGCTCGATTTCAACAGATGGGCGGAAGTTGGAAGTGAAGTACCACGCTGTGTCTCTGTACAGCGGCAATCCATCTACGTCCCTGACCCCATTGGACCCGCCCTTTACGGTGACGGTGTAAATCGAAGGAGCGTGCAGATCGTTCGCCGGGTCGATGGACAGCGTGCGCGTCGTTTCGCTGTAGCCGAGCGTAACCGAGAGGGGCGTCGAAGAGCCTTGCCTGGTGAGCAGGATGGTGGAACCTGAGAACGTGGCAGGGTCCACCGGTTTGTTAAATGTGACGCTGATGTTCGCCGCGGGCAGGACGCCAGACTCGCCAGCCGCCGGGGCCGTGCTAACGATTGAGGGTGTGCCTTTGCACGTCACGCGGGCGTCGGCCCAGTCGGCATGGTCAAAAGCGTTGCCGTCGCCGCCGTCACGTACCGAGAGCACCAACTCCGCTTTGCCGGTAAGATCGACATTCATGCTCTGCGTGGTGGTCGCGCCGGTCATGACGATGCTCTGGCTGAGTCGTATCCCGTCGGCCCAAACCTCGAAGACTACAGAGCCACGGGTGCCAACTTCATCATCCACACCGATTGCCGCGCTGAAATTGGTGCAACTCTTGCCCAGGTACACTTTGACGTCCGACCTGGCATGGGTACCCACACCCTTATCGTACGTGACGGAATTGAGCGTGATGGGATTACCGTCGTAGGGGTTAGCCTCTCCGTTGCTGGTATCTCGCTCGACCACGCCCCAGCCGTTCGATGCGGAGTTCCATGCCAGGTCGCTAACAAAACTGGTGCCCTGCGGCGGGGCTTTAGGCTCACCCACCTCGATGCGGCTTAAGGCTCCAAACACCGTCTCCAGGACGTACAAGTTGCCATCAGGCCCCATCTCGATCTTGGTAGGTCCACCCATCATGCCGTCGCTGACGTCGTAACGTAAATACCCGAAGCGGTGAGGGCCGCTCACCAGGTTGTTGTTCGGGTCAACGTACACGTAATCGATGTAGCGGTTGGTGCAGTCCCCGTAAAAGTAAGCACCCTGGTACTGCTCCGGGTAAGCGGTGCCCGAATAGAACGTGCCGCCCACAATGCACCGGCTGCCGCTCCTATGCTCCAGGCTGAGCAAGGGGGTTTGCACGGCGGACGCGCTCAACTGAGTGCATACGGGTTTGGCCGCGTAACCGGCATGAGACGCCGGACCCTCGTAGCAGGGCCACCCAAAGTTGAGACCGGGACCGCCGATATTTAGCTCTTCCCAGTAGTTCATCCCAACGTCACCGATGTACGGCACGGTGGTTCCCGGCCGGAAGGCAAAGCGGAACGGATTCCGCAGCCCGTACGCCCATACTTTAGAACGTGCGGTATCCGGGTCTTCCTGGACCCAGAAGGGATTCGAGGGCAGGCCGAGTCCGGTAGCGGGATCAACTCGTAGGAGCTTTCCTGCAAATGAGTCCAGGTTTTGAACGCGCAGCGCGTTGTCATCGACGCGGGTGAAGTCCGAAGCATCACCCGTCGAGAGAAAGAGGCTGCCGTCCGGGGCGAATTTGATGGTCCCGCCCATGTGAGACGGCCCATCGGCGGGCAGACAGTCACTACCTGCCGGATAGTCGTTACAGGAGGTAGCACCGGCGCTGCCCGTGATTGTGCCGAGAAGTATCTTCTTGGTTGTAGTAAGCGCAACGTCACCCTGGACCGTATAGCGCGCCAGCCGGTTGGTTTTCGGGGCCTTGTAGGCGTCAGACTGGGGGTCGGCGTTGGGATCGGGTTCGTTGGTGTAATAGAGGTATATGTAGCGGTTTGTCTCGAAGTCGGGATCGACGGCCACCTCGATCAGGCCGCGCTCGTAGTAGTCGTTCACCTGGCTGCGCAAATCAAGCACCGGCGTCGCCAGCAAGGTGCCATCCTTGTACATCCACACAAGCCCGCCCTTTTCTGTCACGAGAATGCGCCCGTCAGGTAGGATCGCGAACGAAGTAGGGAAGTTAAGCCCGGAAAACAGGGGGACCTGGACAAACCCCGGCGGCAAGATCGGCTGGGAACTACCTTCCGGAGACGACGGCAGCATGGGGTAAGGCTCGGCTAAGGCTCGGCCCTGGGGACCGCCCGGCGGGACCGGCGTACCGGCAGCAACCGCCGAGGGACCTTCTTTGGCCGTAATGACCCGTGGGAGCGAGAGCGCGAGCCAGGCGCACAAGAGCGTGAGTGCCGCCAGGAGAGCCGGTAGGTAACGACGCACGTATGAAGGACCCCTATAATATGAATGGGTGAAGAAAACAAGCTGGACCCGACACTTTGCTGTCGAGTTCCGAGACGAACTGGCATGCGGCTCAGATGCCGGGGTAAAAGTCCCGCCGCACAGGTAAGAGTACCATCCGGGCATGACAGCGTCAAGCGAACGGGGCGTAATAACATCGTAATAATGTAAGGTATGTGAGGTGAGACTAGATACTATGTGCAAAGTGTAGAAACAAGGGACCAAAGGTGGACCTTGTCATTCTGAGCGTAGCGAAGAATCTCGTCCTCCACCGAGATGTTACCGCTTTCTATTGCACCATAGCACCCTTACAGCAGTGCGGCACTGTTGCACCATAGGACGCTGTTGGCATAAGGAAAGGTGGTATTTGGGTGCTGAGGGACGAGATTCTTCGCTGCGCTCAGAATGACAAAGGGGGATAGTATCCCGCGCACGTAGCAGTTTGCAGATAGGACCTAGGAATGCAGACGCGCAGAACGCCCACCCCGTCTTGACCCCGGCCCCCAACTGGCTTATCATCGCAATCAAGAGGCGGGAAGTGGCGCAACGATAGCCGGAGGTAAGGACAGAACGCACCGGCATGGAACAGCTATGCAGTCGCTGGAGCTTGACATACCCGATACACTGAGGCAGACCGCCACTCACGGGCGCAAGGATTCGCGACTCCGCCCGCAAATACGGGTGAGGGGTGCGGCTCTGACTACGTGGGCGCTGTTGGGCGTGGTGCTGCTTGGACTTGCGTTGCGCCTGTACGGGCTGACCGATTACGGCATCTGGTTTGATGAGGCGTACCACATACAGCTCGTGAGCCTGCCTACCGTGGGCGATATGCTCCGGGCCGTGCTCGCCAACCCTCCGTCCGACCCGCTCTACGTGGTCTTGCTAAGATCCTGGGCGTCCATATTCGGGCATGGTGACGCAAGCGTGCGCGCCCTTTCCGTTCTCCTCAGCACCGCTACCATTCCGGCTGCCTACTGGCTGGGCAAGGTCGCGGCAGGACGAGCAGCGGGACTCCTGGGGGCACTCCTGCTGGCGGTCTCACCCTACGCCCTTGAGTTCGGGCAGCAAGCCTCGCTGTACGTGCTGGCCTCGCTCGCGACCACGCTGGCCCTTGCGGCGGGTCTGAAGTGGCGAAGCACCGGCAGCCAGGCAGACGCGTTACTGTATGTCGCCCTGGCGACTGTCGCCATCTACAGCCATTACGTGGTGGCGGGCATCCTGGCCCTGTTCGGCTTGCTGGCGCTGTACGGCGGCGCGTGGCCGAGCTACGTCACCCGGCGCGCCTGGCTAGCTGCGCACGCGGCCATCTTCGTGTTGTGGACGCCCTGGCTGCTCCCCATGCTGGCAAGCTGGACAGCCGCAGCCGTGCCTCGCGCGTCCTTGCGCGACCCTGCCACGATAGAGGACGTCTTAGGCGCGCTGGTGCAGTTCAGCAGCGGCAC
The DNA here is from genome assembly GCA_036388595.1 of Chloroflexia bacterium. Taxonomy (GTDB): domain Bacteria; phylum Chloroflexota; class Chloroflexia; order QHBQ01; family JADMIH01; genus JADMIH01. The sequence goes on from DASVRN010000284.1 coordinate 14,026, forward strand.
GGCGGCCCTGTTACAGCGGGCGCGTGTACCGGAGGTGCTGGGCCTCATGTCGGGGGGCTTGCTCCTCCTGGTAGGTTGGTATGCCGGGCGAGAAGCACGAACGAGGAGTCTGCGAGTTATCATCGTGGCGAGTGGGCTTATCTTCCTGGTGCCTGCCGTTATCTCGGCAGCGACGGGCTTGTGGCTCTTTGTGCCGCACTTTATGGTCTTTCTACTGCCTGCTATGTTTGTCGTGTTCGGGGCGGGATTGCTGAACTTAAGCAGCTCGACCGGGCCGGTGGGTAGCTTGCAAGAGACTCTGTGGAGACGTTACTTAGCGTTCGGCTTAGGTGTCGCATGGCTGGCAGTGCAGGTGTGGGGAGTGGCGCTTTTTTACCGCCACCCACCGCATGGAGCCGACGGCCTGCGAGAGCTTGCCGCCACCATCAACATGCAGGCACAGCCGGGTGATATCGTACTGGTCACCCCTCCCGCGCTGGAAGCGAGCCTGGCCCAGTATTACAAAGGGGAGACGCGCGGTCTCCCCGCTGATTTCGACCTCTACAGCATCTACCAGCCCTACGACCCTACAGTTTGGCATAGCAGGTCGGTAGAGGCATTCAACAGCCACACGGCTAACCTTCGCCGCTTCTGGCTCGTCTACAGGCCGGAGTTGGACGAGGGCGGCAGGTTACTGGCCGAAGTCGAGAGACGTTACCGGGAGGCACAGGAGCGCCGCTATGCCTTCGCCACCCTGTACCTGTTTGAAAGCCCATGATGCCGCCAAGCACCTCAAGCCTGGTACAGAGACTAGCACCCGCCGCGTTTCTGGTGGCATTGTCGGGCGCGCTATTTGCGTACTTACTGGCGCGCTTCCCCTACAACGGCTTCTACGGGCAGGACGCTTACGCCTACTTCTACCAGGCCGAGGCCCTGTGGCGCGAGCTGACCGGGCAACCGCAGCCACCCTTCGCGCTGTTCTCGGCAAACGGCCTCTACTGGCCGGTCGGGTACCACCTGCACCTCCTGCCGGGCTTCCTCCTGGGCTGGCCGGACGCGGGGAGAGTGCTGACCCTGGCGCTGGCTGCCCTGACCCCCATATTGCTGTACCTCGTGGTAGGGGAAGTGTGGTACACAGCCAGGGCCGGTGAGCGCATGCTGGCGGGAGTGGTAGCGGGCGTAGTGATGCTGTTCACCGGCACCTACGTCCGTACCGGATTGTCGTTGATGTCGGACGTACCAGCGGTCTTCTGGGGCACGCTGTCGGTCTACTGCTGTTTCAGAGCCTGGCCGCCTGAGGAGAGGGTCTCCGGGGAGCGGGCAAATCACCTGTGGGCGCTGGCTGCCGGGCTGTCGCTGGGCGTGGCGGTGCTTGTGCGCTATAGTTCGGCGCTGCTTGTGCCCGCACTAGCCGTGTACGTGTTAGTGCGCCTGTACAGCCGAAAACCACGGGGGTTCTCACAAGATACCGGGCGGACAAGGGCACATTGGCAGATTGGATTGTCGCTTGTGGTTGTTGGGGTTGCGGTAGCGTTGCTGCCACAAATAGCCTACTCCCTGACTCACGCGCCTGGCCCCGCGCTCCGGGCATGGTCGCTGGGGAACCTTTTCAGCAACACCGTGACCGGACCCGACGGCACTACTACCTTCGCGCAGCCAATGATCGTCTTCTATCTGTTAGGCCCACTGGCCGGTGTCGATGCAGGATTTCTATCGCCCCTGTACCTCGCCGCCTTCGCCCTGGGATTATGGATGCTGATATTGCAGCGTAACCTCAACATATTATTTCTTATAGTGCCATTATGGTTTATTGGCGTATTGGCTTATTCAGGTACGAATTACCAAACACATCGTTTTGTGCTCACTTTCATGCCTGCGTTAGCTCTCCTGGTGGGGATAGGCACGAGTACAGCCCGCTCACAGCTATGGTTTAGGGCCCGCGGAGGATACGCGGCAAGGCGTGTGAGATATATAACTACGACACTGGCGGCTGCTTTTGTCCTACTGGGTATATGCCTGGGCCTGGCGCAAGGCTGGCGCTCCGTAGAACAATGGAGCGCCACACATTCCGCGTTCAATGCGCAGGAGCAGCAGATCGTGGCCCTGGCACGGGAAGCGGTCGGCGCCACTGGGGAGGAGGGGACACCAAGGGTAGTGTGCTTCGGCTTCAGCGCGCCACTGTACCACTACACGCGCTGGCCCATACTCGATTTCTTCCTCCACGACGAAGGGGATATCCGGGCTTTCCTCGCGGGACCAGGCCCTCGCTTACTTGTGCTGCCGGAGGAGAGCATGTCAACACGGTGGGCGGGTACTCCCACCGCCGCGCGCTGGCAATGGATTCAGAGCAACTACAAGCTGACCAGGCAGGGCGTGTCAGGGGGCTTTACCGTCTACAGGGTGGAGGACAGGTGAGAAGGTCAGGGTCTGCCTTCCTCCAGCCCCTGTAACAATGACGCTTCCGGGGTGCCGACGACACCGCCGAGTCGCAGGGCATTCTTCAGGTCTTTAGATTCCAGGAAGCTGCGGGCCTGCTCTACGCTGTCGAACTCGTCCATCACCAGCAGGTCGTTGCGGTCCCCGGACACCTGGAAGATGCGGTATCGCTTCCAACCGTAGCGCATCTTCAACTCCGATAAGCCGTCGAAGACCTCTTTCCACGTGTTGTAGTCTTCTACCCTGTGCCGAACGTGCGTCCAAGGCATGTGCGTGCTCCTTTTCGCCGCATTGTTATCGAGGGAACAGCATAACAGCACGGAACGCGCCCCGCTTACAAAGGGCGGTGTGGTAGAATGCCCGCGAAGAGACCTGCGTTCCAGCGCGACTTACGACTAAAAGAGGGTCAACTACCCGCCATGAAACCAAGAGTGACGGTTATATCGTTAGGTGGCACCATCGCAATGCTGCCTTCGGGAGAGGGAGGGGTAACTCCCGCGCTGGATGGCGCCGCTTTGGTAGCAGCCGTGCCTGGGCTGGATGAGGTGGCCGAACTGACGGTTGTGTCGTTCCGGCGGCTAGGGAGCGCGCATCTAAGCCTTGAGGACGTGATAGCTCTCTACTCCGAAGTGGCACGGCACATCGACGGTGGCGCGGAGGGCATCGTTATCACCCAGGGCACGGATACGCTGGAGGAGGTAGCCTTCGCCCTCGACCTGCTGCTGGATACTGCAGTCCCGGTGGTCGTTACGGGTGCCATGCGCAACCCCGCCCTGCCCAGCCCGGACGGTCCTGCTAACCTGCTGGCCGCCGTGCGAGTGGCCGCCAACTCCCAGGCGAGAGGGCTCGGAGTACTGGTTGTCTTCAACGACGAGGTCCACGCCGCCCGTTACGTGCAGAAGACGCACACTACGAGCACCGCCGCGTTCCGCTCTCTGCTCACCGGACCGCTCGGCTGGGTGGTGGAGGGTCGCGTGCGCATTGGCAACCGTCTTGTATCGCGCCCGCGGCTGGGCTGGGAACCTGGCGATACGCTTCCCATTGTGCCCGTGGCGCTGCTCTCGGTAAGCCTGGGAGACGATGGGCGCTTGATTGACCTGGTGCAGCAGGCAGGCTACGGAGGGCTGGTGATTGAGGCTTTTGGAGTGGGACACGTGCACGTGCCGGTCGCCTACCGGCTCAAAGAGCTAGCGGCCGTCATGCCGGTGGTGCTGGCTTCCCGAACCGGCTCAGGTGAAACGCTGCGCCACACCTACGACTTCAGAGGCTCGGAAAAGGACCTTTTATCCAGCGGCCTGATAGGTGCGGGGCCGCTAGACGGACCAAAAGCCCGCATCCTCCTCTCCCTGCTTCTCAGCACGGGCGCGACTCGCGAGCAAATCGCCGGAGAGTTCGCTGCCTGGTCGGGCGACCAAGCATCACAGAACTAGCGGCTTCTAAGAGAGCGGCCTTCGTGCCGTTCTATAAGCTCTATTATCTCAGGCGGTAGGGGTTTGCTCTCCTGCGTCAGATGATCGAAATGCACGATCACTGTGGAGCCTCTAGCCACAAGCTCCCCGGTTTGCGAATCCCGCATCTCGTGCTCTAGGGTCCAGCTCTTGTTGCCTATCCGCCCGGCGCGGGTGTAGACGTGCAGCGCCTGGCCGTAGAACACCGGCTTCAGGAAATCGACCTCGGCGCGAGCTACCGTCATGTCGAACTCGCGGGGGTCTGTTAGACCTGTGAGGTGGCCGTAGTATGCCACGCGGGCCGACTCCATATAGGTCAGGTAGACGGCGTTGTTGACGTGGCCGAACATGTCCACGTCGCGGAAGCGCACCTCGATTGGCAGACAGAAGTTCCAGCCGATCTGCTGCGGTGGAATATCATTACCTGTGCTCATGATGGGCAATATATCGGCAGGGCGAAAGGGTGTCAAGATGGCATGTCGAGTAGAAGCTATCTCATAGAGGCCGGAGCCGAATACCAGCAGCAGAGTCGGTCCCTGTCATTTCGAACGGAGTGAGAAATCTCGTCCCTCAGCACCCAAGTCTCACCTTTCTTTCAGCCACTCTGTACCGCCAGAAAGAGGGAACATAGGGGTGAAGGACGAGATTTCTCACTCCGTTCGAAATGACAAATTCCACCTCATGTGCTCTTCTCAGGCTCTAGGTCTATGAGATAGCTTTTAGGCATCGAACTTGCGCCGCGTGCCTGCTGTCTTACGTTGCGGCGTTCAGATGACCAGCATCAGTGCTATATACCACCTCACCCTCCGCTACCGTCATAGACACATTGAAGTCGTCATCCAGGAGGACCAGGTCCGCGTGCTTGCCCACTTCCAGGCTGCCCTTCGTGCCCGACACACCTGTGGCACGTGCGGCATTCAAGCTGCTCATGGGCCATAGCTCCGAAAGGTCTCTGCCCGTTGCCTTGCTTATGTTCCGGAGCGCCCGGTTCATGGTCAGCGTGCTGCCCGCCAGGGTGCCGTCGGGCAACCTAACCGCGCCATCTCTTACGACTACCTCTCGATGGTCCAGGTGATAGGTACCATCTTCGCTCCCGGCCCACCGGATGGCATCAGTGATAAGTATTACGCCGCCCGGCCCCTTTACATCCACCAACATCTTCATAACCAGGGGGTGCACGTGAATGTTGTCGGCTATTAGCTCGCAGGATATCTCCGGCAGGCCCAGGGCCGCACCTACGGTCCCAGGCTGCCGGTGGTTGAGGACACCCATAGCGTTGAAACAGTGCGTCACATGTTGCAGTCCGTAACTTGTGGCCTCCACCATCTGCTCGTAGCTGCATGAAGTGTGTCCTGCGGACACAGCGATACCCCGGCGCGCACATTCGGATACCAGCCAACGACTCTCCTTGAACTCGGGGGCCAGAGTAATCCGCCTGATGACGCCCGTGTCGAGGAACTCAAGGGCCTCGTCTCGCTGGGGTACGCGTATGAATTCGGGGTCCTGCGCCCCGGCGTTCGCGGGGTTGAGGTAAGGGCCTTCCAGGTGGGCGCCCAGTATAGTGGCACCGCCTGCGACCCTTCCCCTAATTTCAGCGATTACGCGTAGGGCCGTTGTGATTACCTCCCGTGAAGCTGTCCAGGTAGTCGGCAGGTAGGCTGTGACCCCGTGCCGGGCGTAGAAGCGGGCCACTTCACATAGGCCCTCGGTATTGGCATCCATCGCTTCAACGCCTACGGCACCGTGCGCGTGAACGTCAATAAATCCGGGCAGGAGATTAAGCCCCGACGCGTCTATGGACTGCGAAATGTAGCCTGTGGGAAACTCCGGTGGATAGCCGGGTGCCATGAGCTTAATCCTCCGGCCCTCCGTCAACAGCCAGCCCGTTTTCCAGGTGCCATTAGGAGTAAAGACCCGTGCGTTTGTGTAAAGCAACCGTTGCTCCGGTTCGGAGTTCATAGCACCCTCAGACCTGTCCGAAATATAGTCGTTCTCGAAACGATCAAGAACAAAATTGTCAAGTATTCAGCAACCAAGCTCCCACCCTGTCATTTCGAACGCAGTGAGAAATCTCGTCCTCTACCGCTATTTTGCCCCTTTCTCATGAGATTCTGTCCTTTAGGAAAGGTGGAACTTGGGTACTGAGGGACGACATTTCTCACTGCGTTC
>DASVRN010000285.1:0-2081 GCA_036388595.1 Chloroflexia bacterium
GTGTAGCCCCCGATTTCAATCGCGGGGCGTCGCCTGGCACCGCATGCTCCGTATACTAGATACCATTTTATTTGCTGTCATTCCTTCGTTAGTATGGTACTTAGCATGACAAGGGTGAGGCTTGGTCTCCTGGCTGGAACGAGTGTACAAGAGCGACCTGTGTGGCTATAATTAGCTATCAGGGTACCACTGCCGCCGGGGACAGAGTCAAGGGCGCTGCACTACTGTGAGTACAAACCAGGCACGAGGAGGTGCAACATGGTCAACATGCTTGCATTCGGCACGTTGGAGAGAACGGAACCTTTCTCCTGCGGCCTCGTGGTGTCCCTGGCGAGCGAGCTTGCGTCGATACAAGGGCCTGACGGGCGGCTCGTTGCCGCTGACAGCCTGGGGTATGGCGTGGTGCAACAGTCCACCAGCGAGGGTTACACGCTAATAAGGTGGATTGGCGGCGGCTTTGAAAGCTGGGTCGAGCAGACGGACCTGCGCTCCCTCGGGTGGGATGCGCGCCTGCTCACCGTGGAGAAGTACGACAGCCGGGACGTTTGCAAGCAGGTGCGGCACAAGGTAGCTCAGAATGCCGGGCTGCGCCACAATTGGACCGTAGAGCTGCGCCAGCCGAACGTCGTCCGCGTTCTCCGCCCCGACGGCCTGAAATGGACCTTCACCCACAACAAGCTCTTCCGCAGCATCGACGTATGGTGGCCCCAACCCCCAGGCGATGACGACGCAGAGGCTTTGACAGTAGCGGAACTGGCAATCAGAGTCTGAAACGGGGTTCTGAAACGTGAAACGTGAAACGTGATGCGGCTTGTGGAATTCGGTTCGTGAATTCGGTTCAGTTGCTTATTGAGGAACCAAGCCCCACCCTGTCATTCTTCGCTACGCTCAGAATCTCAGGTGTTGGTCCCGCTCCTACATTGAACCTTTAGCACCTTCCTACGTGCATTGCACAGCCTCTCTACTCACCATCTTTAGATCCTTCGCTACGCTCAGGATGACAAAGGGGGGCAGGGTCTAGTCCTGCGAGCAGGGTTGCATTCACGTACCTTAGTGAGCAAGCCGCATCACGTTTCACGTTTCACGTTTCAGAACCACGTTTCACGCATCAGATCCTCCCCATGTCTCGTAATAGACCTGCTGCTCCAGCTTCTTGCGGCCGCGCTTGAGGGAGGGGGAGGGCACGTCAGGGGCGCGGTGGCCGATTGGGATGACGCCGACGGGGGTGACTTCGGCGGGCAGGTTGAGCAGCGTGCGCACGGCGTCGAGGTCGTGCGTCCCGGCGAAACCGGCGGCAAGGCCCTCGTTCACCACGGCCAGCAGCAGTATCATGACCGCGCAGCCTATGTCCATGTGCCAGTATGGGACCGGCCATTCGATCTCCTCGCCGCCCGGCTCCATCTTGTCAGGCTCCTGATAGCGGCGGTGGTAGGCCTCCTCACTGGTGCAGGGCACTACTAGCACGGGCGCTCCCGAAATGAACGGGTGGAAGCCCCCGCTCACATAGTGTTCCTCCCCGCACAGCTCGGCCAGCGCCTTTTTAGTCTCAGGGTTGGTGACCACCACGAACGATTGGCCCTGCGTATAGCCCGCGCTGGGGGCGTGCTGGGCCAGTTCCAGTATCCGGCTGATGACCTGGGGGTCTACCGGCTCCGGCGAGAAATGCCTCATCATTCGGCGTTTGAGCACTACCTCAGTAAATTCCATCTTGGCTCCTTTGAACATGTTAGAGCTATCTCACAAATGCGAATGAGGAGATGAGCACATCAGCCCTACTCTGTCATTTCGAACATGCGGCTACGCTCAGGGTAAACTCCGTGAGAAATCTCGTTCCTCACAACCCAAGTCTCACTTCTCTTTCAGCATCACAGTACCACAGCAACGTAAGAAAGTGGTAACATCCTGGTGTAGGACGAGATTTCTCACTCCGTTCGAAATGACAAAGGGGGAGTTATGCTAGATAGGATGGATTGACAAGACGTTCTCCGGTGTTGTAAAGGAGCAGTTGCAACAGCAACCCCAAACAACCCGGAGAACAAGCTAATGATACCAGATATCGATGTACCTGATGATTGGTCGTT
>DASVRN010000286.1:0-16848 GCA_036388595.1 Chloroflexia bacterium
GCCTGGCCCGTGTTCGTGACAGGCTGCGATACATAGGTGCTGTAGCTGAAGGCGTTGATCTGGTCGAGCCTTATGCCGTGGTAGTTAGCGTTCCGCATGTTGGGGAACGAGTTGCCATTGGTGCCGGTGGTGAACTGGAAGCTGCCAACGCCCAGGGGCGGCATGCCGGGGCCGGGCACGAAGCTCACCGAGCCGGTAGCCGGGTCGGCACCCGTACAAACCCCGTTGGTCGTCGCCCAGCCATCCATGTTGGAAGGGCTGACCACAACCAGGGCTTCCGGTGCGTTAGGCGACTGCGATTGCCCCTGACCGGCCTGTGCGGTCCGGTTGCCGGGACCCCCTGTAGGCGCGGCAGCGAACGTGCTACCAACGAACAGGATGGCTGCCATCAGCAGCCCCAGGGCACCTATCGATAAGCGTAGATCGATAGCGCCTCTTCTTGGGTTATTCATCATTTGGGCTCCTTGCTTCATAATGCGAAAAGTAGATCGATGTATACTCCCGGGAGGCGCCCACTTCCGGGTAACCATGAAGGCCGCGCTGCCCTATGCGGCCTGTATTGGTAGACGTATTGAGGCACATCCCCCAGGGTACATCCAGACCTGACACCCTACTGCAACGACAAGGCAATAAGGATGTGGTCATTCAACAGACGTAAGAATTAACCCCAGGTGGCACTCGTATCAAATACTACCACATTCCCAGGCTTCCCACCTAATTTATACAGGTAAGTGAACAATGACCTTAAGCAGCCTGGATGCGGCAAAGCGAGAGGAGGATGCCACTTGGCATCCTCCTCTGCGATAATCAGCCCTGGTGCTTAGTCGTTACCTTCAGGGCAGATGGGGAAGAAGGCGTTAGCGACCATCTTGGCAGCCTGACCTCTGGTGGTGAGGGCGTTGGTGCGGAAGGTGCCGTCCTGGTACCCTCCCACTACTCCCCTCTTGGACAGCCGCTCGATGAACAGGTAGAACGTCTCACTAGGCGGTACGTCGGTGTACGTCTGCCCGCTCACCTCGTCCCTGTGCCCTGCCGCGTTAGACACGATCTTGGCGATCTGCCCACGTGTGGCGGGGTTGTTGGGGCGGTACGTGCCGTCAGAGTAGCCGCCGATGTGTCCGCGAGAAGCCATGCGCTCTATGAACTCGTAGAACGTAGAGCCAGGAGCCACGTCACTGAACGTCTGCCCGCTTACCTCGTCCAGGTACCCTGCCGCGTTAGCTACTATCTTAGCTATCTGCCCCCTTGTAACAGGGTTGCCGTAGCGGTAGGAGCCGTCAGAGTACCCACCCAGGATGTGCTTGCAGGCAAGACACTTCACAAACGGGTGGAAGGTGTTGCTGGAGGGCACGTCGTTGAAGTCGGAGTCCGCATCGCAAGTCTCAGCGGTGGGGCTGACCACAGGTGTCATGCTCGTGGTAGGAGCAGGAGTACCGGGGCCGGGGCAGCCGTTGGCGGGCACGGGGTAGATGTCACCGTGTGCCTGGTGTGCCGGCAGTGCGTTCTCGCTCACCTCGATCTGCACCCAGGGATTGCGCTCAGAGCCTGTGCGGTGGCAGATTGCTACTCGTCCGTTGCCGGGGGTGCGCGATGCCGTTGCCATCATCGTAGCGGTACGCGAAGCCGTCGCCATCATCGTAGCTGTGCGAGTGGCTGTGGTCGTACCGGTGGTCGAAGCCATAGCAGTGGCGGTGCGGGTAGCCGTGGTCGTGGTCGTGCCAGTCATAGTGGCCGAGGCCATAGCAGTGGCGGTACGGGTGGCGGTACCTGTAGAGGTGCCAGTAGCAGTGCCAGTAGCAGTGCCAGTAGCAGTACCTGTAGAGGTGCTGGTAAGGGTCATGGTGGCCGTCAAGGTGGCCGTCATGGTGGCCGTCATGGTGGCCGTCATGGTGGGGGTCATCGTGGATGTTGAGGTAGCTGTTAGGGTAGCGGTACCTGTAGACGTGCCTGTAGCAGTGCTAGTCAATGTACCCGTGGCGGTGAGGGTGAGTGTAGCGGTAATTGTCGCAGTCTCAGTGGGGATCTCGGTAGAACCACTGGGAGCGCCGGGCGACTTACTCTGGGCGGTCTTGCCGGGCAGGCTAGCAAACGCGCTGCCTACGAACACGACTACGCCGAGCATAATGGCGAGCATTGCGGTAATACTCCACAAAGCCCTCCGAGTTTCACTATTTTTCATGTGTAGCTTCCTCCTGTCCTTGCGAGGACAACGAAAATGCGCGCAGCACTGCGACTCTGCTACTACGCGTGCGAAATGACCCGTTTACCCCATTGGGTGCGGTTATTTACTTGTCTATGACCAGGGGGTGAGTGAGTAGGGGAGATATGTGAGTAGAACGTAAGCTGGATCGATAGAGAACCGAGACAAATCGTACGGGCCAATGATTCGGCTCGGTAAGGTGGTGAGGGTAAAGACCTGGAGATTTCTATCTGAGCACAAGAGGTGCAGCGCTGCGCCCGCCTGGTACCTCTTAAAACGCGCCCGGAACAAGAACTATCACCCGGATAGATTAGGAAACATTATCTCAGCATACGCCCGGTGGTCGCAGCCGCGTCATTGCGGCAGGGGAGTATGAGACCACACAATGCTGAAAAAGACTCCAGAGTACCCTGCTTACTACATAGCATTATACATGCCAGTTACAGTCTTCCAAGGCTTGGTAGTTCTCCAAAGTCTGTATTTTTATACTTATTCATAAATAGGAGGGCTAGCCAATAAATGCGGACGATTAAAGGCCGCAACTGATACAATAACCGTATGGACAAGATGAACCGCTACGCGAAACGCCGCCGTATAGACTACCTGCGCGCCCACCTGAGAAAGATAGCCTTCGAGTCGCTGTACGGCCCCTTCGCCTGGCTGTACGACTGGGTGAGCAAGACCTTCTTCCTGGGCCAGTGGCGCACCTGGCAGCGGGCGGCGCTACCCCACCTGGCAGGCAAACGCGTGCTTGAGGTAGGTATGGGCACGGGCAACATGCAGATAGACCTGCGCAGCCGGGGCTACGAGGTGTGGGGCGTGGACCTGTCGCCGCAGATGCTCCGGCAGGCGGCCAGGAAAGCTCGCCGCCGCGCCCTGCCGCCGTTCTGGGCTTGCCGCGCCCGTGCCGAGGCCCTACCCTTCCCCGCCGAGTGCTTCGATTCGGTGGTGAGCACCTTCCCCAGCGAGTATATCGTCGCGCCCGCCACCCTCTCGGAGATACGCCGGGTGCTGCGTCCCGGCGCCAGGCTGGTAATCGTACCGGCAGGGTGGATTACGCCCAGGGACGCGCGGGGCAAAGCATTCGAGGGCGTGGCTCGGCTCGTCTACGGCGACAATCGTGGTGGCTCGAACGCCAAGGTCCCGGCAGCAACACATAAGGGCCGAGTGCCCCAGAATACCGGCTGGGTGTCCCTCATGGAAGGCAAGCTGCGGAAGGCGGGTTTCGAGGCAAACACCTACCTGGCCTCCAACGAGCGTGGGTCTGCGGTAGTGGTGGTGGCCGACAGGGGTTAGAGCATGCTCGACAAGTACCCCAAACTGCACACATTTGACACAGTTCCGCCCGAATTGCGCAACAGCCGCCCTTTACACTGATGGAGATAGTGAGGACACCTGCTTGCTCCTTCTACGCTCTAAGCCAGGGCAGAACTCATAGCCCCCGCAGCAGCCCGTAGAACCACCAGTTGCCCGCCACCGCTACCGGCAGGAGCAGCAACACAGGCACCGCAAAGTATGGCGAGAATACCCGCTCGCGCCCCAGCCTGCCCGTCGCCAGCGCCAGCACCACGGCTATGTAGCCCAGGTTGAGCGTGAACGGGACCAGGGCCGCAAGGGGAAATAGCGCCCGGAACACCAGCATTCCCACAACGGTCACATACAGCGCGTACAGCGCCCCCGCGAGACTTACCAGCGTCGCCACGGCGTAGCCAGCCATTATGGCCCCGCGCCAGCACCAGGCTAGCACCCTGCGTACGTCTACAATCTGAGACATCACAAAACTCCCTTCCGAATACTCGAACAGAGTGTGAGGGAGGCGGGCTATGCTGACTTCGGCAATCGCACCTATTTTGCGTCATGCGCGGAGTCAGGAATGTAGGTAAAATTGCCTACATACGGGGCAGGTGCTGTCCAGGTCTTCGGTTTTCCGGTTGCGGAGGCCCCGCGCCCCCCTGTCATCCTGAACGTAGTGAAGGATCTAAGAAACTGTCTGAAAAGGTCAGCGAGCAAGACGGCGAAGCATGAGACGAGTCATGGATATATAGATGAAAGCTTCGCTGCTCGTAGGTAACACTTCGTAGTCCCTAGTTAGTCTCCTGGATTGGCTCAACCATGCGAATGTCCTCTCTATTACCCATCTTCTTGGCAATACTACGAACCCTTTCACATCCTTTGTATCATCTGAGCGTAACACAGCTTCCAACACAAACCTGAAATGCCCTTTCACCCACTCCATCAACCCTCCACGATAGATGCCATCCACCCAGATGCGTCTCAGTCGTTTGCCTGTGCCCAGCCCATGCAACCTGCGCAACACGAGCCTTGCGCCACGCGGGTCGGAGGTGGAAGAGGTGGAAGCGGGCGTGACAACTACTGCCAACAGCAATCCCATCGTGTCGGTTATCAGGTGTCTCTTACGTCCCATCACTCGCTTGTTGGTGTCATACCCACGCACGCCTGGCACATGCGTGGTCTTGACCGATTGGCTGTCCAAGCAAGCAGCACTTGCCTGCTTATCACGTCCCACCTTGCGACGAAGGTCTGCTCGTACTCTGTCGTGGATGCGTTGCCACGTGCCATCATCGCGCCACGTTCTGAAGTAGTGGTAGATACTTTTCCACCTAGGATACTGTGTGGGCATCATCCTCCACTGACACCCACCCACCACTATGTACAGAATGCCGTTGATAACACTCCTCATCTCCAGAGTGCGAGGTCTGCCTCCACTCTTTGCGGGCGGAATGTAGTTTCTGATACACTCCCACTGACGGTCAGTCAGGTCGGTAGGGTAACTTTGGTTGGTCACACTCCTCGTTTATCCCCCGTTCCTCCTGACCGTCACCCCTTTTCAGACCGTTTCTTAGATGCTACCCCCTGCTCTTCTGTCGAAGTTCCAGTACCATAGTTCCTGACGTTCAACAGCATCCGACTGCCACCTTCTTGAGATCCTTCACTGCGTTCAGGATGACAGGGGGGAGCGGGGTCCCTATGAATGAGAACGCGTGCACCTAGTCTGTGGCAACCGGGTATCTCAGGTGCTACAATGTTGCATACATCCTGGCGTGCTATTGTCCAAGGAGGCTCACTATGAAGACAATCGGAATTTTAGGCGGCCTTGGCCCTCAAGCCACTATGGACTTCGAGGCGAGAGTGCATGCAGCGTCCCAAAGGCTGATACCCCCGCGGGCCAACAGCGGCTACCCACCGATGATCGTGTACTACCACCGGACCGCACCCATAGTGGTGGATGAAAACAACCAGCCAATCTTACCGATGGAGATGCACCCCGCCCTACGCGATAAGTTAGAGGCATTCGGCAAGTTAGCCGACTTCCTTGTGATTACCGCGAATAGCCCGCATGTGCTCAAGGACCTCTTCGAGCAGGTATCAGGGCTAAAGGTGTTGAGCATGACAGACGTAACGCTCGAAGAGGTGCGAAACCGTGGCTGGCGCAAGCTCGGGTTGCTCGGGTTGGGCGAGCCGCGCGTCTACATGGCCCCCCTGGACCAACTGGGCGTGCCCTACGAGGCGCTAACGGGCAAACTGGAGGAACTGCGAAACAGACTGGACCGCTCAATATTCGCCCTGATGGAGGGTCGAGCAGGCCCTGATGAAACCGCGACGGCACTGGAGGCGGTCGAAGCCCTGCGCGCCAAGGAGGTGGACGGTGTAATCCTGGGCTGTACCGAGATACCGCTACTGCTAGGCAAAATAGCTGAAGCTCCCGACCTCATCAACCCTGCTGCATTGTTGGCGGAAGCCACAGTCAGATACGCACTGGAATAGATGGACGATAGGAGTGATGAGGACTGAGGACTGAGTAGTGGGTAGAGTGTGGGTACAGGCCATCACTCTTCCCAACAATCCTAACCTTGGCGTCCTTGGCGTCTTGGCGTTTTCGTCTCTCGTCGTCCACATCACACTTCTACCAACAGCAGGAACCCGGTGGGGCTGGCGAACTGGTAATCTCGTTGGTCAGGCTCGGTGAAGAGGTAGGTGCGGCCGTTGAAGTCGGCCCTATGGCCCGCGCCGATATCAAGGCGGGAACCGGTCTCCACGATGTAGAGGCAGATATTCATCAGGGTGTGGTACACGGTGTCAGCGATAGTGCGGTCCTCGGTGAAGATGCCTATTTCGGGGCGGCCAAACTGCTCCATGCCGTAGGTGCGCATCAGGTATCGTTCGTGAGGCTCCACTTCGGTGGCGTTGAAGGTCACCACGCCTACCCACAGCGGGATGGGGAGGGTGTCGCCGGGGCGTATGGGCAGGAACTCGGCCAATCGCTCGACGGGTTGAGCCAGGGCGGCGCGCTCGTTCAGGATGCCGATGCCCCCCTGCGTGATGAGCGCGGTTGCCGCCTGGTACAGGGCCGTAAGCTGCTCCGCCGGGTCACCGGAGCCGCCCAGGTAGAGCAGGCGGACAGCCGCGCGGTGCGACATCAGCAAGGTACGCTGCTCGTCGGGCATGGGTGAGACGCCCACCGTCTGCTGCAACACCTCTTCGCGTACGGGAGCGTTCAGGGCTATCATGGCGATCTCGTGCCCCTCGAACCGCGTCACACCGCCTACTAACGGCACGCTCACGTTCCCTTCTACTCGCGCCCATTCGACCGTGCTTGGCCCCACAAGCTGCCGCAACATCATCTCCATGCCGCGTGCATCGAGCGCGGGCATAGACCGGTACAGCACCGTGCACGCCTGCTTCGCGTCCAATTTCAACGCCTTGCCACCGCCCCCGCCGCCGTTACCTGATGGATCGCTCACGTCCCGTCCTTAGTTAGTAGTAACATTGTGCCGATTGTACCTGAGTATGTTAACCGCAAAGACGCAAAGAGCGCAAAGGTTACGCGGAGATTATGTAGGTGTTCTTAGCGAGAGGCGCAGCGTACAACAGCATGTACCCTGCTCCTCTTGCTATGATCTAAACTCTGGCCCTCTTTTCCCGTTCTTGGACAAACAAAAAGTGAAGTTGACATCAACCTTGCTTAAGGTGTCAATTTCACTTTTTGAGGGATTTCGGAGGGAGCAGCGTAAACGGTGGTGCGATTTACAGGGCCGGGAAGCTGCCTAGGACTCCACGCCCCGCGACAGGTAGTAGGTGACCACGAAGGTGCGGTACGCCTCAAGCACATTGTCGAACCGCCACTGCAACGTGCGCCCTTCCACCCGCTCGGCACCGGGCAGCAGTGCGGAAGCGTCGGCGTGGAGAGTCTCCTTGAAGGTGAGGCGCATGGTCACGGGCGAACCCAGGTCGAGAGGAGTGGGGCCGCGACCTTCCGCCGCATCGCGCACCGCCTGCTCCGCCTCGCTCTCTATCGCCTCTCGCGCCTCCTGCACGCTCATGAGGTGTCGGGCGGCCAGACGTGTGATGCCCTCTTTTACGGCCACACCCCGCAGGTTGTCGCCCAGTTGCGACCGCAGCCCGGCTATCGTAGCGGTGTCGCCCGTGACGAGGCCCACAGGCACGCCGTAGTGCCCCGCCACGGCTGCGTTGATGGTACCCTCGCTACACACCAGGTCGTTGAGGCGCAGTTCGTAGGCGTGGTAGGTGTGGTTGAGGTTGCCGTCTGCCACGCCCGCCGCCGCGTGGTAGCCGACGAAGAGGGCCACCCCGAAGCTGCTGTCGAGGCCCTCCACCATGAAGCCGGGCTTGAAGCGGCCCGCGATCAATTTGGCGCGTGGGTGCAGCTCGTCGGGCACGAGGTTGCGCATGAGGTAGTGCCCGTCGTTCACGATGACATCGGTAGCCCCGGCGGCAAGCGCGCCCGACACGGCGGCGTTCACCTCGGCGGTGAGCAGGCGGCAGGCGTGGCGGTAGTCGGCGGAGGCGCTGTCAAAAAGCTGGTCGCGGTCCACCACGCCGCACACACCATCGAGGTCGCAGGAGATATAGACTTTCAAGATGAGATGTTCTTTCATGAGCCTAACAATGTTGCTTTGTGGCTCGATATGGATAAATCTCTACAACAGACCTCTTGTGTATTAGCACCTGTCTTTGTAGTTGCCCATATTTCCTTACTTCATCTCCTATTGCCTTCCTCTCTCGAATACATCCCACGCAACCCACTCACGGGACTCGGCTTGTCGTCGTGCTTGTTTTGCTTTTTGCCCATATCGCCAAGCCGTCCAGCCACAGATTGCGCCAAGCACCCCAGACGCGCCGAAAGCATACCAAGCGTACGGCGTCCAATCACCACCTGTTGTAATGTTTTGAACGATACCCAACATCACGCCAGCCAGCACAGCCGCAATAGCGTACCACTTGCTCTCCTCCCCCTGATATTCATTGATTTTATCAACCTCCGTAATTGGGACGAGACGCACCCCGAGCGATTCCCGAACTGGGGAATAGATAGGCGCCGTTAGGTTGTGGCTTAGTTCTTGAACCTGAGCTGCCGCCTCAATGGCCGTCTCTGCTGTAGCCTGAACAGCGGGGTCCTGGATTTGGGATTTGAGTTCACCTACCGTTGCAACAAGAGAGTCGATAGCACCACGGAGCTCCTCTAAGTCCTGGTCCCGGCCAGAGGAAGATTGGGCCATTAGCTCTTCGAGTGTCAGGACATGTTGTTCGTCTGATGCAGATTTGCTCTCTAGCATTTCACCAAAATCGCCGTAAGATTGAGCCAGACGAGGGTTTGGGCCTGTTGCTAGATATGTTGAGCGCGTATGACCCGCCACATTCAACAGATCATCTATCTGGGCTGCATTGAGGCTAAGCGCCTCAGCTAGAGACAGCACAATTTGCCTGGGTGGCCGTCTTCTTCCCATTTCATAGGCACTAAGAGTGCCTTCAGGTAGGTTCAGCTTCTCCGCAAGGTCGGATCGTCTCATTTGAGCATTTTGGCGATAGTGCTTCAATAGGCGGCCTAACTTTGAAGACTGTTGATCAGCGTTGTTGCTTGACATAGATGTGCTCCCACCTGTCAAAGAACTTCGTTTCCTTGGTTTCAGGTTTGCACTGGCTGGTGTTGTAAGTTCAATTTCGACAATAATCTATAACGTCTCTGTGGCGCTCAGTAACCTGGTTATTGCGTAGACTTCCCTTGTAGAAGATGATCAGCTTGCGTTCAAGGCCAGCCTAAATACCTGTAGAAGAGATTGACTATGGAAGGGAGTTGAGAGGATGGGTTACAGGACAACCTTTTCTCTACAACTCCAAATTAGCCTCACCCTCGGTAGGTGGGGGCGGGCTTGTCAGTTGCAGGCCGTAAATCTCGTCGGCCAGGCCCATCTCTATGCACTCCTGGGCGGTGAGGAAGCGGTCGCGGCCCGAATAGATGTACTTCCCCCACCAGTCCGGGTCGTGCTTGCCGGAGCGCTGGGCGAAGATGTTGCTTATCAGGTTCTTGTAGTGCCGGGCCAGCAGGCCGTAGTCGTGGAAGACCTTCTCCTCGTCGCCGGTAAGCTGCCACTGGGGCGAGTGGAGCATCAGCGTGGAGAAGGAGCCCATCAACCGCTTGTCGCCCGCCTGGAAGATGATCGCGCCCATCGAGTAGGCGTAGCCCGTGACCACGGTGTTGATGGTTACCCCGTAGAGCGTGCGTAGGCGGTAGATCATCTGCATCATAGCCAGCCCCGCGCCTATCGCGCCGCCGCCCGAATTGATGTAGACGGTGATCGGCTGGCTGGGGTCGCCCTCCCGCTGCACCGCCATTGACGTAAGCGCCTGCCCCATATGCTCCGCCGCCTGGTCGGTCACCTCCCCCAGGAAATAGATGCCGCTTGACTCCAGGTGCCGCGAACGCTCGATGCTGCGCGCGATAAGCTCAGAAAGGTCGAACATCAGTCTACAGTCACTCCAATCCCAAGTTTGCCCTCATGATAGGCGCATTATAGCATTATGAATAGGCGAACGTGGCATTGTGGACGATAGACGATAGGAGACGAAAACGCAAAGACGCAAAGAACGCAAAGAACGCGCAAAGATTAGGATTGTTCAGATGGGTGTTGGCGTGTACCCACTCTCTACTCAGACCTCAGTCCTCAGTCCTCATCACTCCCATCGTCCTCCCCTTGCCTCCCCAACTCTTGTGCATTACAATTCCCCGCATGGACTTCTTCTACTTCCTGGGGTTGGGGGCCACGGGGTTCGCGGCGGGGCTGATGGGCGCGCTGCTGGGGCTGGGCGGCGGGGTGTTCGTGGTGCCGGCACTGGTGCTCATATTCCAGGTGCCGACGATTGTGGCGATAGGCACCAGCAACGTGGCCGTGGTGGCGACCTCCACAGCGGGGGCCGCGTCCTACGTCAAGCAGCGCCTGAGCAACATCCGGCTGGGGCTGGTGCTGCTGATTTCGACCACGGTGGCTGCCATCATCAGCTCGCTCGTGGCCGAGTACCTGCCGGAACAGGTGCTCAGCGGCCTCTTTGCCGTCGTCCTGCTCTACACCGCGTTCACGATGCTGCGGGGCAGGCCCCAGAAGCCGATGACGGGCGACGAGGCCGCCGCTGCCGAACTCGCCAGGACAGGCCTCAACCTGGACCTCCGCGCCAGCTACTACGATGTTGCCACCAAGAAGCACGTAGACTACACGCCCACCAACGTTCGCACGGGCTTCAGTATCAGCGCCATAGCCGGGGTAATCGCGGGACTGCTGGGCGTGGGGGGCGGCATCGTGCAGGTGCCCGTAATGAACCTGCTGATGAGGGTGCCCCTCAAGGTAGCCAGCGCCACCAGCAACTACATGATAGGCGTCACCGCCACCAGCGCCGCCTTCGTCCGCTACACCCACGGCGACATCAACCTGCTAATTGCCGTGCCCACCGCCCTATCCGTCTTCCTGGGCGCGAGGGTAGGCGCGTGGCTGGTGCCCCGCACTCCCAACGAGCGACTCCGCATCATTTTCGGCTGGGTATCGGTCGTAATCGCCCTGCTGATGGTAGCGCAGGCGCTGGGACTCTATAGGAGGTGAGGCTGAAACGTGAAACGTGAAACGTGATGCGGCTAGGGGTAATTGGTAAGTGAATGCGAATCTGTTGGGGTAACAGAACCAAGCCTCCCCCTGTCATCCTGAGCGTAGCGAAGGATCTCAAGAAGGTGAAGAGGGGTGCCGTTGAATGGAAGGCAACTAGGGTAGGATGCTGAAGGTTCAGCATCAGGGCAAAGCCAGCATCTGAGATCCTTCGCTACGCTCAGGATGACAGAGGGAAGCAGGGTTCCGCAATAGGAGCGGTCTCGCATCCACGCACCAATTAACACAAACCGCATCACGTTTCACGTTTCACGTTTCAGAAATGATGGAAGCAACAAACTCACAAAACCGAGACGATCGCACTTACACCTGGGCCGCTTTCACGTTGCGGGCGGGGATGTTTGCCAGCTTTGCCGCGATGCTGGTGGGGCTGGGCTGGTGGTTGTTGAGCGGGTCGCCGGGCGGGCAGGCATTAGCCCAACAGGTCATGCCGTTCGACCGCCTGCTGCCGGAGATGCTGGCGCTCAACCCGCTGGCGCTGGTGAACGTGGGCGTGCTGCTGTTGTTGTCCACGCCGGGTGTCACGCTGATAGTCCAGTTCGTGGCCTTCGCGCTTGCGCGTAACTGGCTCTACGCGGGGATTACCGCCTTTATAGCAATCGCGATCGCGTTCAGCCTGGCGCTGTCGCTCGGGTTGATAAAGCTGCTGTAGAGGCAGTAGCAGAGGGGGCACACCGGACCGCGTTGCACCTGTTTGTGCGCGAATGTCGTATACTCTAGTGTAGCCCTCATTTTATTACCGCACGCGGCCCCTCCTCAACGCCAATGACGGCGCTAGAGCTCCTTGTCTGAATGATGTACCAACCTAATCCACCTTCACCCGACCCTCAATGGCAGGCACCGCGCCCGCCGCAGAACGAGGGGGATGACTTCGGCCCGCCGCGTCCCTACTCGCCACCCCCAACCTATCTCCCCGCGCCGGTGCCCCCTCCGGGCTACATGAGCGCTGCGCGTGCTGCACGCACCTGGATTCGCATACCCCTGGAACGGCCTTTCTGGGCCACTCTCCTGTTAGGTATCATGGTGGTCCTTTTTGCCATCGTGACGTTGCTCAACGGCAATCTTTCGATACTCCCCTTCACACTGACCGACCCAATCAGCGAATGGGGCGCGAAGGTCAACGAGCAGGTGGTGTTGGAGGGCCAATGGTGGCGGCTCTTCACGGTGATGTTCCTGCACAATGGGTTGCTCCACATCGTAAGCAACGGCTACGCACTCTACGTCATCGGTAACGAGGTAGAGGGATTGTTTGGCAAGCGGCGCTTCCTGGCAATCTTCTTCATATCGGGTCTGGCGGGCAGCGTGGCTAGCGTGGCGATGTCTCCATTCAACATACCTGGCGTGGGCGCGTCAGGGGCGATATTCGGCTTGATTGGAGCACTGGGGGTCTATTTCGGGTTGCACAGGAGCCTGTTCGGGTCGAGGGGCAACATCCAGTTCTGGAACATTATCTTCATCGTGGTAATTAACCTGGGCTTTGGCTTCTCCGGCATCCTGCCCATCGACAACTCGGCCCACCTTGGCGGGCTGATAGGCGGGGTGCTGGTAGGCTACATCCTCTGCCCGCGCTATACCCTGGGCGAATGGGAGCTACCGAACGTGCGCGGCCTGGTGGATGTGAACAGAGGCAGGCTGCCCTGGATAGCGGCGGGGGTGTTCACCCTGCTGACGGTCGCCATATTCCTGGTGCTGGTGATACTGTTCACCCAAGGGTATCTACAACCCGATTACGCACCGCTTTTCGTCAGGCGCTAACGTATAACCCACACGCGGAATAGCATTTCAGGAGCGACGACGCTTGCACAAGCAATACCTGTGGACCCCCTGGCGCATGGCCTACGTAAGCGGCAAGGAAGATGAAGATGCGGGCAGCCGGGGCGAGAACGAGACCGCACCCCAGGAGACCAACCCCATGCCCGAAGACGTCCCACCCCAGGAAAGCACCGGCTGCGTCTTCTGCGACCGCATCCGCCTGACTCCGGACCACGACCGCTCTAACCTGATTCTACTGAGGGGCGAGCGCAACTTCGCCATACTGAACCTCTATCCCTATAACTCCGCCCACCTCATGCTGGTGCCCTACGAGCATACCGCCGACTTTGCCGGGCTTGACGGCGAGACGGTAGCCGAGATGATGGGCCTGGCGCAACGCATGCTGGCGGCCATCAAAGAGGAATACGCACCCGAGGGCTTCAACCTGGGCATGAACCTGGGCCGGATAGCGGGCGCGGGAGTGGCCGACCACGTACACATGCACGTTGTGCCCCGCTGGGGAGGCGACACCAATTTCATGTCAGTGGTAGGCGCGACCAAAGTCATGCCGGAACTGCTCGAAACCACCTACGACAGGCTCAAGCGGCGACTTGGTTCTTGAGGGGACGGAGCTAAACGCCAAGACGCCAAGACGCCAAGCACCCGCCAAGGAAATAAAGGTTTGGTGAGTAGAAAGAGAAGCAGGGTACGATACATATACCCTGCTCCTTTATCTTGAGCCACAATCCTTAACTTGGCGGGTGCTTGGCGTCTTGGCGTCTTGGCGTTTCCATTATTATTCCTAGTGCTCCACGCGGTCCTGCGCGCGGAGGACAGTACGGGCTAGCATCTTGTCGGGGATGAAGCGCGTGGCCTCGACATTTACCCAGTTCCTCAGACCCGTTACGACCAGCATACGGCCCTTCATCATGGCACGGTAGCCTATGCGGGCCACCGTGCGGGCGTCCATGATCTTGCGGCCGGCGACCAGGCGGGAGTCCTCCATGTTGCCGCGCTTCTGGAAGCCGGTCTCGGTGGGACCGGGGCAGAGGACGGTCACGGTTACGCCGGTGCCTTCCAGTTCCACCCACAGCGCCTCCGAGAAAGAGCGCACGTAAGCCTTGCTGGCATAGTAGACGGCCATGAGTGGTCCTGGAAAGAAGGCGGCTGTCGAGGCGAGGTTGAGCACTTTGCCCCAGCCCCGCTCGACCATGCCGGGCAGGAAGAGCTTGGTCAGGTGCGTCAGCGTCACGATGTTGACCTGCATCAGTTGCAGCTCTTTCTCCAGGCTAGTCTCAACGAACTTGCCGAACTCGGTGAAGCCCGCGTTGTTCACCAGCACGTCTACGGCTATGCCTTCACGCTGCAACTCGTCGAATATCTCCTGCGGGGCGGATGGCTGCGCAAGGTCTTTGACAATAACATGCACGCGAATGCCCGCCCTAGCTTCGTAATGCTGCTTCATCTCGTTCAGCTTGTCCGCGCTACGGGCCACGAGCACTAGGTTGTATCCGTCCCGCGCGAGCAGCCGCGCAAGCTCGTACCCGATGCCTCCTGAAGCCCCTGTGACCAGGGCCGTCTTGCCTGTGTTAGTGCTCATTACAAGCTCCTTGGACCTCGAAATCGCTGGCTTCCTGTCAGACAGGCCACACAGCGCGCATCACCAATATACATGATGTACGCGTTCTATAAGCTACTCACGAACTCAGCTAGAGTGGCATTGTACTGCTGGGGCTGTTCGAGTGGCAGCATATGTCCTGCATCGCCTACTATCACCAACCAGGCACCGGGAATACGAGCGGCCATGTACTCACTGTACCGGGGCGGGGTCATCTCGTCCCGCGCACCCACTATGGATAGAGACGGTACGGCAATCTCGCCCAGCCTCGCCATGACGTCGAAGCGGTCGCAAGCCTCGTAGTCGGCCAGCGTCACGGACTGAGGAGTGCGCTCAAGTTGGCGGCGCGTGCCGTTCAGGCGCACTTTCTGGGCGTAAGTCAGTGGCTCGTTGGCATTGGCGAAACTGCGCGCGATGATGAAGTCGATAGCGGCAGAGTAATCACCGCGCAGCAATTCGGGCAGTTGTGGGTCCACCCGCAGCCGCGCCCCCGTTCCGGTAAGCACCAGGCCGCACAACCAATCCGGCTTTCGCAGCGCCAACACGAGCGCAATAGCCCCACCCATCGAGTGCCCATTCAGCACTACCTGGTCAAGCCCCGCCTCGCTGACGTAATTCTCCACCCAACCCGCGTACTCTTCAATGGTGCTCATGCCCTCGCCTGCCACTTGCCTGGTGTGTGGGTCGAAATGCCCCGGCAGGGTGAGGAAGTGCGCGCCGGAGAAGGCGGTCTGTTGCTCGTGCCAGAAACCTGCATTTGAGCCTGCCCCGTGGATGAAGACCAATGTCGGAGGGTTGGTAGGCATGCTAAGTTCGGCTGGTTTGCGGGCGCGGCATAAGCCTTCCGCCGAACCGGGCCAACGTCACGCCGCCCAGCACCAGCGCCATACCCGCCCAGAATTGCCAGCCCAACGGCTCCTGCAAGAGGAAGAAGGAGAAGAACGCCGCCAGGACCGGCACCAGATTCGAGTAGATGGCGGTGCGGGTGGCCCCCAGCTTCTGCACCCCCTGGTACCAGACCACGTAGGAGAGCGACACCGCGAAGATGGCCGATCCGACCAGCACGCCCCACGCGCCCACTGGCACTTCGGGAAAGGTGTGTGCCGTACCTGCCAGCGCGGGCGCGGCCACCACCAAGAGGAAGAGCGAGCCTATAGGCATGGTGAGGGCGTTGAGCTTGTAGGAGGAGTAACGCTTGAGGAAGGACTGGGACACCACAGTGTACAGGCCCCACATGACCGTCGCAACCAGGATGAGCAGGTCGCCCAGCAGCCGCGAGCCTAACTCCAACCGCTCGCCCGTGCCGAACGTCACCAACGCCGCGCCTAGCATGGTAAGGCTCACGCCGAGCCAGACATAGCCCCTGGCACGCTCGTACCCCAGTAGGAAGCTGAACACAGCCACGAAAGCCGGGTTGATTGACAGGATGAGAGCCACGTTGCCCGCCAGCGTCAGGTTGATGCTCAGGATAAAGAGAGCTTGGTAGACCCCGTGCCCCACCAGACCGAGCGCGAACAGCTTCAGGCCGTCGCCCTTGTGCCAGCGCAGCCCCTCGCCGCGCAGCAGCACCCACGCCACCAGCACCAGGGTGGCGAGGGTGAAGCGCAGGGCGTTGAACACCAGCGGGTCGAGGTCCTGCAAGGCCCACTTGATGAACGCGGGGTTGGCGGCCCACACGACGACCATGCCCAGCAGCAGGCTGTCGTACACGGTGAAACCCTGGAGGGGCACCGCGGGGCTGCTCTTTTTCCCTTCCAGGTCCACAACGGGACCATCGGCCAGGGGAGGAGCCAACGCCTCGTCTACCCTCTGCGGTGCCGTCTCGAACGGTGCTCCTGCTCTCCGCGCTTCGCTGTCGCCCATCTACAGGCCGGACCTACCTTACTGACAATCTAGTTGTGCCACGTAGCAGTGCCGTTGGCGCAACCGCAGACCACATGTAGCCCTTCAATTATAAGCTGTGAGTGCCACCAGAGTTTCACCCACAACATGCCCCTGAAAGCCCCACTCTTGTCATCCTGAGCGCAGCGAAGGATCAGGTGGCCTGCTAGATTCTCCAACGTTGGGGATGATGGCGGCATTCGGAATACTGGTGCATCATACCAAGGGTCAAGAACGGGGTACTGATCCTTCGCTACGCTCAGGATGACAGGGGAGGCTCAGGATGTCAAAGGGGGAGTTATGCTAGATAGGATGGATTGACAAGACGTTCTCCGGTGTTGTAAAGGAGCAGTTGCAACAGCAACCCCAAACAACCCGGAGAACAAGCTAATGATACCAGATATCGATGTACCTGATGATTGGTCGTT